>CAZYDR010000022.1:0-39616 GCA_964645285.1 uncultured Alphaproteobacteria bacterium
TCGGCGCAGGCGCGTACGCACAGGCCGCACAGAATGCATTTGCTCATGTCGATGGTAAAGCAGGCGTTCGAGTCATCGACTTTGGCCTTGCGATCCATCGTCTGCAGCACACGGTCGCGAACCCCGATGTGCTCGACAACATCCTGCAGGTCGCACACCCCACATTGCGCGCAGGCCAGGCAATCCAGCGGATGGTCGGCGATCAGGAGCTGGGCCGTCCATTGGCGCACCTCTTGAATCTCCGGATCCTCGGTGGTGACCGCCATGCCGTCGGTGGCGGGCAAGGTGCAGGCGCTGGGCAGGCCGCGAAGGCCATCGACCTTAACGATGCACAGGCGGCATGCGCCGTAAGGCTCAAGTGCGGGGTCGTCACACAGCGTCGGTACGTAGATGTCGGCCTCGCGACAGGCGTCGAGCACCGTCTTCCCATCCTCGACCGTGACCGGGCGACCATTAATCGTCAGATTCAGCATGACCATTCCCCATCCCGCGAGACCAGCGTCTTGCCGTAATCGCACCGCAGACAGCGGTTCGCCTCGAGGCGGGCGTCGGCGGCGGACAACGCCAGCTCGACCTCGTCAAAACAGGTTTTCCGTTCCATTGGCAACAGCTTGGGCGTCTGGCAACGCGTCGTCTCCGAAGGCTCGGCGGCGGGATCGAACGGGGTGTCGAGCGAGCGTGGGGTATTCCACGGAAAGCGCACGGACTTGCCCTGCTGCAGGTAGCGCTCGATGGCTTCCGCCGCCCGCCGTCCCTGGCCGATCGCCTCGACCGCCGTGGCCGCGCCGAGCACCGCGTCGCCGCCGGCGAAGACGCCGTCCAATTCGGTCTCCATGGAGAGTTTACTGACGCTGACCGTACCCCATTTCGTGACCGGTGGTCCGCCGGCCGGGACGATTGGTTTCTGGCCGATCGCCCGAATGATGTGAGTGGTCAAAATCTCGATGAAGCCGTCCTCGATCGGCAACGGTCGCCGGCGGCCACTGTCGTCGAAGGCGCCCAGTCGCATGCGCTGTAGCTTGATCGCGGTCGCGGTCTCGCCGCCGTCGCGGATGACCTCAACGGGGGCGACGAGGAATTCGAACCTGACGCCCTCTTCCAGAGCCTCGGCGATCTCTTCGGGCTCGGCCGGCATTTCCTCGCGGGTCCGGCGGTAGACAACCGTGACACTGTTGGCGCCCAAGCGCAGAGCGGTGCGCGATGCGTCGATGGCGGTATTGCCGCCACCGACCACGACCACGTCGCCGCTGATCCGCTCGGCCGGGCCGAGTTCAATATTTTTTAGAAACTCGATGCCCGAGGCGACGCCGGGCCCGTCTTCGCCCGGAACTCCCATGGTCATGTCCGCCCAGGCGCCGCTACCGACGAAGACCGCGTCGTGGTCTTCGCGCAACCGCGCCATGGTGAGTTTGTCGCCGATGGCGGCGTCGCAGACAATCTTCACGCCCATGCTCGTGATGCGCTCGATGTCGCGCTCGAGTTCCTCGCGCGGCAAGCGGTAGGACGGGATTCCGTAGCGCAGCATCCCACCGGGCTCGGGCATGGCCTCGTACACGGTCACGTCGTGGCCGAGGCGGCGCAGGAAGTACGCCGCGGTCAGTCCGGCCGGGCCGGCGCCGACGACCGCGATATGCCTCTGCTCCTCGGGCGGCCGCTGCATTACCGGAACGCTGACGTCGGTCACGGCATCGACCATGAAGCGCTTGACCGCACGGATCGCCACCGGCGTATCCACCGTCTCGCGCCGGCAGTGGGTCTCGCAGGGGTGCGGGCAGACCCGTGCGCACATGGACGGGAACGGGTTGCGCTCCATGTGGCTCCGCAGCGCCTCTTCGGTGCGGCCTTCGGCGACCAGGGAAAGATAGGCCGGAACGTCGACCTCGCCGGGACAGCGGTTGGCGCAGGTCGCCACGAACAGCGTCTCGCAGGCGCCGCCGGGACAGCGCTTCTCGCGGACATGGGCCAGATACTCGTCGCGGAAGTACTTGATGGTCGTCAGCACCGGGTTCGGCGCGGTCTGGCCGAGGCCGCAGAGCGACCCCTTTTGCACCGCCGCGCCGAGGGACTCCAATTGCGCGATGCTGTCCTCGGTGCCGCGGCCCTCGCAGATGTCGTCGAGGATTATCCGCATCTGCCGCGTGCCGAGGCGGCAGGGGACGCATTTGCCGCACGACTCGTTCTCGGTGAAGGCCACGAAGTAGCGCGCCAGATCGACCATGCAAGTGGTCTCGTCCATGACCACGAGGCCGCCCGAGCCCATGATCGAGCCGATCTCGGCGAGCGACTCATAGTCGATCGGTAGGTGCATCATATGGGCCGGAATACAGCCCCCCGAGGGGCCGCCCGACTGCACCGCCTTGAGCGGGCGTCCGCCCATGACCCCGCCGCCGACCTGATAGACGAGGTCGCGCAGCGGCATCCCCATGGGCACCTCGACGAGGCCGGTGTTGTTAACCTGGCCGACCAGCGAGAAGATCTTGGTGCCCTTGCTTGCCTCGGTGCCGCGAGATGAATAGGCGTCGACGCCGGCGGTGATGATGTGCGCGATGGTGCCCAAGGTTTCAACGTTGTTGATATTGGTCGGTTTACCGAACAGCCCTTTGACGGCGGGGAACGGCGGGCGCGCCGACGGCATGCCGCGACGGCCCTCGATGCTGGCAATGAGCGCGGTTTCCTCGCCGCAAACGAAGGCGCCGGCGCCCTCCTTGATGACAATGTCGAACGAGAAGTCGGAGCCCAGAATATTGTCGCCGAGCAGTCCCCACTCAGCCATCTGACCGATGGCGATGCGCAGCCGCTCGATAGCCAGCGGGTATTCGGCGCGAATATAGATATAGCCGTGCGACGAACCGATGGCGCGGGCGGCAATGGCCATCCCCTCGAGCACGGCGTGGGGGTTGCCCTCGAGCAGCGAGCGGTCCATGAACGCGCCGGGATCGCCCTCGTCGGCGTTACATATGACGTACTTGGTGTCGCCGTCCTCGGCGCGGCAGAACTTCCACTTCTGACCGGTCGGGAAGCCGCCGCCGCCCCGCCCGCGGAGCCCGGCGCACAGCACTTCGTCGATGACTTGATCCGGAGTCATCTCGAACAACGCCTTGGTCAACCCGGCGTAGCCCCCTTCCCGGATGTAGTGCTCGATATTCGTCGATCCGATCGTTCATGCCGAGCACTGTCGGCATCTGATGATGGTAGAACGGAATGTCCTTCTCGGCCGAGATGCGCCGCCCCGCGGCTTCGGCAACACTGCCCGGCATCTCGTAGAGCAGGCGATCGATGACTTCGCCGCGGGCTACCGTTTTGCCGACGATATCGGCGATGTCGTCCGGTTCGACGCGGCAGTATAAGGGCCCGGGAGGGCGTACCGCCACCAGCGCGCCGTTTTCGCAGAAGCCGCGACAGCCGGTCATTACCACTTCGACCTGGTCGTCGAGTTTTGCCTGCTTCAGCGTTTTCTCGATACCCTCGAGAATCTCGTCGCCACCGCAGGCCTTGCAGCCGGTGCCCATGCACACGAAAACGCGGCGCTTTTCGGGGTCGAACGAGGCGGTGAGTTGAGCCCGCAGATCGTCTAGGTCGGCACGGCGCGCGAGCCTGGTCATTCGCGCGCCCTTTCGCCCGTCTTGTTCGCCGGCGGATCGGCGTAAATCTCCTTTATGACCTTCTTCATGGTCACGCTGGTCTGCTGACGCAGAACCTTGTCGTCGAGGACCACGACGGGAGCCAGGGCACAGGCGCCGAAGCAGGAGACCGCTTCCAGCGAGACGGCGCCGTCGGCCGTGGTCTCGCCCGACCCGATCCCGAGGTCGGTCTGAATGTCTTCCATGAGCTTGCCGCTGCCGCGAACGTAGCAGGCCGTGCCGGTGCAGACCGTGACCCGGTGCCGGCCGGGCTTGTTGAAGCGGAACTGGGCGTAGAAACTGGCGACGCCCTCGATCTCGGCCGGGGGCACGACGAGATGGCGGGCGATGGCGAACATGGCATCGCGCGGCAGGTATCCGAGCACCGCCTGAGCCGATTGCAGCATCGGGATGATCGATGACCGCGACGATGGAAATTCCGACCCCTCGGCGGCGAACCAGCGCTCGACATCGGGGTCGAGCGGTCTTGGCGAGCGATGGCCATGAGGTGCGCCGGCCTTGCGCCCACGCCCGGCCTTCTTGGACGACTCGTGACTACCAGGCTTTTTCATTGGACCACTCTTCGATGCATGTTTCGCGACAGAAAACCGGCGGTGTCTCCCGATACTGTCGGTGGCAGGGCCGAGTGACACATCCAGGTCGTAATGCAATGTCGCCGGAGTTGAGATTTCGCACATTAACAATGATCAACAATGCGGCCCATCCCGAGGGCATGGTCGCGTCACCGTACGCCGGCCACATTGGTTTCCGGGATTTTGTAATCGAACGCCAATCACGGCTGGATCAGGCCGCGCAAATGCGATAATCTCTAAATCGCGCTGGTACAACGAATCCGTCAGGCCATGGGCTCCTAAAATATCGTTTTTTGGAGGATCAAATGAGCCAATTTGTAGAGAATTCCACTGATTTCTCAGCGGAATGTATGCTGCGAAGTGGCCTATGCATGGTCGTTCCAGGAAACATTCTTTTCCTGGACGGCGGGAATGAGCTTGACGCCGTAGATCGCCTGCACTGCAAATGCGGGTATGTCGTGATCATTCCCGATGTGTCGCACAAAGATAGGTCATTGCTCTACCACACCAGCTGTCAGCGGATGACTGACGCGGTCAAACAGATATTCCGGGATTGTTTGGAAGCACCTGTGAGCTTTCCGCAAGCCACTTCGGAAATGACGCTCGGAGAAATGCACCGCCGGTGTGTCACCATTTCCTATGATGATTGCAGGGTAAGAGTAGAAGATTTCGCTTTCCAGGGCGCGTCGTAAGAATGACTCCGGCATTGTCACGTTAACTCACCGCCCGATATTCAATTTCGCCAGCTCATGAGCGTCCCAGCGATGACATGGGTCTGAATTTCGGTCGTCACCTAACTTCTGAAAACTGGTCCAGACCGAATGTTCGGTTTAGGTCGATACAAGTTATGTTCCGTGCACGATGTCCGTTCTGGTGTCCTGCCCCCCTATAACTGGTCCACATAATTGATGATATTCAACGAAGGTGTGGAGGTATCCCATGGGGGCCATTGGCTTGGTGATTGTCATCAGCTTTATTGCGATCGCACTATTTGCGGACGTGCTGGCACCATATGATCCAATCAAAATTGACATCCTGAATAAGTTGCAAGGCCCAAGCCCTGAACACCTGTTAGGGTCGTGAGTTCGAATCTCATCGCCCGCTCCAATTTTCCTAGTTGTTAAAGCGACCTGTGAAGGCACCCGCGAGGGTGCCTTTTTGGTTGGTCCTGCACGCGCTCGGTTGACAGGGCACATGTAATATCGTATTTCGATGTCGAGTTTCGATATAGTATAGGGAACCATTCAATGTCGGACACATCGCAGGGCGAAGCGGCGGGGCGGACGCCGATCATACAGGTCTTTCTCATCTTTCTTCGGCTGGGCTGTACGTCGTTTGGCGGGCCGGTCGCTCATCTTGGCTATTTCCGTGACGAATTCGTCGGCCGGCGCAAATGGCTCGATGAACGCGGTTATGCCGATCTCGTGGCCCTGTGCCAGTTTCTGCCCGGGCCGGCGTCGAGCCAGGTTGGTATCGGGGTTGGCCTGTCGCGCGCCGGGCTTCTCGGGGCGCTGGCCGCCTGGCTTGGTTTTACCATGCCGTCGGCCCTGGCCCTGATTGCCTTCGGCTACGGCGTCGTCGCTTACCAGGACGTGGTCAGTTCCGGCGTCCTTCACGGCCTCAAGGTTGTCGCCGTGGCGGTTGTCGCCCAGGCGGTCTGGGGCATGGCCCGCAATATGTGCCCGGACGCCAAGCGCGCCACCATGGCGGTGCTGGCAGCGGTCGCGGTGCTCGCGGCGCCGACGCCCCTGGTACAGGTTGGTGTCATCGTCGTTGGTGGCTTGATCGGTCTCGCCATTCTCCAGGCCGAGACGTCGAGCGAGCATGTCTCCCTCGGCGTCACTGTTGGCCGCCCGGTGGCGGTGGCGTCATTGGCGTTGTTCTTTATCGGACTGATTGGACTGCCGATCCTGGCCACGGCCTATCCCTCGCACACCCTGGCCGTGGTCGAGAGTTTCTATTTGTCCGGCTCCCTAGTGTTTGGCGGCGGCCATGTGGTCCTGCCGCTGTTGCAGTCGGAAGTCGTGCCCCCGGGCTGGGTGTCGAATGACGCCTTCCTGGCCGGCTACGGCGCGACCCAGGCGGTTCCCGGACCGCTGTTCACCTTCGCGGCCTATGTGGGAACCGTGATGACGCCGGGCCCCAACGGGTTTGCCGGGGCGATGATTGCCCTTGTCGCCATCTTCGTGCCGTCGTTCCTGCTGGTTGTCGGTGCGCTGCCGTTCTGGGACGAGATTCGCCAGATCAAGGCCATGCAGACGGCGCTTCTCGGGGTCAACGCCGCCGTGGTCGGACTGCTGCTCGCCGCGCTTTACAATCCGGTGTGGACCAGTGCGATCTTGAGCCCGGCGGATTTTGCCCTGGCGATTGGCGCCTTCACGCTGCTGGTGTTCTGGAAACTGCCGCCGTGGCTGGTGGTCATTCTGACGGCGCTCGGCGGCTGGTTGATCGCCACTCTTCCGTCGATGTTGGCGTGAGGATAATCCGCGACCATGGATGATAAGGGCCTCTACGCCGGCCTCATGCGACTGCACATTCTCCATCACGCCGCCGAGAAGGTGGTCTGCGGCGTATGGGTGATGGAGGAGTTGCGTCGCCACGGTTATGAGATCAGCTCGGGAACGCTCTATCCCATGCTTCACGGTCTCGAACGCAAAGGCTATCTCACGTCGACCAAGGAACGGGTGGGCAAGACCATACGCCGCCTCTATTCGATCACACCCGAGGGCAAAACCGCCCTCAGTGAGGCCAAAGCGAAGGTTCACGAGCTTTTCGGTGAGTTATTGGAGGCCCCTTAACAAGCCGCCGCGGTGTCGCGACCGGCATCATTCTCTTCACCCAACAATCATAGGGATCAGTCAATTGAAACTGGGAACAATCGAAAGCATTTGGCGCTATCCGGTCAAGAGCATGCGCGGCGAAGAGATTCCGCACACCTACACGGCCTATACCGGATTGATGGGTGATCGCATCTATGGCGTGGTCGCCGCCGACGGCAGCCCCGGACATCCGTGGCACACCGCGCGCAACCAGGAAGACTTCGTCCTCTACAAGGCACGCTACACGTCGAGCGAGGCTCTGTTGCTGCCGCCGAATCTCGATGCTTCTTACAGTGAGTGGGAACCGGGCATCGATCCGATCTATCCGGATTCGGATGCTTTCGTGGTTAGCGTCGAGACCCCCGGCGGCAAAACCTACGACGACATCCAGGACCCGGCCTTCGTCGCTGATCTTGAAAAACTCACCGGCCGGTCCCTGCGGGTTCACTTCACCCAGCGGGGTCAGTTCGACGCCCGCCCGGTGTCGCTGATCTCCCTGTCGGCGGCCGCCAAGCTCGGCGAGGAACTCGGCATGAATATCGACAAGCGCCGTTTCCGGGCGAATTTTTTCGTGGAATGGGACAATCAGGACGACCCCTTCTTCGAACAGACTCTTGTGGGCAAGACCTTAAAAATCGGCGCCAAGCTGGAGCTGACGATTGTCGAGCGCGACCCGCGCTGCACCATGATTACCCTCGATCCCGACACTGCCGAAGCAACCCCCAAGCTGTTGCGCCATCTCGCGCGAAACCATGACGGCAATGCCGGCGTGTTCGCCGCGGTTCTGCAACGGGGCCCGGTGTACAAGGGCGATCCGATCGTCTTAAAATGACCGAGGGCAAGCCGGTTACCCTGATCGAGAATTTTTGCCTGACCCTCGACGACGAGGACCATCAAGTGCCCATCGCCCCGGGCCAGACATTGCTGGCGGCGGCGCTAGCGGCGGGCATCGACGCCCCCAACATGTGTACCAAAGGCCATTGCGGCACCTGCATGTCGTGGCTGCGTAGCGGCGATGTTTCCATGGCCGCCACCGAGGCCCTGTCGCCCCGCAATATCGAACGCGGTTGGATCCTCGCCTGCCAGTCAACGCCGTCGTCCGGCGCCTCGATCTGGCTCGATTTTGATATATAGGAACCATCATGACATCTGACACCTTTGGCGCCATCGCCATCATGGCCAATCCGGACCTGGGGGTCGCCGAGGGTGGGCGCACCCAGTGGAATACGCCGGAGACCCGGCGCTGGGGGTTTCATAACCTGCATCGCATCAGCCGTTACGGGCTCAGCCTGCGGTCGCGAGATGTGCTGGTGCTGAAGCGCGATATCGACCGCCGCATCGCCGATCTCGACGCCGTGCGCCTGATGACCAGCACGACCATTTTCTCGGGCCTCGCCGTGGTTCGCGGCAACACGTTGCTGTACGAGCACTACGCGCCGGACTTCGGGCCCGACCACCTGCACAGCATCCAGTCGATCACCAAGACCACCATGAACCTGGTCTTCGGCCAGCTGGTGGATCAGGGCCGCATCGACCTCGATGCCAAGGTCAGCGACCATTTGCCCGAGATCGGCTCGGGCTATGCCGAGGCCCGGCTGGGCGACGTCATGGACATGAACGTGGTCAACGACTACAGCGAGGATTACGAGGACCCGACGTCTTCGGTGTTCAGCCACGAGGTGGCCATGGGCTTGCGTCTGCCCGATCCCGGCGAACCCGAGATCAACACCGATGACTACCTCCGCACCATCAAGAGCGACGACGTGGTCAACCACGGCCCCGAGGCGCTCTACAAATCCGCCAACACCGATGTGCTGGCCTTGATTGCCGAACGGGTCACCGGCCGGGCCATGCGCGATCACCTGATCGACATCATTGAGGCGGCGGGCCTCGAGCACACCTTCCACACCTCGACCGACCGCGGCGGCATGCCGATCATCGACGGTGGCGCCTCCATGACGGCGCGCGACCTGGCCCGCTACGGCCAGATTTTCGTGCGCGGCGGCATCGGCGTCGGCGGCCAGGCGATCGGCAGCCGGGCCTTCATCGACGAGGCGCGAACCGCCGAATCCAAACACTTCCCGCCGCCCCGTGAGTGGCTACATTACTGCCGCCATCTGCAGACCAACGGCCGCTGGGTCGGCCACGGCGGCTACGGCGGCCAGTACATGCTGGCCGACCCGGTAAGCGGCGTCTCGGTGGCGTTCTTCAGCGTGCTGGAGGATCAGTCAGGCTATGATCAGAAATACATCGGCGACACCATTCTGATGTGCCAGGAGATCGCTGAATTGGCGTTCGGGTAGACTTGCGCCCTACTTAACCGGCGTTTCTGCGCCAGGGAAGATCAGGCCCGGCAATGGCGGTGCGGGCGGCGGCTTCGAGGCCGGCCGGGGTGGCCGCCACGGTGAAGTCCGCCATGGACAGCAGGCTGATAAGTAGGGAAATTTCGCCTTCATGATCCCGACTCTCGGCGACCCCATTCATGCGGAGATCGGCATAGCCGTGAAGCTGAAACCAGATGCGCTGGACCACGGCCATGGCCTCGCTGCATCCGACGCTCGGCCGGTTGAGTTCGCGCGAACGGGCGGCGGTCTGAATCAGGGTCGCCGGGTAGTGGATCATGGCCCCAGTCACAGCCTCGTAGGGGTGCGTGGATGCGCCTGGCGGTTGGCTGAACAGGTGACGATAGACGGCGCCCTGGCCCGCCGCGAAGTCGAGATAAGCGGTGCACCGGATGAGCCGGGCGGCGTTGCTGAAGGGCGTAAGATTAGCCAGACCGGAGGCACTGGAATCGTCCTCGGCGGCGATGATTGTAGATTGCAGGCGCAGGGACTCGCGAAGCCGGACCTGGTCGAAGATCTCATCGACGCCGCCGGGAAAATGCCGATAGAGAGCGCCGGGCGCGCAGCCCAGGGCGCGCGACAGAGATCGCAGCGAACAATCCCGGGCATCGGCCTCGGCATTGACGATCAGACGCTCCGCCGTATCGACAATGGCGTCCGGCGTCAGGGGTGATTGAGTGGTACTAGCCATGATTACACTTTGCTACCAATAAGTTAACGAGACATTAACTCTTATAAAGATTCTTTCCGCCAGGGCGCTTGCTTTCGTCGCTCCGACAACGCATGGTCGCCGCCGGGAAAAATCGAAAAATCAAACGGGCGGAGACCAATAGTCATGACAATCATTGCCATTCAAGGCGCGGCGGGCGTCGACGACGTACCCGGTATTGATCGTCTCGCCGATCAGGCCGAGCTGCGCTTCGCGGCCACGGTTGACGAGCTGCGCCATGCTCTGGTCGGGGCGGATATCATGCTCGGCTGGGACTTCGCCGCCGGTGGTCTCGACCAGGCCTGGGATGTGGCCGGCGACCTGCGATGGGTCCATTGGGCGGGCGCCGGCATCGACGCCATGATGTTTCCCGATTTTGCCGCCAGCGACGTTGTGCTGACCAACTCGCGCGGCGTGTTCGACCGCGCCATGGCCGAGTATGTGCTCGGCTTCGTACTTTCATTCGCCAAGCGTTTTCCCGAGACCCAATCGTTTCAGGGCAAGCGCGACTGGCGCTGGCGGCCGACCCATCGCATCGCCGGCGCCTCGGCCCTGGTGGTCGGCACCGGTAGTGTCGGCCGCGAGATCGCCCGTGTGCTCGGGGCCAACGGAATGGTGGTTTCCGGCGTTGCCCGCGCCGCCCGGGCCGGCGACAATGATTTCGTGACGATCCACGGTAGCGACGATTTGGACGGTGCCCTGGCCGGCGCCGATTACGTGGTCGCCATACCGCCGCTGACCGCCGAAACGGCGGGCATGTTCGGCGCCGCTCAGTTCAAGGCCATGAAGCCGACAGCGCGGTTCATCAACATGGGCCGGGGCCAGTTGATCGATGAGGCGGCGTTGATCGCGGCGCTTAAGGCGTTCCACATCGCTGGCGCGGCGCTCGACGTCTTCGAGACCGAGCCGTTGCCCGAGGCAAGCCCGCTGTGGGACCGGCCCAACGTCATCGTCTCGCCCCATATGTCGGGCGATTACGAAGGCCACGAAGAAGATGTAGTCGGCCTGTTCGTGGCCAATTTCGAACGCTACAAGGCCGGCCAGCCTTTGGCCAACGTGGTCGACAAGGTTCTCGGCTTCGCCGCCGGGTGATGGCGACCGCGCTGACCGAGGCCGAGATCGACCGGGCCAGCGCCTTGCTTGAGACGGCGCGCCTTGAAGGGCGGACTCTGAGCGAAATCCCCACCGGTTGCCGGCCGCGCAGCCTCGACGACGCCTACGCGGTGCAGGACCGCCTGGCCGCTCGCCTCGGCTGGGACGTGGGCGGCTGGTTCTGCGCCTGCACCAATCCGGACATGCAGCGCCAACTCGGCCTGCCCGGACCCTACTGCGCCCGGCTGTTCACTTGGTTGCTCCAAGCCAGCCCGGCGGCCGTGACGGCCGCCGACCATCCGCCGCTAGTTCTCGAATGTGAATTCGCCTTCACCCTGGCCGGCGATCTGCCCGCCCGGTTGACGCCGTACCAGCGCCATGAAGTCGAGGATGCGGTTGCCAAGGTGCACCCGGCCATCGAACTGGTGGCCGGACATCTCGACGACTGGCCCAACCAGGATGTCTGCTCGGTGATTGCCGACAACGGCACCGACGGGGCGCTGATTTACGGCGCGGGCCGGACGGACTGGCGCGACTTCGATCTGGCCGATATTCCGGTAACCCTTACCGTCAATGGGCAGTTTCGACGCAGCGGCGCTGGCCGCGACGTCATGGGCGATCCCCTGGCGGCGCTGGTCTGGCTGGCCAACCACCGGGCCCAGGTCGGCGACGGCCTTAAGGCGGGCCACATTCACAACACCGGCACGGCGACGGCGATTTACTGGGCCGCGGCGGGCGATGATGCGGTGGCCGATTTCGGGCCGCTGGGCGCGGCGCGCCTGAAAATCAGTTAGACTGGTGTTTCGACGGCCGCGACGGCCAAGACGGAAAAAACAGGGATCATCATGGAAAATCTATGGCGTGACGACGACGCCCAAGCCATGGTCGCGGCCTACGGCACAGAGGGCGTGGGCGAAGACCTGGCATTGCGGGTCTACACCACCCGGCTGCTCGGCGGCGATCCGCGTCTGGTGCTCCATGGCGGCGGCAATACATCGGTCAAGACGCATCTGGTCGACGGCGTCGGTCAGGAGGTCGAGGTACTATGCGTCAAGGGCTCGGGCTGGGACATGGTGGCCATCGAGCCCCCCGGTCTGCCGGCGGTGCGCCTCGATCCGTTGCGCGATCTCCGAGCCCTCGACGTGTTGAGCGACGAGGAAATGGTCAACCAGCAACGGCGTAATCTGCTCGACTCGACGGCGCCCAATCCGTCGGTCGAGACCCTGCTGCACGCCTTCGTGGCGCACAAGTTCGTCGACCACACCCATTCCACGGCGATCCTGTCTGTCACCGACCAGCCCGACGGGCCTGAGCGCTGCGCCCAGGTGTTCGGTGATACCATGGCCCTGGTGCCCTACATCATGCCCGGCTTCGCCCTGGCCAAGGCGGCGGCCGAGGTTGCCGACGCCAACCCCGCCGTCGAGGGGCTGATCCTGCTCAAGCACGGCATCTTCACCTTCGGCGACAGTGCCGAGGAAGCCTACGGCCGGATGATCGCCCAGGTCAGTCGCGCCGAAGCTTATCTCACGGACAACGCGGCCAAGACCTTCGCGGTGGCGGCCTTGCCCCAGGACCTGTTGCCGGTGGCCCGGGTGGCGCCGTTGCTGCGCGGCCTTACGGCCCAGGTGATGGACCCGGCCGAGGGCCTTTATCACCCCATGATTCTTGATTTCCACGGCGGCGAGGCGGTGCGCGCCTATGTCAACGGCGCCGATCTCCACCGCTACGCCAAGGTCGGCGTGGCGACGCCTGACCACACCATCCGGACCAAGAATATGCCGCTCATCGTGCCGCCGCCGGATGCCGGCCAGGTCGCCGCCTTTGAAGCCGGGTCCAGGGCGGCAATCGACGCCTTTGTCGCCGGCTACGAGAGCTATTTCGAACGCCACAACGCTCACCAGGCCGCGCCCAAGACCATGCTCGATCCCATGCCCCGGGTCATCCTGGTGCCGGGCCTCGGCCTCTTCGGCCTAGGCAAGTCGGCCAAAGATGCCGCCATTGCCGCCGATATTGCCGAGAACACCATCGAGGTGATTACCCAAGCCGAGGCTATCGGGCGTTTTGAGTCTGTGTCTGAAGCCGAAATGTTCGATCTCGAATACTGGTCCCTGGAACAGGCCAAACTGGGCAAGGGGGCCGAGGCGCCCCTGGCCCGCCACGTGGTCGCCGTGACCGGCGGCGCCGGCGGCATCGGGGCTGCCACCGCCGCCGCTTTTGCCGCAGAGGGCGCAGAGGTCGCGGTGCTCGACAGGGACGGCGACGGTGCAGCGGCTACGGCGGACGGGTTTGGCGGCCTCGGCCTGGCCTGCGACGTTACCGACCCGGCCGCGGTGCAGGCGGCCACGGACCGGGTCTGCGAGACCTACGGTGGTCTCGACATCGTGGTCTCCAACGCCGGCGCCGCTTGGCAGGGACGCATCGGCGAGGTCGATGACGCGGTGCTGCGCAAGAGCTTCGAGCTCAACTTCTTCGCCCATCAAAGCGTCGCCCAGGCCGCCGTCCGGATCATGGCGACCCAGGGCACCGGCGGCGTGCTGCTGTTCAACGCCTCCAAGCAGGCGCTTAATCCAGGGCCCGATTTCGGCCCCTACGGCCTGCCCAAGGCAGCGCTCATCGCCCTGGTCCGGCAATACGCCATTGACCACGGTGGTGACGGCATTCGCGCCAACGCAATCAACGCCGACCGGGTCAATACCGGCCTCTACGCCGAAGGTATGCTGGAAGAACGCGCCGCCGCCCGGGGCCTCAGCGTCCCCGACTATCTCGCCGGGGCCAATCTGCTCAAGCGCGAAGTCACCGTCGACGACGTGGCCCAGGCTTTCGTATCTCTCGCCTTGGCGCGAAAAACCACCGGCGCCATCCTCACCGTTGATGGCGGTAACATTGAGGCGGCGCCGCGGTGATTTATCTGGTCCGGCATGGCGAGACCGAGTGGAACCGGGCCGGGCGCATGCAGGGCCAGCTCGATTCGCCGCTTACCGCGCGCGGCCAGGCCCAGGCCCGGGCCGTGGACGAGACCCTGGCAGGGCTGACCAACGGCGGCGACGGTCTGGTCATGGTGGCGAGCCCTCTGGGACGGGCCATGGCGACGGCGGCACTTATCGCCGAGGCGCTGGGTGCGAAAAATATCGCCACTGACGAGCGCATCATGGAGATGTCATGGGGTGACTGGGATGGCATGACTCACCCTGAGATCGAGACCCACAGCCCCGGCGAACTGGACCGGCGCAAGGCGGGGCGCTGGGATCACCGGCCGTCGGGCGGCGAGAGTTACGCCGCCACGGCGCTGCGAGTCGCCGGCTTTCTCGCCGATGTCGACCCGGAGCAGCCGCTGGTCGTAGTCTCTCATGGCGGTACGGGACGGGTTATTCGCGGGCTTTACAGCAAGCTCAGCCATGACGAAATGCTCATCCTCGAGCAACCCCAGGACGCTTTCCATCGGCTCTATCAGGGCCAAATCGGCCGTATCGACACCGAGGCTTAAGGCGCGTCAGGATCATTCATGGCTGGACATGCACATAGCGAACCGGAATCCGACGTCGTCCTCAGGGTCAAGGCGATCGAGCAACTGCTCACCGAGAAGGGCTTGGTCGACCCGGCGGCCATCGACGCCATCGTCGATCTTTATGAGAACCGTATCGGCCCGCGCAATGGCGCCCGGGTGGTGGCCCGGGCCTGGACCGATCCGGACTACAAGGCGCGGCTGCTCGCCGACGCCAGCGCCGCCATTGCCGAGTTCGGCTATACCGGCGCCCAGGGCGAGGACATGGTGGTGGTCGAGAACACGCCCGAGGTCCACAACGTGGTCGTCTGCACCCTGTGTTCCTGCTCCCCGTGGCCGGTGCTGGGCCTGCCGCCGGGCTGGTACAAAAGTTTTGCCTTCCGCGCCCGGGTGGTTCGCGAGCCCCGCGCGGTGATTGCCGAATTCGGCTACGAGATTGCCGATGACGTGGAAGTCCGGGTCTGGGATTCAAGCTCGGAAGTGCGCTATCTGGTATTGCCGCAACGTCCGGAGGGCACTGACGGCCTCGATGAAGACGCCCTGGCCGCTCTGGTGACCCGCGACGGCATGGTCGGCGTGGCGCCAGTATAGGGAGATCTGACCATGGACGGCATCCACGACATGGGCGGTATGCACGGCTTCGGCGCCATTCCGCGCGAAGACGACGAACCGGTGTTCCATGCCGACTGGGAGGCTCGTATCTTTGGCATGTCCTTCGTGGTTGAGAGTTTTGTCGAGGGCGCTAATATCGACGCCGGCCGCCATCGCATCGAGCGCCTCGACCCGGCCATTTATCTCAACACCACCTACTACGAACGGTGGACCCTGGGCACCCAGGCGGCCATTGTCGGCGCCGGCGTGTGCAGCCTAGAGGAAATCGAGGAACGCATGGAAAAACTCCGCCGCGAGGGCGCCAAGGAAGAGGTTAACCAATAATGGGTGCGATTTCGCCGGAACGCATCGTCCAGGCAGTCATGGCCGGGGGCTCGGCGCGGCGCGGCGCCACCGGGATGGTGGCCCGCTTCAAGGCCGGCGACGCGGTGATCGCGCGCGACATTCATCCGGATGGCCACACCCGCCTGCCGCGCTATGCCCGGGGTAAGCCTGGGGTGATCGACCGTATTCAAGGTGTCTTTGTCCTGCCCGACAGCAATGCCCGGCTCAAGGGCGAGCAGCCCGGGACCCTCTATGCGGTGCGCTTCGAGGCGGCTGACCTATGGGGCGACGATGCGGGCGGCAAGGATGCCTTCTACGTCGACCTGTGGGACGTCTATCTGGACCCGGCATGACCGCCTTCGACGAAGCCATTCCCCGCGACCAGGACGGCCCGGTTTTCGATGAGCCCTGGCAGGCCCGGGTGTTCGCCGTGATCGTCAAGCTGTGCCAGGACGGGCGCTACGACTGGAGCGTCTTCCAGCAGCGGCTAATTGACGAGGTCGGCGTCGCCGACGCCGCCCGTGATGACGTCACCGGCTATTACGAACACTGGCTGGCGGCGGCCGAGAAGCTGCTGGTCGCGGAAAACATGGTCAGCACTGACGAACTGGCTGACCGCAAGGCCCATGTGGCGGTCAACCGGCCCCATCCCACCACGGCGGTGCCCAATCCCGTTGCCGTAGACGGCGCTAAAAATTTGACTTGGCTTGACGGCGGACCGGTAGGTCCAATACTACTGTCCCAGCATTTTCGCGTGTTTTTGAGGGCGGGACATGGCGCGGCCACGGGAATTCAATCACGATCAGGTGCTCGACGCGGCCGTGGCGACCTTTCGGGCCAAGGGCTATGAAGCCACGTCCCTGGCCAACCTGACCGCCGCCATGGGGCTCAGCAAATCAAGTTTCTACGAGGCCTTCGGCTCGAAGCACGCCCTGTTTCTCAAGGTCATCGACCGATATGGCGAAACCGTGGTGGCGCCGCGCCTCAGCCTGTTGGAAACCGGCAACTGGGCGGGTGGTACCATCGCCGCACTGTTCGAGCGCATCATCGAGGAGGTGCTTGCCGAGAACCCGCGCCGGGGCTGTCTCGCCGGCAACGCGGCGTCCGAAGTGCTGCCCGCCGACACCATGGCGGCGCCGCACATAAACGCCTGCCTCATGCGCTACGAAGACGCCTTTCACGGCGTTCTGGTTCGGGCCCGGGACAGTGGTGAATTCCCGCCGGAGCGCGATCTCCGCGCCATCGCCCGTTTTCTCGCCGCCACCCTTCAGGGACTCTACGTCATGGCCCAAGCCGGGGCCGGGCGCGACGCCCTCAACGACATCGCCGGCGGTGCCCTGGTTAGTCTGGCTTGATGCCGAGGAAGGTGGGAATTTCCTCTTCGGTCTCGTCCCAATCGGTGACCTGGAGAGCTTGGGCCTCAAATCCTACCGCTTCCAGCAGTTCCGGCCAGCGCGCCTCGGGAAAAATGCCGCCAAGATATCGGTCGGCCTCGATGCGGAGCGAATCGCCCTGGCGAATCAGGTAGACGTAGCCCAGTTCGATGGTGGTATCCGTGGGGTCCTGGTCGTGGTCGTGCTCGACGAAAATGATTTCCGCGCCGTCATCGCCGACTTGGCGGGTCGCCCGCACCTAGCCCTCGATGAAGCGCTCGCGGGTGACCTCCGCATAGGTCAGAAACACGCCGCCCGGGCGCAGGTGTTCATAGGCGGTGGTGAAGGCGGCGGTGAGATCGCTCTCGCCTAACATGTAATCGATGGAATCGAAGCACACCACCGCGTCGAACAGCCGGCCGAGACGAATATCCCGCATATCGCCGGCGATATATTCGATCTCCGGGTTGAGGCGCCGCGCCAGACCCTGCATGTCCGGACTGCGATCGATGCCGGTGACCGAGAAGTGATGCTTCAGGGTCCAGTCGTTATGGCCGACGCCGGAACCGAGATTGAGCAGGGTCCTCATCTCGCCCCGGCCATGGGCCCGGACCAGTCCGACGAAGGTCTCGCTCTCGCCCACGTAATGCTCCGGCGGGCTGATAATCGGCCAGGTCCAGGCGAGATCGCCGTAGAGCCGGCGCCGGTCCCGATCATTGTTCCGGTCGTCGGTCATTGTTTTCGTACCCCTCGGTAGTGAAATCGTAACCGGTCATCAGCCATGATATGGCCATGGACGAGAGATTGAAGATATTGAGCCGTGAATTCTTTCCCGCCGGCGCCGTAATCATACGGGAAGGCGAGCCGGGAACCCGTGCCTTTGTCATCGAATCCGGCGAAATCGAAATCTGGACCATGGTTGACGACAAGTACCGCCAGCTCGGCGTCGCCACCACCGGTGGCATCTTCGGCGAAATGGCCCTGATCGACGATCAGCCGCGCATGGCCTCGGCCACCGCCCTGACCGGCACCACCTGTGTCATCATCAACGACGCGGTGTTCGACAAAAAAATGGAAGCCGCCGACCCGTTCATAGCCGGGCTTATGCGCATTTTCGTGCGCAACATCCGCCCCCTGACCGAGCACAGCCACATGAGTGAACCCGCCGTCAACAAGGCTGATGCGGCTTAGATTCGTTGCGGCGGCGCGAGCCCACTAATCGCTTTATCGATCGAACTTTCATCCGGCAGGCTCGGTTGCGCGCCCGTTGTCAGGCAGGCCAGCGCCCCGGCGACGCTGGCCCGATGGAGCGCCTCCGCCAGATCCCGGTCGTCATCGAGGGTGGCAGCCAGAACACCGACAAAGGCATCACCGGCGGCGGTGGTGTCCACCGGCTCGATGGCCAGGGCGTCCACATGCCAAGCGGCGCCGGGCTCGAAGGCGCGGGCGCCATCGCCACCCAAGGTGACCACCGTGGCGGTGCCCCAGGCCTCGGCCATGGCGCGGGCGCAGTCGATCGGGTCGGTGGCGTCAAACCCCGCCGCGCTCGCCAGCATGGGCGCCTCGATTTCGTTCATGACCAGGACGTCGCAGGCGACGGCGATGGCCGGCGGTACCGGGGCCGTCGGCGCGGTATTCATCACCACCCGCGCGCCCCGCGCCTTGGCCCGCTCGACCACGGCCCAGGTCTCATGGAAATCGACCTCGAGCTGCAGCACCAGGGTGGTATCCGGCCCCAACAGGTCATCGCCGAGTTGGGATGCCGTAGTCAGCCAGTTGGCGCCGCTGGCGACGATAATCTGGTTGGCGCCATCCTTATCGACACCGATCATGGCGCAGGCAGTGGGCTCATCAACCGTAGCGACAGCCGACAAAGCGATACCCACGTCGGCCATGGTGGCGAGGGCGAGATCGGCGAAGCCGTCCCGTCCGACGCAGCCAACCATATGGGTGGTCGCGCCGGCGCGGGCGGCGGCCACCGCCTGATTGGCTCCCTTGCCGCCGGCTACTGTAATGTAACTGGGCGCCAGCACGGTCTCGCCGGCCCGGGGCAGGTTCTCGACCTGCACCACCATATCCACGTTAATCGAGCCGAAAACCACGATCATGGAGACTATTCCTTTTTCGCGTCTCCGGGTCGCCGGGTTAGCTTCAGGGCCCGGCGGTCGAGTTCGGTCGCCACGTCGCCCAGGGGCACACCGGCCCGGGCCATGGCGACCAGGGCGAAGTAAAGCACGTCGGCGGTCTCGTGGGCGACCTCGGCGGCGGTCTCGGCGGCGGCCAGTTCACCAGCCTCCTCGGTCAGCTTGGCGGCCAACAGACCGGGGTCATCGAGCAGCCGCCGGGTGTAGGAACCCTCGGGCGCCTCGGCCAGGCGGGTGGCGAGAAGTCGCGCCAAGGCAGTAATGCCACTGTCCTCGCCCCAGCAGGTGCGGATGTCGAGATGGCAAAAGCCGGGATCGTTCTGGCGCAGGGTAAAGCGAATGGCGTCGCGGTCGCAGTCGAGATCAACGCGCAGCAGTTCCTGGGTCGCGCCCGAGGTCAGGCCCTTGATCCACAGGCCGCGCGACCGTGAGTGATAGACCCCGCGACCGCTGCGTATGGCCTCGCTGAGGCTTGTCGCGTCGGACCAGGCGAGGCCCAGGGCGACGCCGTGTTCGTCGGTGGCCACCGTGGGCCACAGGCCGTCGGGCCGGTCGGAGGTCAGCGGCGCGGCGAAGGCGGCGCCGAGATCGAGCCGTTCGGTGTAGAGCGCCATACCGACCTGGGCGTCGGCGCCGATGCGGTCGAGGGCGGCGATCTCGTCCGCCGTGGTGACGCCGCCGGCGACCGTGACACGGGCATCGCCGGCCTCCTTGACCAGAAACTCCGAGCGTTCCTGATCGCCGCCGCCGAGACGGCCCTCGCGCTCCACGAAGGTGATCAGAAAGCCGCCGGCCATATCGCGCAACTCGGCCATGCGGCCTTCGATGCTATGGCCGGTTTTAGTGCGCCAGCCTTCAACAACGATTTCGCCGTCCTCGGCGTCGAGGGCCGCGATAACCCTCTCGCGCGGTAGTTGGCTGAGAATTTCCGGCACCGCACGGGTGCCGAGAATGACTTTGGCGGCGCCGGCGTCGAGCCAGCGCCGGGCAGTCTCCACATCGCGAATGCCGCCGCCGACCCGGCAGCGGCCGATTTTCAGCAGGTCTTCGATGACGCCGGCGTTGGAGCCCTGACCGAGCGCCGCGTCGAGATCGATAACGGCGATTTCGCCGACTCGGGCGAAGCGTTCGGCGATGGGTCGAGGATCACCGGCGTCGATGGCCTTCTCGCGGCCGCCGACCAGTTGGACCGCATGGCCGCCCATGAGATCGATGGAAGGGATAATCACAGGCGCACCTCGATGCCGTCGTCAGCCAGGTAGCGTTTGACTTCGCCGGTAGTGTATTCGCGGTCGTGGAAGATCGAGGCGGCGAGCACCGCGTCGGCGCCGCTATTGATGGCCTCGGCCATGTGGCCGGCGCTGGCGGCGCCGCCCGAGGCGATGATCGGCACGTTTACGGCGGCGGCCACGGCGTTAACCAGAGGAAGATCGTAGCCCTCGTGGGTGCCGTCCCGGTCCCAGCTGGTCAGCAACAGTTCGCCGGCGCCATTGGCGACAACCTGGCGGGCCCAATCGATGGCGTCGAGGCCGGCGCTCTCCTTGCCCGAGCGGATCAGCACTTCGAACTTGCCGTCGCCGGTGCCGCGGGCGTCGATGGCGACCACGGCGCATTGGCTGCCGAAACGGGTGGCGATCTCGGCCACCAGTTCCGGGCGCTCGACCGCGGCGGTGTTGACGGAGACCTTGTCGGCGCCGGCTTCCAGCAGGTCCTGGGCGTTCTGGGTATTGCGCACGCCGCCGCCCACGGTGAGCGGGATGGACAGCTCGGCGCGCACCCGGCGCACGGTGTCGACCTGGGTGCCGCGGGCCTCGGTGGTCGCCGAGACGTCGAGCACCACCAGCTCGTCGGCGCCCTCGGCCTCGTAGCGGGCGCTGAGCTCGGCCGGGTCGCCGGCATCGCGCAGGCCCTGGAACTTGACACCCTTGACCACCCGGCCATGGCTGACGTCGAGGCAAGGAATAATCCGGACGGCTAACATGACGCGCTCCCCGTGGTGGTGGACCGGGCCAGCCATCGCCCCATCAGCGCCTGACCCCAGGCGCCGGACAGTTCCGGATGAAACTGACATCCGAGAACGGCGCCGCGCTCAAGGGCGGCGATCATCGGCCCGCCATGATCGGCGGTGGCCGCGGCCCAGCCTTCCGGGGCCGGCGGTACGGCGCGATAGGAGTTGGCGAAATAGGCGTGGCCGGCTTCGATGATATCGCAGTCCTCGCCCGGCTCGACCTGGTTCCAGCCCAGTTGGGGCACGCGCACGGTGGCGGGCAGGCGACTGATTCTGCCGGGCAGCACGCCGAGGCCGGGGACGCCGTCACTCTCTTCGCTGGCTTCGAACAAAAGCTGGAGTCCGACACAGACCGCGAAAGTCGGGCGGCCGGCGCGGATGCGGGCGGCCAAGGGAGCGTCGAAGCCATGGTTGCGGATTTCCGCCATGGAAGCGCCGAAGGCGCCGACACCGGGCAACACCACCCGCTCGGCCTGATCGATCTGGTCGGGTCGTTCGGCCATGACCACCGAGGCGCCGAGGCGCCCGAAAGCAGCCTTTATGGACGCCAGATTGGCGGTTCCCGTCGGCACCACGAGGACGCTGAGGTTATCACTCACAATACCCCCTTGGTGCTCGGCACGTCATCGCTGTCACCGCGCCGGACCGCCTGACGCAACGCCAGGGCGGTGGCCTTGAAGGCGGCCTCGGCCCGGTGGTGGTCGTTTTCGCCGCGCAGCAGATCCACGTGGAGCGTCGCCTGGGCCGCCGTAGCCAGGGAGCGCAGCACATGGCCGATGTTCTCGCATGCCAGGTCGCCGAGGCGCTCGCCGCGCAGTCCCAGGCTGACATGGGCGTAGGGCCGGCCCGACAGGTCGATGACGGCGCGGGCCAGGGCTTCGTCGAGGGGGGCGTAGGCCGAGCCGAAGCGGCCGATGCCCTTGCGGTCGCCGAGCGCTTCGTCGAGGGCGCCGCCGAGCACCAGGGCGCAATCCTCAGCGGTGTGGTGATCGTCGATGTGGAGATCACCCTGGCAGGTCAGGGCAAGATCGAAGCGGGCGTGCTTGGTCAGGGCGCCCAGCATGTGATCGAGGAAACCGATGCCGGTGGCGATCTCCGCCTTGCCACTGCCGTCGAGATCAAGCGTCAGGGTGATGTCGGTCTCGCTGGTCTTGCGGCTGACCGTGGCGCTGCGTGATATCATGGTCGCTCTCCCCCTAAATTCTGTATCAGGGCACGATCTGGGCCAGCTTGGTGACGACGATGTCGGAACCGCCCTGGGCCTTGATTTCGGGAATGATCTGCGCCAGGTCCTCGCGCGGCACCGCCGCCTTGACCGCGTAGCCGGTGTCGCCGTGGAGCGGCGAGACTGTCGGCTCGCGCATGCAGGGTAGCACGGCAATCAGCGCATCGAGGCGGTCGGCCGCCACGTTGACCTCGACCATGACCCGCTTGCGCGCTTCCAACACTGCTTTCAGCACCAGTACGAAACGCTCGATGGCGTCGCGGCGGCCGGGGTCGTCGAGAATCGCCGGATTGGCGTAGAGCCGGGTCGATGAGGTCAGCAGTTCGTCGACGATGACCAGGTTGTTGGCCTCGAGGGTCGCCATGGTGGCGGTGACGTCGACGATGTAGTCGGCGTCTTCCGGCGGGAATACTTCCGTGGTGCCGAAGGAGCGCAGCACGCTGGCGTTATAGCCGCGCTCTTTGATCCAGGCATTGGTCAGGCTGGCGTATTCCGAAGCCACCACGAAAGGCTTCGAGCCGGGCCCGCCGTTGTCGACGAACTCCTGCGTGGTGGCGGCCACCAGGCGCACCGGGTTAAGCCCGGTATCGACCAGCTCGACGACCTCGGCGCCAAGCTCGGCAACCCAGTCGGCGCCGGCGAAGCCGACATCGCGCGAGCCCGCATGAAGCATCTCGATCATGTTCTGGGGCTTGAGGAACTTGACCTCGAAGCCAGCAAACGAGATCCGCGGGCGGTATTCGCGCGGGCCGTGAGCGAGGTCAATACCGGCGTCGGCGAGCAATTGCACCACGCCATCCTGCATACGCCCCTTGGGCAGGCCGAGTCTGATCGGCGGCTGATCCGAAGATGCCGTCATAAGTGTCATTTCCGTACGTTCATCGTGGGTTAGGGCGCAGGTATTAGCCTATAGACCCGGTTGGCGGCAAGGGGATTTAGCGGTCGATGTTGCGGCGCGGCGCCGAAACCGCCGCGTTCGGATGTGCACGGAGACAATGCAACTGCACTGAAGATGGTGTGGCAATACGCTTTCGACTGACCTGGAGATTTCCGGGGCCGCCTCAATCATCGCTCAATCCCCGAAAATTCCACGGCGAAAGCGCGGATCGATTGCCGCCAGCATGATATCGGTAACGAAATTCAGGCCGATTATCGACGCCGTCAGCAAAAACAGGATGGCGGCGGCGAGGGGCTGGTCGTTCGACTGCGTAAGCGATTGCAGCAATAACGCCCCGGCCTCGGTGAGAGTCAGGATAAGCGCGATAATCGGCAGTTCGTTGAAAACCCGGTTGAGATCGAACCCCAGCGAGTTGATGATCGGTCCCAGGGCATGGCGGGCCGGATAGCGCCACAGCAATTGCCGTCCGGACAGCCCCCGCGCCCGCGCCGCCATGACATAGGGCTTGCCGTATTCATCGGCCATCAGGGCGCGCACGATCTGAAGCGCGAAAGCCGTCGCCGACCAGCCGAGCACGAACACCGGAAGCCAGGCGTGGGACAGGAAGTCGATAAACCTGTCATAGGACCAGGCGGCGTCCTGGTACTCCCTGCTGAACAGGCCCGTGAGGGTGTCACCGAACAGTATGGTCGACGCCAACAGGATCATCAGGGCGAGCAGGAAGTTCGGCATGGCGAGGCCGAGATAGGAAACAAAGCGCAGGAAGTTGTTAAGCGCCCGGTTGTTTGTCGTCGCAGAATAGATGCCGACGGGTATGGCGATGAGGTAGGCCAGCAGCAGGGATGACAGGCAGATGCCCAGCGATATCCAGAACTTGGTTCCGAGCAGTAGATTGATCCGCATCCGCAAGATGCAGGATTCGCCGAAATCGCCGTGCACGAAAACCTTCGTCACCCAGTTCACCCAGCGCGTGACGTAGGGCTTGTCCAGCGGCTTGAACGCCCAACAGCGTTCCGCGTAGTTCACCGGACTCAGTTCCATCAAACTGAAAACGATGAAGGTCACAATGAGCAACGTGACAATCGCCATGGTGAGCCGCATACCCACGAAACGGCCGAACTACAACATTATGCGGGGTTCTGATTCCTCGTACCCCCAATCAGCACTCGAATTCCGCGCCGAAAAGCCAGCGAGCGCGAACCCGCGCGCCCGCTACCCCCTAACAATCGAGCGTGTTGTCGCGCTCCCATTGGCTGAGTGAGCGGGTGTAGCTGTTCCATTCCTCGAGCTTGAGCTTGACGAAGGCGGCGCAGAACTCCTCGCCGAGGCGATCGCGGGCGACCTTGCTCTTGTCGAACAGGCGGACCGCGTCGAGCATGTTCAGCGGCAGCTGCTTGACGTTTTTCAGGCGGTGGCCTTCCTCGTACATGTTGATGTCGAGGCGCTTGCCCGGGTCGTGCGCATTAGCCGTACCGTCGAGGCCGGCGGCGTACATGGCGGCCTGCATCAGGTAGGGGTTCGAGGCGCCGTCCATGAGCCGCAGTTCGAAACGGCCGGGGTCGGGAATACGGATCATGTGGGTTCGGTTGTTGCCCGTATAGGTCACCGTGTTGGGTGCCCAGGTGGCGCCGGACTGGGTGACCGGCGCGTTGATCCGCTTGTAGCTGTTGACTGTCGGGTTGAACAGGGCGGTGAAGCTGTCGGCGCTGTGGACCACGCCGCCGAGGAAATGATAGGCCAGCTTGGAGAGGCCGAGCTCGCCCTTTTTGTCGGCGAACAGGTTCTTCTTGCCGGCCTTGTCCCACAGGGAAATATGGGCGTGGCAGCCGTTGCCGGTGAGGTCGGTAAACGGCTTGGGCATGAAGGTGGCGCGCAGGCCGTGGTTCTCGGCGATGGTCTTGGCCATGAACTTGAAGAACACGTGGCGGTCGGCGGTCTTCAGGCAGTCGTCGAAATCCCAGTTCATTTCGAACTGGCCGTTGCCGTCCTCGTGATCGTTCTGGTAGGGGTTCCAGCCGAGCTTGATCATGTGATCGCAGATCTCGGCGATAACGTCGAAGCGCCGGGTCAGCGCCGCCTGATCGTAGCACGGCTTACCCTGGATATCGCGCTCATCGGAGATCGCGGTGCCGTCGGCGTTGGTCAGGAAATATTCGCACTCGACGCCGCTCTTCATGTAGTAGCCCTGCTTGGCGCCGGCGGCGATCTGGCGCTTGAGCACTACCCTGGGGCACTGCTCAACTTCCTTGCCGTCCATCCACAAGTCGCTGGCCAGCCAGGCGACCTCGGGCTTCCAGGGCAGTTGGATCAGGCTTGTCGGATCGGGCACCGCGAACATGTCCGGGTGCGCCGGGGTCATGTCGAGCCAGGTGGCGAAACCGGCGAAACCGGCGCCGTCCTTCTGCATGTCGCCGATGGCCCGGGCCGGCACCAGCTTGGCGCGCAGCACGCCGAACAGATCGACGAAGCTGATGAAGAAGTATTTGATTTTCTTTTCCTTGGCGACTTTCGCCAGATCGATGGCCATGACAGCCTCCCAGTTGCTTGATTGATGGTGTTGTGGACGAGTGAAAGGGTCGTATTGACTAGGGGTTGAACGAACTTTGTACGGGCGTGTTGGTCAACGTCAACTGTCCGATCCATCGGCGTAGGCGATAATCGACAGAAAATGGCAGGGCAGAGTGTCGAGGGTTTCCGGCCCGTGGGGCACGCCGGCGTCGAAAAACAGCGAGTCGCCCGAACCCATGGCGTAGATGCGGTCGCCGTGACGATAGCCCATGGCGCCGTCGAGCATGTAGATGAACTCGGTGCCGGCATGCTGGAAATAGGGGAAGGTATCGGACTTGTCGTTCAGCGTAATCATGTAGGGCTCGACCGCCAGGGCGGCGTCGCGGGAGTGGCCGAGCAGGCGGTACTGATGGCCGCTACGGGTGCCCCGGCGCTCGATCTCAAGACCCTGGCCGGCGGGCACGAAGGTCGCCTCGGGGCGCGCCTCAAACTGTTGGAACAGGGCGGTGACCGGTACGTTGAGCGCCGTCGACAAGGCCTGCAGGGTGGCTAGGGACGGCGAGGTCAGGCCGTTCTCGATCTTTGACAGCATGCCCGACGACAGCCCGGCCAACCCGGCCAGCTCGGTAACCCGCATGTCGAGGCGCTTGCGCAGACGCCGCACCTGACGGCCGATGGCGGCCTCAAGATCGCCCGCGCGGTCCTCGACCAGGGAATGGGGGTCCTGAAGCGCGCTTTTGGGGGTCACGGTCAGCTATCGCCGGCGAGGCCGCGCATGGCGTCGAGACCTACGGGTGCGCCGCCCCATTCGCCCATGGCGTCGAGCACGCTGTCCCACATGAAGCGGGCCGAGGCGTTGTCAGTAAGGAAGTGGTACGCGAGGGTCTCGCCCCCAGTGGAATCGACAACGTCGGCCCTGATGACGATGCCGTTAAGGCGCGCAATGGAGGTCTGGGCGGCGGCGCCCATGGCGAACTTGTCGGGGCGCAGATCGACGCCGCAGATTTTCGAGAACATCGTCGCGCTGTGGCGGCCGCTGATCAGGAACCAGCAGTTGGTGTCGGCCCGGGGCACCGGGTAAGAACCGGTATCCGGGTCGGGCGACCAGCCACCAGCGATGTCGTTACAAAGCGTGCTGGCGCAGGCCAGATCGCTGAGCAACAGGACCTCGGTATCGGCCAGGCGGGCGGCGCTGGCGCCGTCGTCCTGCCACGCAGTCATGTTGTTGGCGTCGGTCACCGTGACCCCCTGGGTACGGACCCAGACGATGGCGCCGTGGCCCTTGAAGCCGGCCCGGGGCAGCGGCGATAGATCGCAGATCGCCAGGGCCTGGGCGCGTTCCGCCTCGGCTTCGCGCGTGCCGCCGCAACGCATGGCGCAGGCCGCGCCGTTGACCTCGCCAAAGGTCGCGCCCAGCGCCGCCAGTTCACGGTACAGGGCGCTGCGGCGAAGTTGTTGTTCGGGAGCCAGGCTCATATCACATCTCCTGGCGCTTGCCGTAGGGGTCGTAGAACGGCATGGCCGTCACTTCCGCCTCGATCAGCCGGCCCTGTTCGATCTTGATTTTAAAGCGGGTGCCGACCTCGGCTTGGTCCGGCGCCACGTAGCCGATGCCGATGATCTTGCCCAGCACATGGGAGTAGCCGACGGAGGTCACCCGACCCGTGATGGTCCCATCACGGATCACCAAATGGCAATCCTTCGGTTCCGGCGCCCTGGTGGTCGTATCATTGGTCTCGACAATGGTAAAGCCGACCAGCTTGCGCTCGATGCCACGGTCCTTCTGGATGGCGATGGAGCGCATGCCGACGAAGTAGGGCTTCTTGCGGGCGATGGCCCAGGCCATGTCGGCTTCATGGGGATGGGTCAGCCCGTCAGTGTCCTGGTTGATGATGATATGACCCTTCTCGAGGCGCAGCAGGCGCTGGGCCTCGATGCCGAAGGGCCGGATGCCTTCCGGCTTGCCGGCCTCCATGAGGGCGTCCCACAGGGCCTCGCCGTGGCTCGCCGGGACATGGACCTCGTAACCGAGCTCACCGACGAAGCCGACCCGCAGCAGCCGCGCCGGAATGCCGGCGATGTGGCCCGTGCGCACCCCCATGTAGGGGAAAGCCTCGGCCGACAGGTCGATATCGTCGCTGACCCGGGCCAGCACGTTCCGTGCCTTGGGTCCGGCGATGTTGATCCCGGCGTAGGACGCGGTGGAATTGATGACGCAGACGTCAAGCCGCCATTGGGCGTTATGGAACAGCATCTCCTGATAGACCGCGCCGACACCGCCGGTGGTGGCGGTGACATAGAAGTGGTTTTTGTGGAAGCGACAGGCGACACCGTCGTCGGTGATAACGCCGGACTGATCGGTCATCAGCACGTAGCGCGCCCGGTGCACCGGCTGCTTGAGATAGGCGAAGGTGTACATGCGATTGAGGAACTCGGCCGCGTCCGGGCCATGAACCTCAATACCGCCCAGGGTCGAGACGTCGATGATGCCGACGTTCTCGCGCACCGCCATGACCTCGGCCTTAATGTTGGCCTCGCGGTTGGCCGGGTCGCCGTAGTACTCGGGCCGGATCCACTGGCCGGCGACCATCATGCGGGCGCCCTGTTCCTCATGGCGCCAATGCATGGCGGTGTGGCGCACGGGCTCGAACGAGCGCCCGGCAAGATGGCCGAAGGTCTCGGCGGTGAACGGCGGCCGCGAGGTGGTGGTACCGGTCTGGTCCATGGTCTTGCCGGTCGCCTTGGCGGCGATGCGGACCGACGGTAGTGATGAGTGGCGGCCCTGGCTCGGCCCCATGCCGACGGTAGAGAAGCGCTTGAGCAACTCGATATTGTCGTAGCCCTCGGCGATGGCGTTGAGCAGGTCGACAACCACCAGGTCTTCGTCAAAGTCGACGAAATCCTTGCCATCCTGATGAGGGAAGATGGGCCACGGGAAGTTCGGGCTTGATCCGTCATCGCCAGCCGCCGGCGGCTCCGTGCCGCCGTCGTGGCCGGCATCGCGAGCAGCAGCCCAGCCGGCGTGGCGGCCCGAGGCCGCTGCACCGTTCGCCTCATAGACCCCGGCGACCGAGCCGGCGGCGAACATATGGGCCGGCAACTCGGCAATGGCGAAGGTCGCCTGGCGGTTGTCATAGGCCATGCGGCCGCGGGCGTGACAGATCAGATTGGCCGCCGGGTGATAGCCCACCGAGACGCAGACCAGATCGCAGGTGAAGCGGTCGGTGGTGACGGTGGTCTCGCCTTCGCCGGTGACCTTGGCGATGCGGGCGCCGACCACGCCTTTGTTGCCGGGCGCTGCCATGACTTCGGCCACGGTGGTCTCGCGGATCACCGGCACGCCGCGCTCGATGACCGCGTGATGGCGTTCGCAACCGGGCGCATCGGCGCGAGGATCGACGACGCAGGCGACCTCGACACCGGCGTCGAGCAGATCGAGGGCGACGCCGTAGCCGTCGCCATTGGCGGCGACCACCACAGCCCGGTTGCCCGGTTTGACGCCGTACTGGTAGATCAGCCGCTGGGCGGCGCTGCCCATGATGACGCCTGGCAGGTCGTTGTTGCGGAACACCATAGCCTGTTCAAAGCTGCCACTGGCGACCACCATGGCGGTGGCCCGCAGCTTGTACATGCGGTTGCCTTGGATGATCGGCAACCAGTTGTCGGAAAACCAACCGTTGCAGGTGGCGCTGGTCAGCACCCGGATGTTGGCCTCGGCCTCGACCTTGGCGACCAGCTCGGCGCGCAGGGTCTCGGCGCGCTCGCCGGCGGCGTCGAGGCGGGCGTAGTTCAACGACCCGCCGAGCACCCGGTTCTCGTCCATAAGCACGACCTCGGCGCCATCGGCGGCGGCCTCAAGGGCGGCGGCCATGCCGGCCGGCCCGCCGCCGACAACGGCAACGTCGGCGAACAGGTACTGCTTGTCGTAATAGCCGTGATCGGCCTCCTGGTTGACCACGCCGAGGCCGGCAAGCCGGCGGATGACCTTTTCCCAGAACGGCCACAGAGCCTTGGGCCGGAAAAATGCCTTGTAATAAAAGCCCACCGGCATGAAACGGCTGAAGTGGCCGATCCAGTTAGCATGATCAGACTCCAGGCTACCGAACACGTTCTGTGCGGTCACCGCCATGCCCGGCTCGATAGCCCGGCGGTCGGCCAGCACGTTGGTCTCGTCGTCGATCTGCACCAGAGTGTTGGAATCCTGGCCAGCGGCGGTCAGCACTCCGCGCGGGCGATGGTATTTGAACGACCGCGACAATATGGATACGCCGTTGGCCAGCAGAGCCGAGGCGATGGTGTCGCCGGCAAAGCCGGAATAGCGCTTGCCGTCGAACGAGAATTCGACGGTTTGGTTACGGTCGATGCGGGCGCCGGCCGGCGCCGCCAGGCGGCCCGGCTTCATGACGTGCCTCCGTCGTCATCGGACGCGGGCGGCGCCGGGAAGGCGACGCGCTCGTTGAACACTTCATTGGCCGGATAGGTGCGGATGAATTCATCGGTCACCGTGTTGCGCTCGGCGATAATCCAGTAGGCGGTGGGGGCGTGGTACCACCACTCGCGGACCACCCCGGCGGTGTTGTTTTCCATGAATACGAAATCGGCCCATTCGGCGTTGCTGGTGGTGTGTGGGTCGGGATGCATGACCACCTCGCCGCCATAGACGAACTCGGAGATGTTACGCGGGCCGTTGAGCGGACAATTGAGAATTTTCATGGTGCTATTCCCTCAATGACCGACCGAGGCGGCGCCCTTTTCGCCGACCAGGTGGAAGTCGTCGAAGCGCGATAGGCGGAACGGCTCGATTAGGTCGGGCACCTTGCCGGTGGCGATCAGTTCGGCCATGCGGTTGCCGACGACGGGGGTCGCCTTGAAACCCCAGGTGCCCCAACCGGAATCGATGTAGTAGTTCTCCACCGGGGTCTCGCCCAGGACCGGGCTAAAGTCCGGCGTCATGTCGGTCATACCGGCCCACTGGCGCATCAGTTTGACCTCGCCGAGATAAGGAAACATCTCTAGCATATGGGCCATCAGGCCTTCCTTGAACTCCAGGCTCGAGCGGGTCGAATAGAGCTGATAGGGATCGGTCGAGCCGCCCATGACCAACTCGCCCCGCGGGCTCTGGGAAATGTAGGTATGCAGGCTGCCCGACACCACGATAGCGTCGAGGAATGGCTTCAGGGGTTGCGAAACGCAGGCTTGCAGCGGCACCGTGCGGATCGGCACCTTGAAGCCCGCCATCTTGGTCAGCAGGGAGGTCGACCCGGCCACCGCCTGCACCGCCTTGTTGCAGTGGATGGTGCCGCGGTCGGTCTCGACGCCGATCAGCCGGCCGTTCTCGACCAGAATGCCGGTGACCTTGGTCTGCTGATGGATTTCCACGCCCTTGCGGCTGGCGACGCCGCTATAGCCCCAGGCGACAGCGTCGTGGCGCGCGATCGAGCCCGGCGCGTGATACAGCGCGCCCAGAATGGGATAACGCACGTCTTCGGACATGTTGAGCTGAGGCACCATGCGGGCCAGTTCATCGCGCAGCACCAGATCCGAATTGACCCCCATGTGCTTGTTGACCTCGGCCCGCCAGCGCATGGTGCGGATCGAGGCGTCGGTGTGGGCTAGGGTGAAATGGCCGCGTTCCGAATACATGATGTTGTAATCGAATTCCTGGCTCAGATCCTGATACAGCCGGATCGACTCGTCATAGAAGGCGACGCCTTCCGGGGTCAGATAGTTGGAGCGGATGATGGCCGTGTTGCGGCCCGTATTGCCGCCGCCGATCCAGCCTTGCTCGAGCACCGCCACATCGGTGATGCCGTACTTGGTGGCCAGATAATAGGCGGTCGCCAGACCGTGGCCGCCGCCGCCGATGATGACCACGTCATAGCGTGGCTTGAGTTCTCCCGGCACGGCGAAATGGCGCTTCGCCGGATGTTTCTTGGAGAAGCCGTATTTGAGCAGGCCGAATGGCATGATGGCGCCCTAAAAATCTCGTGCTTCGAGGCATGTATAGGGGCGAAAACGGAGCCCGTTTTCCCCTCCGATAATCGCGCCGAACCTAGCTCATGGTTTACCCCGAGGCAACAAACTTGCATGGCGCTGGGCCGATTGTCTTGGCCACAGAAAATTAACCATTAATCCGCCAAGGTGTACAATTCGGAACAATGGCCTAAAGTCTTGTCATTCAACAGTCATTCGTGTCCAGGAGGGTCCCGTCATGGCCTCGCGCGCCAAGGAGCAAAAGACCGAGTTGATCGATGCGGTGATCGGCCAGTTGCACCACCGACTGCCCAAAGCCAAGGCACGTATGCTGGTCGGTTTCGTGCGCCAGTACTATGGCGACGTGGCACCGGATGATTTGACCGAGTTCAATGCCGAGATGCTCTACGGCGAGGCCCTATCGATCTGGCGGTTTGCCCAGAAGCGCTTGCCCGGCCAACCCAGTATCCGGATCTATAACCCGCGCCACGAGGATCACGGCTGGCAGTCGACCCATACGGTTGTCGAGATTATCAACGACGACATGCCGTTCCTTGTGGATTCCGTGGCCTCGGCGCTCAATCGCCAGGATCTCTTGGCGTCCGGTGGCCCCCTTACGGTTCACCTGCTGATCCACCCCATTCTGCGGGTGCGGCGTGATGGCGACGGCAGGTTGATAGAGGTGCTCGGTAACGACGACGATGCCGAGGACGCGATCGGCGAATCCGTGCTTCATGTGGAGGTCAGCCAGCAATCGTCCCAGGCGGCGCTTGACGCCATTGGCGATGCACTGCGGCAAGTGCTTGACGATATTCGCGCGACGGTTGAGGACTGGCATCCGGCCCTGGCTAAGGTCGATCAGATCATCGCCGAACTCGACACTACGCCGCCGGGAATATCGCAGGACGAGGTCGCGGAAACCAAGGCGTTTCTCGCCTGGGTTCGCGACAATCACTTTACCTTCCTGGGCTATCGCGCCTATCGGCTCGAGCGCAAGGGCGACCGGGATTATTTGCGGATTGATGAGAAGCCTGGCCTCGGCGTGTTGCGCAACGTGTCGCCCGGATCCATCAAGCGCGCCAAGACGCCCATGACCCGGGCGGCGAGCCGCTTCGCACGGCGTAAACAGCTGCTCATCATCACCAAGGCCAACACCCGCGCCACGGTCCATCGACCGGTGTACATGGATTACATCGGTATCCGGACCTTCGATGCGCGCGGCAAGGTCACCGGCGAGCATCGCTTCCTGGGGTTGTTCACCTCGGCCGCCTACAACCGCAATCCCCACGACATTCCCATGTTGCGCAACAAGGTCGCCAAGATTATCGAGCGCTCGCCGTTCAGCGCCGGCAGCCACAACGGCAAGGCGCTCATGAACATCCTCGAGACCTATCCGCGCGACGAGTTGTTCCAGACCGACAGCGACGACCTGTTCGATATCAGCCACGGCATCCTCGGCCTCGAGGAGCGCCAGCGCATTCGGTTGTTCATGCGCCGAGACGATTACGCCCGCTTCTTCTCCTGCCTCGTCTATGTGCCCCGCGAACGCTACAACACCGATTTGCGCAAGCGCATGCAGGCGGTGCTGCTCAAGTCCCTGAGCGGCTCGTCGGTCGAATTCACCGCCCAGGTCTCCGAAGCGGTGATGGCGCGACTACACTACATCGTCCACACCCCCATGGGCGCGGGGGCAACCGGCGATGAGCCCAAGGCGCGCGGCGATATCGACCCGGAACTCATCGAGCAGCGTCTGGTTGAGACCACGCGCATGTGGACCGACGACCTCAAGGAAGCCTGTGTCGAGCGCTGGGGTGAGGCCAGGGGCATGGCTCGCTACCACCGTTACCAGGACGCATTCCCGGCGGCCTACAGCGTCGACTCCGGCGCCCAGACGGCGATCGCCGACATCGATAAGATCGAGTCCCTGGACGACGCCGACGGCCTGGCCATGAACCTTTATGCCCGTCTCGACGCGGTCGAGGGGACGCTCCACTTCAAGGTCTATCACCCAACCGACCCGGTGCCCCTGTCGGACATTCTGCCCATGCTTGAGAACATGGGGCTCAAGGTCATCGAAGAGACACCCTATCGCATCGAACCTCACGGCTCCGAAGGCGGCTACTGGATACATGATTTCGGCATGACGGGTCGGCGTGACGCCGAGTTCGACGTGACCGAAGTGAAGCAGAGCTTTCAGGACGCTTTCGCCCGTATCTGGTCGGGCGAGGCCGAGAACGACGGCTTCAATGGGTTGGTTCTCAGCGCCAGCCTGACCTGGCGTGAAGTCAATATCATGCGCGCCTACAGCAAGTTCCGGCTCCAGGCGTGGAAGGCGTTCAGCCAGCCCTACATGGAAGAGACCCTGGGCCGGTATCCGGTGCTGACGAATATGCTGATCGCCTTGTTCGCCGTCCGTTTCGATCCGGCTGGCGAAAAAGGTCGGGTCAAGGCGATTGCCGATCTCGACCAGCGCATCGCCGTCGCCATCGACCTTATTGCCAGCCGCGATGAAGATCGCATCATGCGGAGTTTCCACCTGCTGATCAGTTCGACGCTACGGACCAACTACTATCAGACCAATGAGGCCGGCGAGGCCAGATCCTACCTGTCGTTCAAGCTGGCGTCCCAGACCATTGAAGAACTGCCGCTACCGCGCCCCTGGGTCGAGGTCTTCGTTTATTCGCCGCGCTTCGAGGCGGTTCACCTGCGTGGCGGCGGGGTTGCCCGCGGCGGTCTGCGCTGGTCCGACCGGCGCGAGGATTTCCGCACCGAGGTGCTCGGCCTGATGAAGGCCCAGATGGTCAAGAACGCGGTCATCGTCCCGGTCGGGGCCAAGGGCGGGTTCTACGTCAAGCGCCAGTTCGTCGCCGATCAGCGCCAGGCCCGGATGGAAGAGGGCATCGCCTGCTACAAGACTTTTGTTGCCGCCTTGCTCGACATCACCGACAATCTGGTCGAGGGTAAGGTAGTGTCGCCAGTCGATGTGGTGCGCCATGACGATGACGACCCCTATCTGGTGGTCGCCGCCGACAAGGGCACGGCGACGTTCTCCGATTTTGCCAACGCGGTCGCTGTCGACGCCGGTTTCTGGCTCGGCGACGCCTTCGCCAGTGGGGGCTCGGAAGGTTACGACCACAAGGGCATGGGCATTACCGCCAAGGGGGCCTGGGAATCGGTCAAGCGCCACTTCCGCGAAGTCGGCACCGACATTCAGACCACCGGCTTCACCTGCATCGGCATCGGTGACATGGCCGGCGATGTGTTCGGCAACGGCATGCTGCTGTCACGCCATATTCGGCTCATGGGCGCCTTCAATCACATGCATATCTTCGTTGATCCCGAGCCCGACGCGGCCAAGAGTTTCAAGGAGCGCCAGCGCTTGTTCAACAAGCCGCGCAGCTCGTGGGCCGACTACAACACCAGGCTGATTTCCAAGGGCGGCGGCATTTTCGAGCGTACCGCCAAGTCGATAAAGCTGTCGCCCGAGATCAAGGCGGCCTTGGAAATCGACGCCGCCGAAGTGACCCCTACCGAGCTCATGGGCGCCATGTTGCGGGCGCCGGTTGATCTGCTGTGGAACGGCGGCATCGGCACTTATGTGAAGGCCCGCGATGAGAGCCATGCGGAAGTCGGCGACCGCGACAATGACGAACTTCGCGTCAACGGCATGGATCTGCACTGCCAAGTGATCGGCGAGGGCGGCAATCTGGGCCTGACCCAGCGCGGCCGAATCGAATTCGCCCTGGCCGGTGGCCGGATCTATTCCGACGCCATCGACAATTCGGCCGGCGTCGATTGTTCCGACCATGAGGTCAATATCAAGATCCTGCTCGGCGATATCGTGGCCAACGGCGACATGACGCCCAAGCAGCGTAGCAAGCTGCTGGCCCAGATGACTGACGAGGTCGGCGCCCTGGTGTTGCTCGACAATTACCGCCAGACCCAGGCCATCAGCGTCGCCCTGGCCCAGGGCGTGCGGCTGCTCGAATCCCAGGCCCGGCTCATGCGTGATATGGAGCGGGCCGGCGATCTTGATCGCAACGTTGAAGACCTGCCCGATGATGAGACCGTGGCCGAGCGCCAGAAGGCCGGCATCGGCCTTACCGGCCCCGAGTTTTCCGTGTTGCTCGCCTACAGCAAGATGACACTCTATCAAACCCTACTGAAATCCGATCTGCCGGAAGACCCCTACCTGGCCATCGATCTGCTGCGCTATTTCCCGGCGCCCCTGCAGAAGCACTATGAGAAGGCTATTCACGGCCATCGCCTGCGCCGGGAAATTATCGTCACGTCGGTGACCAACAGCATGATCAACCGGGTCGGCGCCGCTTTTGTCGACCAGGTCGTCGACAACCATGGCTTCGCCCCCGACGATGTTGCCCGGGCCTATGCCGTCACCCGCGACTGCTTTGATCTCAGAGCCCTGTGGGCGGCTATCGAGGCGCTTGACAACAAGGTGGCGGCGGCGGTTCAGATCGATCTGCTGCTCGATGTCGGCCGGCTGGTCGAGCGCGGCACGTTATGGTTCCTGCGTAATCGGCCCCAGCCCCTCGATATCGCCGCCACGGTCGCCGAGTTCAGACCGGGGATCGAGACCCTGAGCCAGCATCTCAAGGTGGTGCTCAGCACCACCCGGGCCAAGGCGCTGCTTCGCGCTGCTACATGCTATGCGGATCTTGGCGTGCCCAAGGCGGTGGCGCGCAAGGTTGCTGCTCTCAATGTTTTGGCGGCGGCGCCGGATATCGTCCAGACTGCCCAGCGCAACAAGCTCGCGGTCGAAGCCGTGGGCGATGTCTATTTTCAGGTCGGCGAGCAACTCGGCCTCGATTGGCTGCGGTCCGCCGCCTTGGGCTTCAGTGCCGAGTCTCACTGGCAGCGTCAGGCGGTCATGGCTATCGTTGATGATCTCTGCGGCCAACAGCGCGCGTTGACCGCCGCGGTCCTCGCCGGCGCCGGCCAGAAGTCGGTCAGCGGCGCCGTCGGCAAGTGGATTGCGGTCCACCAAAACGCCGTCGACCGCAACCGGCGTCTGATCGATGATCTGCGCAAGGCCGATGCCCAGGACCTGGCCATGCTGACCGTCGCCAACCGGCAAATCCGTGTGCTGAGCGACGATTAATACCATCGGTCATCACGTATGACCGATGGGCGTTCAAGCGCCACGCATGCTCTCGCCGTACGATCGGCGACTCGCGTTCGCGCTTGCCAGGGGTCAATAGGTAACCGCTGGTATTCTTCGTACTTTCTGACTTTCTTTTAGCCCGCGACTGCGGGTCGCCGCTTATGCGGCGGGAGCCAAGCGGACGAATGTCCGCGCCCGGTAACTGAGGGCCAAACCAAAAGCGGATCGCCTAGCGATCCGCATCCACGGCCGCGAAGGCGGCGAGGTTGAGCAGGTCCGACACCGTGGCGCCGAGCTGGACGATCTGCACCGGTTTCTCGAGGCCGACCAGCAGGGGGCCGATGACCGTGCCGCCGCCCAGCTCCTGAACCAGCTTGGAGGCGATGTTGGCGGCGTGCAGACCGGGCATGACCAGCACGTTGGCTGGCCCCGACAGACGGCAGAACGGGAACAGGGACTGGAGCTCGGGGTCGAGCGCCGTATCGACCGCCATTTCGCCGTCATACTCAAAACCGACGCCACGTCCGTCGAGCAGTTCGACCGCCTCGCGGATGCGTGTGGTGGTGCCGGTCGGGGGATAGCCGAAGGTTGAGTATGACAACAAGGCGACCCGGGGCTCATGGCCCATTTCGCGGGCCTTAGCGGCGCTCTGGACCGCGATGTCGGCGAGCTCGGCGGCGTTGGGGGTTTCGCTCACCGTGGTGTCGGCGATAAACACCGTCTGGTCCTGGGCCAACAGAATAGTCAGGCCGAACAGCCGGTGGCCGGGCTCCGGGTCTAGCACCCGTGAGACCTTTTCCAGCGATCCCCAATAGCTCCGGGTCAGGCCGGTGACCATGCCGTCGGCATCGCCGCAGGCGACCATGCAGGCGGCGAACACATTGCGGTCCTGATTGACCCAGCGCTGGCAGTCGCGGCGCATGGCGCCGTGACGCTGGCGACGCTGATACAAAAGGTCGATATAGCGTTCGGTATCGCCGGTGATGTCGGCATTGTGAATTTCGAAGGGTTCCACATCGCCAAGACCGATGGACTGCATGGTAGCGGCGATGCGGTCGGCGCGGCCGACCAGCAGCGGCGTGCCGTAGCCGCTGGAGCGCCACAGCGCCGCCGCGCGAATGACTTTCTCCTCCTCGCCCTCGGCGAAGACGATCTGCTTGGGCCGCGCCCGGGCCCGCTCGAACACCAGGTGCAGGCTGGTCGCCGACGGGTCGAGCCGGGCGCTGAGCTCACGGCCATAGCTGTCCATGTCGATGATTGGCCGGTGGGCGACGCCTGAATCCATGGCCGCCTTGGCCACCGCCGGCGCGACCCGCGAAATCATGCGCGGGTCGAACGGTACCGGCAGAATGTAATCTTGGCCGTACTGCAGCCGGGTGCCGGCATAGGCCGCCGCCACTTCGTCGGGCACATCCTCGCGGGCCAGGCCGGCGATGGCCGTGGCGGCGGCGATCTTCATGGCGTCGTTGATGGTCGAGGCGTGGACATCGAGGGCACCCCTAAAGATATAGGGGAAGCCCAGCACGTTATTGACCTGATTGGGATAGTCCGAGCGGCCGGTGGCGACAATGGCGTCGGCCCTCACGGCGACAATTTCCTCGGGCGTGATTTCCGGGTCCGGGTTGGCCATGGCGAAAATGATCGGCCTGTCGGCCATGGAGGTGACCATCTCGGCGGTCATAGCACCCTTGGCGGAGAGGCCGAAAAACACGTCGGCGCCGTCCAGGGCCTCGGCCAGGGTGCGGAACTCGGTGTTGGTGGCGTGGGCCGACTTCCACTGGTTCACGCCTGCTTCGCGGCCCTGGTAAATGACCCCCTTGGTATCGCACAGGATGACGTTGTCGGACTGGGCCCCCATGCTCTTGATCAACTCGACACAGGCGATTCCGGCCGAGCCGGCGCCGTTGACCACCACCCGCGCGTCGCTGAACTCACGGCCCGTGAGGTGCAGGGCGTTGATCAGTCCGGCGGCGGCGATAATGGCGGTGCCGTGCTGGTCGTCGTGGAACACCGGAATGTCGAGCAGCTCACGCAGGCGCTGTTCGATGATGAAGCATTCGGGCGCCTTGATATCTTCGAGGTTGATGCCGCCGAAGCTCTTGCCCAGGAACCGCACGCAGTTGACGAACTCATCGACATCCTCGGTGTTGACTTCGAGGTCGATGCCGTCGATGTCGGCGAAGCGCTTGAACAGCACCGCCTTGCCCTCCATCACCGGCTTCGACGCCAGGGCGCCCAGGTTGCCGAGGCCAAGCACCGCGGTACCATTGGAAATCACCGCCACAAGATTTCCCTTGGCGGTGTAGTCGTAGGCCAGCAGCGGGTCGCGCTCGATCGCCAGGCAGGGCGCAGCCACGCCCGGCGAATAGGCCAGGGATAGATCTCGTTGGGTGGCCAGCGGCTTGGTCGGCGAGATCTGAATCTTGCCGGGCCGGCCCTCCGCATGAAACCGCAGGGCCTCATCGTCGAAGGCGTGCTGGCCTTTGTTGTCGCTCACGGATTTATCCATCGGTCCCACTCTATCAACGTTGGCGCCGCCGCCCACGGAGCAGGCCGAACGCCAGAATCATCAGTATTACGCGCCGCGTTCCCGCGCGTCAAAGCCAGTGATGCGGCGATCGCACCCCGCTCCCGGCTACCCTATCCTACAACCACGTTATGTTTAACGTTCTCGGGGGGGGGGGGGGGGGGAAAAACACCCCACCGGCGGTAAGTGTACAGGGGCATTGTCAGAGGAATATCTCTTGAGCTG
>CAZYDR010000023.1:0-24180 GCA_964645285.1 uncultured Alphaproteobacteria bacterium
CTTCTGCTTCTCGAGCAGCTTGCGCTTGCGGGTCACGTCGCCGCCGTAGCATTTGGCGGTGACATCCTTGCGCAGGACCCGCACACTCTCGCGGGCGATGACCTTGCCGCCGATGGCCGCCTGGATAGCGATCTGGAAAAGCTGGCGCGGGATCAGATCCTTGAGGGCCACGCACAGGGCCCGGCCGCGGCTTTCGGCGTTGGCCGAATGGACGATAAGAGCCAGGGCATCGACCGGCTCGCCGTTGACCAGAATGGCGACCTTGACCAGGTTGCCGGTCTCGTAGCCGTCGATGTGGTAATCGAAACTGGCGTAGCCCCGCGACACCGACTTGAGCCGGTCGTAGAAGTCGTAGACCACTTCGTTGAGCGGCAGGCGATAGACCGCCATGGCCCGGTTGCCCGCATAGGTCAGGTCGAGTTGCTCGCCGCGCTTCTCGGTGCACAGGGACAGCACCGCGCCGAAATGTTCGTCGGGCACCATGATGGTCGCCTTGATCCACGGCTCCTCGATATGCTCGATATGGGTGGGGTCGGGCATGTCGACCGGGTTGTGCAGTTCGACGGTGGCGCCGTCGCGCTGAACCACCCGGTAGATGACGCTGGGCGCCGTGGTGGTCAGCTCAAGATCGAACTCGCGCTCCAGGCGCTCGCGGATGATCTCAAGATGGAGCAGCCCGAGAAAGCCGCAGCGAAAGCCGAAGCCCAGGGCGGCCGAGGTCTCGGCCTCGTAGTGGAAGCTTGAATCGTTGAGCCGCAGCTTTGCCAGGCTTTCGCGCAGGCGCTCGTAATCCGCCGAATCCGCCGGGAACAGGCCGCAGAACACCACCGGGATCGATGGCTTGAAGCCGGGTAGAGCCTGGGCCGTCGGCGCCTTCTGATCGGTGATGGTGTCACCCACGGCACAATCGGCCACCGCTTTGATAGCGGCGGTAATGTAGCCGACCTCGCCGGCGCCAAGACTGGCGACCTCGGTGGGCTTGGGGGTGAAGACGCCGGCCCGCTCGATCTGATAGATCGCCCCGGTCTGCATCATTTCGATCTTCATGCCCTTCTTGATGGTGCCGTCGATCAAACGGACCAGCACGATGACGCCGAGATAGGCGTCGTACCAGCTATCCACCAGCATGGCCTTGAGCGGCGCATCGGGCTCGCCCTCGGGCGCCGGCAGGCGTTCGACCAGGGCCGCGAGCACAGCGTCGATTCCAAGGCCGGTCTTGGCCGAAATTTTCACCGCGTCGGAAGCGTCGAGGCCAATGACGTCTTCAATCTGCTGGCGCACCCGGTCAGGCTCGGCGGCCACCAGATCGACCTTGTTGAGCACCGGCACCACCTCATGGCCGGCATCGACCGCGAGATAGGCGTTAGCCAGGGTCTGAGCCTCGACCCCCTGGCTGGCGTCAACCACCAGTAAGGATCCCTCGCAGGCCGACAGGCTGCGGCTGACCTCATAGGTGAAATCCACATGCCCCGGCGTGTCGATCAGGTTGAGGATGTAGCCCTCGCCGTTGGCCGCGGTGTAGGGCAGGCGCACGGTCTGGGCCTTGATGGTAATGCCGCGCTCGCGCTCAAGCGGCATGGAGTCGAGCACCTGCTCCTGCATCTCGCGCTCGGACAGGCCGCCGCAGACCTGAATCAACCGGTCGGCCAGAGTCGACTTGCCGTGATCGATGTGGGCAATGATCGAAAAATTGCGAATGTGGGCGAGATCGGTCATCAGCCGCGCAACGTCCCGCCGGTCGCCTTGACTACGGCGGCAACCACCTGTTGGCCTACGGCGTCGATTTCGGCGTCGGTCAGGGTCTGATCATAGGACAGCAGGGTGACGGCGATGGCGATGGATTTCTTGCCCTCACCCAAGTTGGCGCCGGCGTAGGTGTCAAAGACCCGGACGTCGGCGATCAGTTGCTTGTGGGCGCCGCGAGCGGCGCGGGCCAGGTCTTCGGCACGGACGGCGTCATCGACTACGAAGGCGAAGTCGCGGGTTACCGGCTGGAGCGGCGACAGCTTGAGGCTGGGTTTGGCCCGGTTCGCCTTGGCCCTGGGCGCCGGCAGGGCCTCGACGAAAATCTCGCAGCCGACCAGGGGACCTTCCACATCGAGGGCCTTGAGCACCCGGGGGTGGAGTTCGCCAAAGTGAGCCAGCACATTGGGCCCGAGGCGCACGGCGCCGGAGCGGCCGGGGTGGTACCAGGCCGGTGCGTCGGCGCTGATCTGAGCCTTGTCGGCGGGCCCGCCGCAGGCGGCGATGGCAGCCAGGGCGTCGGCCTTGGCGTCGAAGACATCGACGGCGCGCGGCTGCTCGGCCCAATGGCGCTCCACGGTCCGGCCCCGGCGCACGGCGCTGATGACCAGGGCCTGGCCGGTCTCGCTGTCGTCCGCATAGGTGTGGCCGGCCTCGAACAGGGCAACGTCGTCGAAGCCCCGGTCGATGTTGCGCCCCGTCGCGGCGACCAGGCCGGGCAGCAGACTGGGCCGCATGTCGGTAAGTTCGGAACTGATGGGGTTGGCTAGACGCAGGTCGTCGCCGCCGCCGCCGAACAGCCGCGCCTGGGCATCGGAGACAAACGACCAGGTCACCGCCTCGACCAGGCCACGCGCCGCCAGGGCCCGCTTGGCCCAGCGTTCGCGGCGCTGACCCATGGTCAGCACCGGACGGGCGACGCCCTCGCTGCGCGGCATGGAGAGCGGCGGAATTTGGTCGAAGCCATGAATCCGCAGGACCTCTTCCACCACATCGGATTCGATCTCGACGTCCGGACGCCAGGTCGGCACGATCACCGTACCGTCGGCGATTTCGAAGCCGAGGCCGGTGAGAATGTCGCCACAGGTATCGGCGGCGATCTCGACGCCGCCCAGGCTGGCCACCCGATCGGGACGGAAGGGCAATTGCCGGGCGCCGTGGGGCGCGCCGCCGGCAATCACCTGATGGCTCGCCTCACCGCCGCACAGCTCAAGGATCAGCCCAGTGGCGATCTCTTCGCCAGGGGGCATGAAGGCGGTATCGACACCGCGCTCGAAGCGATAGCGGGCGTCGCTCTCGATGCCCAGGGCGCGGCCCGTAGCGGCGGTGCGTACCGGGTCGAACAGGGCAATTTCGAGAAACACGTCCGTGGTCTCTTCCGTGCAGCCGGTATCCTCGCCGCCCATGACACCACCGAAGCCGATGACGCCGTTGTCGTCGGTAATGCAGGTGACCGCCTCGTTGAGCTCGTAGCCGCGGCCGTCGAGGGCCAGCATGGCTTCGCCGGACCGGGCCATGCGCACCCGGATATCGCCGGCGACTTTGGCCGCATCGAACACGTGGGCCGGGCGGCCGAGATCCATGGTCATCCAGTTGGTGATGTCGACCAGGGCCGATATAGGCCGCAGACCGATGGACAGCAGACGGTCCTGGAGCCACTTGGGGCTCGGCCCGTTGGTCACGCCGCGAATGTAACGGCCGATGAAGTAGGGGCAGGCGCCGGGAGTCTCGGCCTCGGTATCAAGATGTACGTTGATGGGGCTGTCGAAGGCGCCGGCCACCGCCGTCGCATCGAGCGCCTTGAGGGTGCCGAGGCCGGCCGCCGCCAGGTCGCGGGCGATGCCGTAAACCCCCAGGCAATCGCCTCGGTCCGGGGTGATGGCGATGTCGATGACCGGATCGTCGAGACCCATGAGCGGCGCGAAGGGCTCACCCACGGGGGCGTCCTCGGGCAGATCGATAATGCCGTCATGGTCGTCGCCGAGACCCATCTCGCGCTCGGAGCACAGCATGCCGTTGCTCTCCACATCGCGGATTTTGGTCTTCTTGAGTTTGAGGCCGGTGCCGGGAATGGTCAGGTCCGAGCCGGCGAACACACCCTTCATGCCGGTGCGTGCGTTGGGCGCGCCGCACACCACCTGGACCTCGCCATGGCCGGTATCGACCCGCAGCACCCGTAGGGTATCGGCGTTGGGATGAGGGGTTGCCTCGATGACGTAACCGACCGTGAAGTCGGCCAGTTCGGCGCCCCGGTCGATGACCTCCTCGACCTCGAGGCCGAGCATGGTCAGCTTGTCGGTGATCTCTTGCAGGCTGGCCTCGGTGTCGAGGTGCTGCTTGAGCCACGAGAGAGAGAACTTCATCGCGATAATCTTTTCATCGGGTTAGGCCTCCCGCCAAGGTCGGCAGATCGAGGGCGACGAAGCCGTAGTGGCGCAGCCAACGCAGGTCGGCGTCGAAGAAGCTGCGCAAGTCATTGATGCCGTATTTGAGCATGGCCAGGCGGTCGATGCCGATACCGAAGGCGAAGCCCTGATAGACCGTCGGATCGATGCCACAATTGGTCAGCACGTTGCTGTGGACCATGCCGCAACCGAGAATTTCCAGCCAGTCGTCACCGGCACCGATACGCAATTCGCCATCCTTGCGGGTGCAGCCGATATCGACCTCGGCCGATGGCGAGGTGAACGGGAAGTAACTCGGGCGGAACCGCATGGGCACGTCGTCGACCTCGAAGTAGGCGGTGACGAAGTCGTGCAGGCAGCCCTTGAGGTGGCCCATATGAGTCGACTTGTCGATGACCAGCCCCTCGACCTGATGGAACATGGGCGTATGAGTCTGATCGGAATCGCAGCGGTAGGTGCGGCCCGGCGCGATGATGCGCAGCGGCGGGTCGGTGCTCTGCATGGTGCGCACCTGGACCGGCGAGGTATGGGTGCGCAGAACCTTGCGTTCACCATCCGGGCCGGGGGCGAAATAAAACGTGTCGTGCTCCTGGCGGGCGGGGTGCTCCGGCGGAATGTTGAGAGCCTCGAAGTTATGGAAGTCGTCCTCGATGTGAGGCCCCTCGGCGATGGCGAAGCCTATGTCGCCGAAGATGGCGGCGATTTCGTCGAGCACCTGACTGACCGGATGGACCCGGCCGTCGGGCGACGAGCGGGTCGGCAGGGTGACGTCGATCTGCTCGCTGGCCAGGCGGGCCTCCACATGGGCGTCGCCAAGTTCTTCCTTGCGCGCCTCGATGGCCTCGCTGATTTCGTTCTTGAGGGCGTTGAGCGCCGCACCCGCCGCCTTGCGCGCGTCACCGTCCAGGTCGCGCAAACCCTTCATGCGATCGGTCACCGCGCCCTTCTTGCCCAGAGCCGCGACGCGGACGCGCTCAAGCCCGTCGAGATCGGCGGCGCCGGTTACCTCGGCCAGAAGCGTTGCGCGTAGCTCGTTGATGTCGTCCATATCCATCCGGTCAGTCGCCCTGTCAGGAGCAAGAAAAAGGGGGCCATGTCCGCCACGGCCCCCTTATTTAAACTATCTTGGGATGACCGCCTTATCAGGCGGCCCCGGCGATTGCCGTTCGCGCCTGTTCAACCAAGCCCTTAAACGCCTCGGGTTCGCGCACCGCCAGATCGGCCAGCACCTTGCGGTCGAGAGCCACGCCGGAGCGGTTCAGCCCGTGCATGAACTTCGCATAGGTCAGGCCGTGCAGGCGGGCGCCGGCGTTGATGCGCTGAATCCACAGGCTGCGGAAGTTGCGCTTGCGGGTACGGCGGTCGCGGTAGGCGTATTGCAGCGCCTTCTCGACACGCTCAAGCGCCAGCCGGTAGCAGCTGTTTGAACGCCCGCGATAGCCTTTGGCCCGGGCGAGGATCTTTTTGTGACGGGCGTGACTGGTGACGCCCCGTTTGACTCGTGCCATGGGTTCGCCTCCTTACACGTAGGGAAGATATTTTTTGACGATACGCGCATCCACATCACACATGATGGTGGTGCCGCGGGTCGTCCGGATCATTCGCTTGGAGCGCCGGCGCATAAAGTGATTTTTGCCGGCGTAGTTGCGGCGCAGCTTACCCGAGGCAGTACTTGAGAAGCGCTTCTTGGCGCCACTCTTCGACTTGAGCTTCGGCATTTCAATGTTCCTTGGTTTGGCGTTGTCTGGTATCGAAAATAAGCGGCTGGGCATGCCGTAGGCCGGACCGCTTGAGACGAGAGGACAGCTTATAGCGAGGGGCCCGGGCAATTGCAAGTACTGCCCACGGCGGCGCCACACGACCCCTGACAAAGAAAATGCCCCGCAGGCACAGAGTGCACGCGGGGCTGAGTCATCCGGGTAAGGCGAGGTATGGCCCTAGTTCTAGTGAACCACGCCCGGTACCGCCTTAACCCAGGTTAAGTTAGCAAGAATATCTACAAAACTCACAATGTTCGGCGATGACGGCGGCCCGCTTTAGACTATTTGACGGGCGCCATCACCATGGTCATCTGGCGTCCCTCAAGCTTGGGAAACTGCTCGATCTTGGCGATCTCGCCGAGGTCCTCGCGAACCCGGTCGAGCACTTTCATACCAATATCCTGGTGGACCATTTCCCGGCCGCGGAACCGCATAGTGACCTTGACCTTGTCGCCTTCGTCGATAAACCGCACGATCGCCCGCATCTTGACGTCGTAGTCATGAACATCGATGGTCGGACGCATCTTGATTTCCTTGACGTCGACGGTCTTCTGGCGCTTGCGCGCCTCGTTGGCCTTTTTCTGAGCCTCGTATTTGAATTTGCCATAATCAAGGAGCTTGCAGACCGGCGGGTCCGCATTGGGTGAGACTTCGACGAGATCGAGTCCAACTTCGTCCGCGAGATCAAGCCCGCGCTGGAGAGGTACAACCCCTATCATTTCTCCTTCGTGGTCGACGAGGCGAATAGATTCAACCTCGATGAACCGGTTCACGCGCGGGCCCTGACGTACCGGCGGCGTGAAAATGCGTGGTCTGCCTATTTAATCAATCCTCTTCATCGTTGTTCGTCACCTCTATTGCTGATTATCAACCGCCCGTCGCGCATCAGTCGCCACGGCGGCAACAAATTAGCCTCGCACCACGGCTCCCCCATGAGGGTTACGCCGCGGGGGGCGAAGCTTCTCCCGTAAGTCTAGCAACGGCGTCATCAAGCGCAAGGACTTCTTGCTCCTTGCTGCCCAGACGGCGGACCGACACCGTACGCTCTTCGGCCTCGCGTTTACCGATGGCCAGCAGCACCGGCACCTTGGCAACGCTGTGATGGCGCACCTTATAGCCGATTTTTTCATTGCTGATATCAAGGGCGGCGCGCAGGCCCGCCTCGGTCATGGTCTCAATAACCTCGGCGGCGTAGTCGTTGCCGTCATGGGTAATCGTCGCCGCCACCACCTGAACCGGCGCCAGCCACAGGGGGAAGCGCCCGGCGTAGTGCTCGATGAGGACGCCGGTGAAGCGTTCGATGGACCCGAGGATGGCGCGATGGAGCATGACCGGGCGATGCTTCTCGCCATCCTCGCCGATGTAGCTGGCGTCGAGACGCTCGGGCAATACGAAATCCGCCTGCAGGGTGCCGCATTGCCACTCCCGGCCGATGGCATCGCGCAACACGAAATCGAGCTTGGGGCCGTAGAACGCACCGTCACCCGGGTTTAGTTCATACTCGACCCCGGCCTGCTGGGCGGCATTGCGCAGAGCCTCCTCGGCCCGGTCCCAAACCTCATCCGAGCCGGCCCGCACCGCTGGACGGTCGGCGAAGCGGATGACCACGTCCTCGAAACCGAAGTCGCGATACATGCCGAGGGCCAACCCACAAAACGCCGCGCTCTCCGAATTGATCTGGTCCTCGGTGCAGAAAATATGAGCATCGTCCTGAGTAAAGCCGCGCACCCGCATGAGCCCGTGCAGGGCGCCCGACGGCTCGTAGCGGTGGCAGGCGCCGAACTCGGCCATGCGCAGCGGCAGGTCGCGGTAGCTCTTGAGGCCCTGGCGAAAAATCTGCACATGGCAGGGGCAGTTCATGGGCTTCAAGGCAAATGTCCGGTCGTCGACTTCCGACGTGAACATGTTCTCGCGGAACTTCTCCCAGTGGCCCGAATTCTCCCACAATACCCGGTCGACAAGCTGCGGCGTGTTGACCTCGCCATAGCCCGCCTTGGTCAGCTTGCGCCGCACATAGTCCTTGAGTCCGCGATACAGGGTCCAGCCGTTAGGGTGCCAGAACACCATGCCGACGGCTTCGTCCTGGAAGTGGAACAACTCCATCTCCCGGCCCAGGCGGCGGTGGTCGCGGCGCTCGGCCTCCTCGATACGATGGAGATAGGCGGCAAGATCGTCCGTGTTCGCCCAGGCGGTGCCGTAGATGCGCTGGAGCATGGGATTATTGGAATCGCCACGCCAGTAGGCGCCGGCCAGCTTCATGAGTTTGAACGCCTTGCCCAACCTGGCTGTCGATGGCAGGTGCGGGCCGCGGCATAGGTCGATGAAATCACCCTGACGGTAGAGCGAAATAGCCTCGCCCTCGGGCAGGTCGGCAATGATCTCAGCCTTGTACAACTCGCCCTGGTCCTTGAAGAAAGCCACCGCCTCGTCGCGATCCCAGACCTCGCGGATCACCGCCTCGTCGCGCTTGACGATCTCGTGCATGCGCGCCTCGATGGTCTCGAGGTCCTCCGGCGTGAACGGGGTTTCACGGGCGAAATCGTAGAAGAAGCCGTCCTCGATGTTGGGTCCGATGGTGATCTGGGTCTCGGGATAAAGCTCCTTGACCGCTTCGGCCATGACATGGGCGGCGTCGTGGCGCAGCAGCTCGAGGGCGTCCGGGCTTTTCGACGTGACGATCTCGATGGCCGCATCGCGCTCTATAGGCGTCGCCAGGTCAACCAGTTCGCCGTCGAGGCGAATCGCCAGCGCCGCCTTGGCGAGGCCGGGTCCAATCGCGGCGGCCACAACACCGCCGGTCGAGCCGGATTCAAACTGGCGGGCGCTTCCGTCAGGCAAGGTAATGGAAATCATCTGCTCGTTTTTCGTCTTAGCGTGGTTAAGAAAACGTCAAGAAGGGCGCAATTTAGAATGAATTGGTGCCCTGTCAAGAAATCGCGGGCGCTAGTACGGCGCCTTGACAGAGCCCCAGTGGTGGTGGTTCTTGACGCGGCCCTGCCTGCTTACACGGAAACAGCCGTTGCGTATGCCTGCCTTCAAGAATTTTCTGCTGATCCTGGCCAGTGTCGTGGCCGGCCTGGTGGTCATGGAAGTGGCGCTGCGCGTCCTCGACATCGCCTATCCCGAATTCCATCGCCTGGACGACCAGCGCGGCTGGGCGCCACGGGCCGGCGTCGAGGGTTGGTGGACCAAAGAGGGCAAGGCCTATATCCGCAATAACCGGGCCGGCTTCCGCGACCGCGACCATGATCTGACCAAGCCGGACGGCGTGTTCCGCCTGGCCGTCCTCGGCGACTCCTTCACCGAAGCCCGGGCCCTGCCCCTGGAGGAAACCTTCTGGTCCGTGGCCGGGCGTGACCTTGGCGCTTGCCCGGCGCTGGACGGCGCCGAGATGGAAGTGCTCAATTTCGGAGTCTCGGGCTACGGCACGGCCCAGCAATTAGTTACCCTGCGCGACCATGTGCTGGCCTATGAGCCCGACTTGGTGCTGCTGGCGTTCTATAGCGGCAACGACGTGTGGAACAACAATCGCGCCCTCGATGGCCATGCCGACCGCCCCTACTACACGCTCGACGATGACAGCCTGGTGCTCGATGACTCGTTTCGCCGTTCGGCGCGCTTTCAAACCAAGATGGCATGGCAGGACGTCAAGCACGGGCTGGTCAACGCCTCCCATGTGCTGCAACTCATCAAGGCCGGCTATTACGCGGGCAAGGCAATGTGGCGCGGCGCCGCGCCGGACGCCGGCGGGTTCACCGCATCCCCGTCCGACGGCGTCTACCGGGCGTCGGTCGATGACGCCTGGTATGATGCCTGGGCGGTGACCGAGGCGCTGATTACGGCGTTGCGCGATGACGTAGCCGAAAGCGGAGCGGCTCTGTGGATCGCCAGCCTGAGCAACGCCGTCCAGACCCATCCGGATCCGCAGATGCGAAGCGACTTCGCGGCGGCCCTCGGTGTCGAGACCCTGTCATATCCCGATGACCGCATCGCTGCCTTCGCCGCGTCCCAGGGCATACCGTCCATCACCCTGGCGCCGCCGCTACGAGCCTACGCCGAAGCCAACAACGCCACCCTGCATGGCTTCGCCGGCGGTACCCCGGGCTACGGCCACTGGAACCGCCAGGGCCACGCCCAGGCCGGCGCCCTAATCGCCGAGGCGATCTGCGCCGGGTTCTAGCGCGGGTTCAAGCGTCCGAGCACGTCGCCCACCGAAAGGTCGGCCAGAGTCGGCCGTTGCAGGATTTCGACCGCGGGCCCGCGGGGCGCCGTCTGGGTCGGCTTGGACGCCGCCGAGAACAGCACCAGGGACGGACAGCCGGCCAGGGCGATGAGATGCATGGGGCCGGTGTCGTTGCCAATGGCCACTGCCGCCGCACGGGCCAGAGCGGCGATTTCGTCGAAGCTGGTACGACCGCCCAAATTCACGGCTTCGGGGCAGGCCCAGGCGATGATGTCGAGAACGTCGCGCTCGGCGGCAGCGCCGATCAACACCGGGCGTATTCCCTGGCCGTTCAGGGCGACCGCCGCCGCGCCGTACTGTGCCGCCGGCCAACGCTTTTCCGGGCGACGGGCCGAACCGCCGGGCACCAACAGGGCAAACCGCCCATCCGGCCGCAAGGCGGCGATGTCAGCATCGAGCCAGGCAATATCCGGGCCCGGCGCCTCGGCAATGCCGGCCATGGCAAGTTGCTCGGCTTCGCGCTCCACCGTATGCATGGAATCCCGGGCCGGGTTGACGTGGGGGTACGAGCAACCGGGGGCGATACCCGACCATTCGGGCCGGCCCATGAGCCGGTAATATATATGGGTCCGGGTAGCGTGCTGCAGGTCATAGACCCGGTCGAAATTCCCGGCGCGCAGCCGGCGGGTCTGGCCAAGCCATTGGTCAAGCCGCCACGCCGGTGGACGCTCGTCAAGCCAGATCTCATGGAACCAACCGCCGGCACGGGCAAAGTCAGCGTAAGGCGCGGTGGTCAGCAGCACCAGATGATCATCGGCGTGGTGGGCGCGGATGGCCTGAAAGGCGCCGGTCGCCAGCACCATATCGCCAAGAGCGCTCAGCTTGATGACCAGGATACACCCCACCACTGACCCGCCCCCGCCGCTCTATTCCGCGGCGCGCGCTGCGCCGGCGCCGTGGAGCAGCTCGCGGTAGACCGCCAGGGTAGCGGCGCACATGGCCTCCTTCGAATAGCGCGCTCGCACCCGGGTCATGGCCCGCGCCGCCAGGGCCTCGCGCTCGGCCGCATCGATCGCCAGGGCCGCCTCGAGAGCCTGGGCCAGGGCGCGGGCGTTGCCCGGCGCCACCAGCCAGCCGGTCTCGCCATCGACCAGAGTTTCATGGGCGCCGCCATGATCGGTGGCAATGGTCGGCCGGCCCATGGCCTGAGCCTCGACCGCGACCCGGCCAAAGGCCTCCGGGTCGAGGGATGCTGAAATCACCACATCGGCCAGCATGTAGGCCGCCGGCATGTCGTTGCAGTGTTCGACCACATGGACAATGCCGTCAAGACCCCGCGCCTTGATGCGCTTTTCCAGCTCGGCGCGGTAACCCTCGCGGCCCTGGTCATCGCCGACCAGCAGGCAGCGCACGTCGTCGCGGCCGAGCTTAGCCAAGGCATCGATGACCACGGTCTGACCCTTCCAGCGGGTCAGGCGACCGGGCAGCATAATCACCGGCACACCGTCGGGCAGACGCCACTGGCTCGCCAGCTTGATGATCCGCTCGCTGCTCGCCTGGGCGGGGTCGAACTGGCCGAAGTCGATGCCCCGGGGCACTACCCGGATAAGGCTGTCGTCGGCGCCGTAGTTCTGGCGCAGGTGATCGGCGATGAATTCCGAGTTGGCAATCACCCGATCGCCCCGGGCCATGATCGAGTTGTACTTTCGTTTGAGAAAATTGGTGAAATTGTAGGTGCCGTGAAAGGTGGTAACGAACGGACGGCCGGTGCGCTGCGCGGCATAGAAGGCGCTCCACGCCGGCGCTCGTGAACGAGCGTGAACGAGATCGACGTTCTCGGCTTCGATCAGCGCCACCAGGCGGTCGATATTGGCGCGGATCACGAACGGATTCTTGCTCGCCAGAGGTAGGGTTGCGACCTCGGCCCCGGCGCGGATGATCTCGCGTTCCTTGGCGCCGCCGCGCGACGCCACCAGGGAGCGCCAGCCAGCCGCCACAACCGACGCCGACACATCCGTGGCGCTGCGCTCAACACCGCCGGCGTCGAGCGCTGGCAGCACCTGAAGGACCGTCGGCCCGTCGTGTTTCGCGCTGCCCTGCTCGGTGCTAGACTCTGGTTCCATCCAACACGTCCCCTATTCCCTAACAGCTGGCACCATAGACCATGACCACTCCCGCTTCCAACGATCCCGGCTTCATCGACCGGCCCGGCGGCCACCGCGTGGCCTATCATGTAACGCCGGGCAAATCGCCGGGCGTGGTTTTCCTCGGCGGTTTCATGTCCGACATGACCGGCACCAAGGCCATGGCCCTGGAAGCCCACTGCCGGGCCCGGAGCCAGGCCTTCCTGCGCTTCGATTATCTCGGTTACGGCCAGTCCAGCGGCGCCTTCGCCGAGGGCACAATAGGCCGTTGGGCGGACGACGCCATGGCCGCCATTGACCAGCTAACCGAAGGACCGCAGATTTTGGTCGGCTCGAGCATGGGCGGCTGGACCATGTTGCTGGCGGCCTTGGCCCTGGGAGAACGGGTCTGTGGCCTGATCGGCATTGCCGCCGCCCCGGACTTCACCGAAGACATCATGTGGGAGATGTTCGACGACGGCCAGCGCAAGACCCTTATGGAAGATGGCGCGGTCTCCATCCCGTCAGACTACGGCGACGGCGCGCCCTATATCATCAGCCGGGCGCTGATCGAGGACGGCCGCGACAATCTGCTGTTGAAAGACGACATTGCCATCGATTGCCCGGTGCGCCTGCTGCAGGGCATGAAGGACGCGGACGTGCCATGGCGCACCGCCCTGGCCGTGGCCGACAAGCTGACCGGCGGTGATGTGGAGGTCATTCTGGTCAAGGACGGCGACCACCGACTGTCCGAACCCCAGGATCTCGCGCGCCTGCGCGTCACCCTGGACCGGCTGATCGAACAGGTCGGGTAGGATCAGCCTTCGAGGGTAGCCAGGAGCGGGCCCAGATGAGCCTCGTAATGGCGCCAGCGATCCATTGAATCGCGGTTGATGGGGCGGCGCACCTGAGCGGCGCTGGCGGTCCGCACAGGCCGTTCCGTGTTGTGGAAGTCGAGACATTGGGCGTCCCACGCCAGCCCGCAGTGATCAACCAGACGCCGCGCCGCGCCCTCGAGATCAGCCACCACATCTTCGTAGGCAATATCCAGCACCCGGCCCGGCAGCACCGCGCGCCAATGGGCCATGAGCCCCTCGTAGGTCTGGAAAACTCGGCCCAGCTCGGTCAGGTCGTAGGAAAACTCGACGCCATGGCTGAACAGGGTCTTGAAGCAGGACAAACAGGTATCCCGACCGTCGCGGGTGACGTTGATGATGGTTGCCTTGGGCAGCATCAAATGGATCAGGCCAATGTGCCGAAAGTTCATGGGCATCTTGTCGGTGATGCGCGGCGCTGTCGGGGCGTGAACCCGGATGCCCTTCCCATAGGCCTCTCCGAGCCCGCGCCAGGGTTCTTCGTCGGCCGCAGCAACGCTGGCGGGATAGCCTTCGATAGTGCTTACCGGGGCGTCGAGACTGCGTAATTTGCCAGCGCCATAGACGCCCGGATGGCTACCCAGGATCTGTTCGACCAGGGTGGTGCCCGAGCGCGGCATGCCGACGATGAAAATCGGCGTCTCGCTCTCCGCACCAGCACCGGCAAGGCGCTCAAATAACGGCGCCGTGAAGGTATCGACAATGCCCTCGGCGCCGTTCTCGAAGCCGGCAATATCGAACGCCACAGTCTCGCGCTTGAGCCGGTTTCCCCGGACCAGACAATCGAACGCCCGATCATAGGCACCACCGTCCTCATGGGCCTTGGCCAAGGCGAACAGCAATTGGATAGCGTCGTCATCGGTGACAGCCGGATCATCGAGTAGCGCCGTCATGCGATCCACATGTGGGTCCTTCGCCTGAAAGACCCTGACCGCGCCGAGTTGGCGATAGGCCTCGGCGAAATTGGGCTTGAGATCAAGCGCCCGCTGGTAGGCCGCCGCCGCCTCATCAATGCGGCCGAGTTCCTGCAGGGCGTTGCCCAGATTGTTGTGGGCCTCGGCGAAGTTGGGCTTGACCTCAATGGCCCTGCCGTAAGCCGCCGCCGCCTCATGGATGCGACCGAGCAGTTGCAGGGCATTGCCCCGATTGCCATGGGCCTCGGCGAAATCCGGATTAAGGCGGATCGCCTCGTCGCAGGCCGCCAGCTCTTCGTCGGGCCGGTCGAGTTCCTTGAGCGCCACGCCCAGATTGTTGTGAGCTACGGCGAAACCGGCGCTCTGGGCGACGGCCTGACGGTAGGCCGCCACCGCCTCGTCCAGTTGACCAAGCCGGTGCAGCGCCATGCCCAAATTATTATGAGCCGAAGCCAGTTCGGGCTTGAGGAACACCGCTTCGCGGTAGGCCGCCACCGCATCCACGGCCTCGCCCCGGGCTTCAAGGGCGACTCCCATATTGTAGTGGGTCTCGGCCACATCGGGGGCGGCGGCGACAGCCTTGTTGAACAATTCCACGGCCTGCCCGGTATCACCGATCCGCGCTTTCTCGATGCCGAGACGCAACAGCGCGCCGACGTCCTCGCCCGCCGGCGCCGCCGTACTACGCCGTCCCTGGACTTTCGCCGCCGCGCGCCGTTGTTTCCTGTTCACCGGGCTGCATTCATGACTCGTTGGCGAGCAGCGCGCGCAGGCCGGTCTCGTAGTCGGGATAGGCCAGAGCTACGCCTAGTTCCTTCTTCATGCGGCTGTTCCGCACCCGCTTGTTGTCGGCGTAAAAGCTCTGGGCCATGGGCGAGAGCTCGGCGTCAAGGAAGGCCACCAGGGGCGGCGGTTTGACCCCAAGCAAATCGCAGGCGAAGGCGACCGCGTCCTGGGGCGGCGCCGGCTTGTCGTCACAAACGTTATAAATCCGGCCGCCGTCGGGCCGGGCCATGGAGGCGCGCAGCACGGCGACGATGTCGTCCACATGAATGCGCGAGAACACCTGGCCCTGTTTGTCGATGCGCTTGGCCCGGCCCTGGCGCACCGCATCGAGCGGACTGCGGCCGGGCCCGTATATTCCGGCCAGGCGAAAAACCTGGGTCGGAATACCGTAGCTCGACCAAAACTCGATCCACTGCTCCTCGGCCAGGACCCGGTGCTGACCGCGCGCGCCGGATGGTGTCGTCGGCGTCTCCTCATCGACCCACAGGCCGCGATGATTGCCATAGACCCCGGTAGTCGAGAGATAGCCGATCCAGTCGAGGCTCTCGACCTCGGCAATGTCGAGACCGTGATGAAAGATCGCGCCGTCGCCGTCTTCGCCGGGCGGAGTAGAGGCCAAGAGATGCGTCGTGCCGGCCAGCGTCGCCACCGGATCGACCATGGGTCGCGCGCCGTCGAACAGCCAGGCATCAATGCCGAGAGCCGCCAGTTCACCGCACCGGGCCGCCTCGCGGCAGGTCCCGGCGACGGCCCAACCATCGGCCAAAAGCGACCGGGCCAGGGCTTCGGCGGTGTAGCCAAGGCCGCAGCAGAACAGGCGGCCGGGGGCTGTCGTCGTCATAATCCCAGGGCCTCCCGGTTCTTGAGGTTTCGCGGCGTCTCGCCGGCCAGCAATTCCTCGGTGCGGGCCATGCATTCGGCGGCCAGACGGGCGTCGGCCTCCTCGGTGTACCACGCCAGATGAGAGGTCACGATGACGTTATCGAGGTCGAACAGCGGGAAGCCCACTGGCAGCGGCTCGACCTGGAACACGTCCATGCCGGCGCCGGCGATCCAGTCTTCACGAAGGGCGCTAAGCAGGGCGCCATCGTCGATGATGGCGCCGCGCGAGACATCGACCAGATAAGCGCTTTGCTTCATGGCGCGCAGTTCGGCCTCGCCGATCAGGCCGCGAGTCTCCGGGGTCAGGATACAATGGATCGAGACGAAGTCGGCGCGGGCCAGCAATTCAGGGAGGTCAACCAAAGTAACGCCATATTCCGCCGCCGTGTCCGATGTCACATAGGGGTCGCTGGCAATCAGAGTCATGCCGAAGCCGGCGGCGCGGCGCGCCATGGCCCGGCCGATGGCGCCAAGACCGATAAGCCCCAGGGTCTTGCCACCGAGATCGACACCGCGGAACTCCGGCGACGGCCAGACCCAGCCGGTCTCCCGGGTTGCCCGGTCGATAGGGATGATCTTGCGCGCCAGGGCCATGATCAGAGCGAAGGCGTGATCGGCCACGGTATTGGAACCGTATTCCGGACAGTTGACCACCATGACGCCCCGCGCCGTGGCCGCCGGGATGTCGATGTTGTCGACCCCGACGCCGTATTTGACGATGGCCTTGAGGTTCGGCGCCGCATCCATGACCGCAGCCGATATGGTCGGGAAGAATGACGTCAGGATGTAATCAGCGTCTTTGGCGGCGGCGGTCAGGGCCGTCTCGTCCCAAGCTTCAGGCGTTATTATCTGGCCGACTTCGGCCAGCGCAGCAAGCTGATCGTCGTTGAGACGGACCTCCGTATCGGTCCGCAGAATTTTGGTTCTCATGGGCATGTCCGTGGGCCGGACCGCTTTAGGTTTGGAGCCGACAGCAGTACCCACTATCCTTGGCTCGTGCAACCTCTCCCCGCCACGCGCCGCCGAACCCTCCTTGCGGTTGGGCTGGCGGCGCCGACCGTGGCCGACGTGGTCAACGAAGGCGGCGCCGTTGCCCTGCCCCCGGAGATCATGGGCGACGAGGCCGACGCCCGCCGCTACCAGGCCTGTACGGCCCTGGTCGCCGGTGACCCGGACACCGCTTTCGACCAGGCTCTGGCGTGGCGCTACGAGGGTGGTGGTCCGCCGGCCTGGCATTGTACCGGCCTTGCCCTGGTGGCCCTGGGTTTTCACGCCGAGGCCGGCGAGGTGTTCGAGCGCATGGCCCGGGAAATGCCAGCCGGCTATCAGACCCTCCAGGCCGAGGTCCTGGGTCAGGCGGGCCTGGCCTGGCTCGCGGGCGGCGTGCCAGGGCGCGCCCTGGCGGTGCTCGACGCCGCCCTCGGCCTCGATAGCCGCAATCCGGAACTGCTCATCGACCGGGCCCAGGCCCTGCCCGCCCAGGGCGGCTATTGGGAGGCCATCGACGACCTCGACCAGGCCATCGAGCTGACCCGTGATTCGGGCGAGGCCTATGGCTTTCGGGCTTCGGCCTATCGCTACGTGGGTAGCCTCGAGCTGGCGACGGACGATATCGCCCGGGCCCTGGTGCTGCGCCCCGACGATCCGGTGCTGCTGCTTGAGCGCGGCAATATCCGCCGCCTTAAGGGCAATGACGCCGGCGCCCGTAGCGACTGGCTCCGCGTCCTCACCGAAGCCCCCGGCAGCCCGGCAGCCCAGTCGGCCCAAACCAACCTGGAACGCCTCGACGTCAACATCGAGTAGGGCGCGTCTTCACCAAAGAAGAATCACCATCAAGACTCAAATTGACATTTGCCATTCGGCTCGCACATCGGGGTCAGGCTCGCCATCCAGATGCGCCTCGCTCAGGGCGGTGAACTCCGCATTGTCGAGCAGGCGAGAAAGGGCCCAAACCGCCATGGCGCGGACCAGGGGTGACGGGTCGGCGAGGCGGCCCCCGACCACCGCCGCCAGACCGGCGTCGCCGGAATTACCCAGGACGATGAGCACATTGCGGACGAACCGGTCGCGGCCGGTGCGCTTGATCGGTGAGCCGGCGAACAGGGCGCGGAAGCCGGCGGCGTCGAGGGTCGCCAGGTCGGCCAGACGCGGCACCGTGAGTTCGGCTCGAGGCAGAAAGGCGGCCTCGCCGGTGGGCGCGGCGAATTTGTTCCACGGGCAGACGGCGAGGCAATCGTCACAGCCGTAGACCCGGTTGCCCATGGCGGCGCGAAACTCGCGGGCGATGTGGCCCTTGTGCTCGATGGTGAGATAGGAAATGCAGCGCGTGGCGTCAAGCCGGTGGGGGGCCGTGAAGGCGTTCGTCGGACAGATGTCGAGGCAGGCCCGGCACGAGCCGCAATGATCAACTTCCGGACTATCGGGTTCGAGCTCCAGGGCGGTGAAGACCTCGCCGAGGAACAGCCAGGAGCCGAATTCGCGGGATACCAGATTGGTGTGCTTGCCCTGCCAGCCGAGGCCGGCCCGCGCCGCCGCCGGCTTCTCCATGACCGGCGCCGTATCGACGAACACCTTGACCTCGGTATCAAAGCGCTCGGCGATAAACCGGGCGAGCTGCTTGAGCCGTTTCTTGAGCACCGAATGATAATCGCCGCCCTGGGCATAGACCGAGACCACGGCGCGGTCCCGGACCTCGAGCCGCGACAGCGGGTCCACCGCCGGGCCGTAGTTGAGGCCCAGGGCGATGACGCTGCGGGCCTCGGGCCACAGCCCCTGGGGGCTGGTGCGGCGCTCCGGATGGCGCGCCAGCCAGTCCATTTCGCCGTGCAGGCCCTGAGCGATGAAGGCCTCGAAATCGGCGCCGATGTGGTCGGGTTCCGCCGCCGCCGCGAAGCCGACCGTGGTAAACCCCAGGGCGTGGGCCTGGGAGGCTATCTCGGCTTTAGCGTCTTCCGAGCGCGACACAGCACCACCTAAAAGTCGAGGTTGGTGTAGTGCTTGGGCGGCGGCAGGCCGGGAATGCTGTCCTTGAGCAGAGGCCGGAACGACGGCCGCGACTTGAGCTTGGCGTACCACTCCTTGGCTCGCGGGTGGTCCTCCCAAGGCACGTCGCCGAGATAGTCCAGGCACGACAGATGAGCCGCCGCCGCCAGATCGGCCAGGGAAAGATCGTCGCCAGCCAGCCAGTTGCGGCTGTCGGCCAGCCACGAGACGTATTCCAGGTGGTTATGGACATTGGCGATGCCGGCGCGTATGGCGTCAACCGAGGGCTCGCCGAGGCCGAGGAAGCGCTTGAGCACTTTCTCGCCGACAAGATTGTCGGTGACTTCGACGCGGAATTTCTCGTCGAACCAGGCGACCAGACGGCGCACCTCGGCCCGGGCCGCGGGCTGACGGCCGATTAACGGCGGCTCGGGAACGCTCTCGTCGAGATACTCGCAGATCGACACGGAATCCGCATAGACCGCGCCGTCCTCCTCGACCATCACCGGCACCTTGCCCGTGGGGTTGAGGGCAAGAAACTCGGGCCGTCGCTCCCAGGTCTTCTCGACCTCAAGATCGAACTCGAGCTTCTTCTCGCCAAGGGTCAGCCGCACCTTGCGCGACGCCGGCGACAACCACAGATGATAAACCATAAGCATCTAATTAAGGGGACAGTTTACCTAATAGCGAACAGGTCACGAAGATGCTTTGGCGCGCCGCCCCGGTTTGCGCTTGACGAGCGGCCGACGCAGCTTTTTCTCAAGCCGCTTAACGAAGCCCTCGGCGCCGAGCGGACGGCCGGTGCGCTCGTGGCTGCGCATCACCTCGGCCGACGCATCATCGAGTCCATCGGCCAGGAAACCACACCAGTCGGACGCCAGCTCAAGCAACGGCGCGACCTTGACCAGTTCGTCGTCAGCGCCCGCCAAATGGGCCTTGGCGCTCGACCACGGATGGGCCTCGGGCCGGCGCCGCAGGCGGGCGCGGACCGGATTGAGTTCGACATAGCGCGCCGCCACCAGCAGATGGGTCTCATCCATGGGAAACGAGGTGAAGCGGTCCTGCCAGAGATGGCCGCGCCAACCTTCGCGCTGGTTGACGATCCGGCTGTAGCGGCGGTGAGCCTCGCCGATGGCGCGGGCCAGCCCGGTGGCGGTGCCGGGAACGGCAATCAGGTGGACGTGGTTGGGCATCAGGCAATAGGTCCAGATATCGACGCCCTCGCGGTCGCACCACTCGGCCATCAGCTCGCGGTAGAGCCGATAGTCCGCCGGGCGGAAGAAGGTCTGCAAACGCCGGTTGCCCCGCTGGGTGACATGGTGCGGAAGCCCCGGCGCGACTACGCGTGCCAATCTTGCCATGGCCCAAAGTTAGCCTATGTCAATAATTAAGTAAAGCGTCCCCATAATTAAATAAGGGGACATGATACTTAATTATTTGGCGGCGGCGACGGGCGCGTCGCTCAGGGAGTGTTCCAGGCGGCCGATCATTTCCTTGGGGCAGATCTGCCAGAAGCGGCCGCGCTCGACCTCCCAGTTGTCGAGCAGGCGCTGGCCGTGGCGCGAGCCGGTGGCGGCCACATGGTCCTCGACCAGACCGCGCAGCACGCCCTCCCAGTGATCGCTATGGAGGTGCTGGTAGACCACGCTGTCGCCATTGAGCCGCTGACGCAGCTTGGTTTCGGCCATGTGGACGAAGGCCATGCCGCCGGTCATGCCCGCCGCGAAGTTGTTGCCAACCTCGCCGAGGATGACCACGACGCCGCCGGTCATGTACTCGCAGCCGTTGGAGCCGCAGCCCTCGACCACCGCCAGGGCGCCCGAGTTGCGCACGGCGAAACGCTCGCCGGCCTGGCCGGCGGCGAACAAGCGGCCGCTCAAAGCGCCGTAGAGCACGGTGTTGCCGACGATGGTGTTGCGGTGGCTAGCCAGCGAGCTCGACACCGTCGGGCGGACCACGATGTCGCCACCCGACAGCCCCTTGCCGACATAGTCGTTGGCGTCGCCGAAGACCTCGAGCTTGACCCCTTGCACCAGCCAGGCGCCAAGGGACTGGCCGGCCGAGCCGCGCAGGCGGGCGGTAATGTGGCCGGGCATCAGCCCGTCCATGCCGTAGCGCATGGTGATCATCGACGACAGCCGGGTACCGATGGCCCGCTGAGTATTCTTGATGGTGTAGGCAAGCTGCTTCTTTTCGCCGGCGATCAGAGCGTCGCGCACGTCCTCGATAATCTGGGCGTCGAGGGTTTCGGGCACCTCGTTGCGGCCCTCCAGAGTGCAATGGCGGGCGTGGTCGCCGGGGTCGGCCTGGACCAGCAGCGGGTTGAGGTCGAGGTCGTCGAGATAGACGCTGCCGCGACTGACCTGGGCCAGCAGGTCGCTGCGCCCGACGATGTCGTCAAGCGTGCGAACCCCGAGCTCGGCGAGAATTTCGCGGACCTCTTCGGCCAGGAAGCTGAACAGGTTGATGACTTTCTCGGGCGAGCCAGCGAACTTCTCGCGAAGCTTGGGGTCCTGGGTGCAGATGCCCACCGGGCAGGTGTTGGAATGGCATTGGCGCACCAGAATGCAGCCCATGGCGACCAGGGCGGTGGTGGCGATGCTGAACTCCTCGGCCCCGAGCATGGCGGCGATAACGATATCGCGGCCGGTGCGGATACCGCCGTCGGCGCGCAGCTTGATGCGGTGGCGCAGGCGGTTGAGGGTGAGCACCTGGTTGACCTCGGAGAGGCCCATTTCCCACGGTGCGCCGGCGTACTTGATACTGGTCTGGGGGCTCGCTCCGGTACCGCCGCAATGACCCGAGATCAGCACCACGTCGGCCATGGCCTTGGCCACCCCGGCGGCCACGGTACCGATGCCGGCCTGGGCTACCAACTTGACCGAGACCTGGGCCTGGGGATTGATCTGTTTGAGGTCGTAGATCAGCTGGGCCAGGTCTTCGATGGAATAGATGTCGTGGTGGGGCGGCGGCGAAATCAGGGTGACGCCGGGGGTCGAATTGCGCAGATCGGCGATCTCGGCGGAAATTTTGAAGCCGGGCAGCTGGCCGCCCTCGCCGGGCTTGGCGCCCTGGGCCATCTTGATCTCGATCTCGCTGCAGTTGGCGAGATATTCCGCCGAAACCCCAAAACGAGCCGAGGCAACCTGCTTGACCGTCGAGTTGGCATTGTCGCCGTTGGGCCGGGGATAGTAACGCTCCGGGTCTTCGCCACCCTCGCCCGAGCACGACTTGGCCCCCATGCGGTTCATGGCGATGGCCAGGGTTTCGTGAGCCTCCCGCGATAGGGCGCCCAGGGACATGCTGCCCGACAGGAAGCGCTTGCGAATATTGGTGATCGATTCGACCCCATCCACGGGGATCGCTTCCCCCAGGGGCTGGAAGTCGAGCAGGTCACGGAGATTGACCGGCGGCAGCGCCCGAACACCCTGGCTGTAGGTCTTGTAGAGCTGATAGGAATCGCTGGCCACGGCACTTTGTAAGACATGGATAAGCTCGGGCGCAAAAGCATGCGTCTCGCCGCTTGCGCGGTAGCGATAGAGGCCGCCGACAGGCAGTACCGTGACCCCGTCGTCGGCATCACTCCGAGGCCAGGTCTCGCGGTGGAGATCAAGCACCTTGCGCTGGATACCGGCCATGCCGATGCCGGAAATCCGTGACGGCATGCCGGGGAAGATATCGGCGACCAGGGTGCGCGACAGGCCGATGGCCTCGAAGTTGTAGCCACCGCGATAGGAACTGACCACCGAGATGCCCATTTTCGACATGATCTTGAGCAGGCCCTGATCGACGGCGCTCTTATAGCAGGCCACGCAATCACCCAGGGAGAGGCCGGGGAACAGACCCCGGCGATGGCGGTCGGCAATGGTCTCCTGGGCGAGATAGGGATTGACCGTTGTCGCCCCAACGCCAATCAGCACCGCCGCGTAATGAACGTCGAGACACTCGCCGCAGCGAACATTGATCGAGGTATAGGTGCGCAGGTTCTGGCGCACCAGATGGGCGTGAACCGCGCCAGCCGCCAGGATCATGGGGATGGCGGCGCGGATCCCGCCGACCGCCCGGTCGTCGAGAATAAGATGGTTGTTGCCGCCGCGTACCGCGTCCTCGGCCTCGGCCCGGATGCGGGTGATGGCGTCGCTTAGGGCGTCGTCACCCCCGGCCGTATCAAAACCGCAGTCGATCTCGGCGGCGCTCGACCCCATACGCTGACGCATATCGGCGAAGCCGGCATTGGTCAGTAGCGGTGACGACAGCAACAGGATGTTGGTCTGGCTGGCGTCCTCGTCGAGCACGTTGGTGAGATTGCCAAGGCGGGTGTTGAGCGACATCACCCGGCTCTCGCGTAAGGAGTCGATGGGCGGGTTGGTGACCTGACTGAAGCGCTGGCGGAAATAGTGGTGGAGCCCGCGATAGCCCCTCGACAACACCGCCAGAGGGGTATCGTCGCCCATGGACCCGGTAGCCTCCTTGCCGTCGGCGACCATGGGCTGGAGGATGAGTTCGAGGTCTTCCAGGCTATAACCAGCGTCGCGCTGACGGCGCCGTAGCGCGTCGCCTTCGTAGAGCGCGGGAATCGCCTCGTCGGCGGCCGGGTCGGCCACCAGTTCGGTGATGTTGCGCACCCATTCGCCATAGGGCCTGTCGGCGGCCAAAGAATCCTTGAGCTCGCGGTCGTGATAGAGCCGGCCCTCGGCCAGATCGACAGCGATCATGCGGCCCGGTCCGATACGGCCCTTCTCGATCACCTCGTTCACGGCCAGGGGAACCATGCCGATTTCGGAACCGACCACCAACAGGCCAGTAGTGCTGATGGCGTAGCGCAGGGGCCGCAGGCCGTTGCGATCCATGCCGGCGAGCACCCAGCTACCGTCGGTGGCGACGATTGCCGCCGGCCCGTCCCACGGCTCCATCACCGTGTTGCAGTAGCTGTAAAGCGCCCGGTGGGCTTCGGGCATGGCGGCTTCCTTGGACCAGGCCTCGGGAATCAGCATGGTTTTGACCAGGGGCGCCGAGCGGCCGGCCCGGGCCAGCACCTCGAAGGCGGCGTCAAGGGCCGACGAATCCGAGCTGTCGGGCTGGATCACCGGCTTGATGTCCTCGCCATGCTCGCGGAACTGGGCGCTGACCATGCGCGGCTCGTGACAGGTCATCCAGTTGACGTTGCCGCGAATGGTGTTGATCTCGCCGTTGTGGGCCAGCATGCGGAACGGCTGGGCCAGACGCCAGGTCGGGAAGGTATTGGTCGAATAGCGCTGGTGGTAAATGGCGAAACTGGACTCGAAGCGCTGGTCCATGAGGTCGGGATAGAATTCGGCGACCTGCTCGGCCAGGAACATGCCCTTGTAGATCATCGAGCGGCACGACAGCGAACAGATGTAGAAATCGCTGATATGGGCGTCGAGCACCCGGCGCTCGATGCGCCGGCGGATAATATAGAGGTCGAGTTCGAACTGGGTCTCGTCGTCACTGCCCTGGTCGTCGTAGCTGGCATGACTGGCGATCATGATCTGCTCGATCTCGGGCC
>CAZYDR010000023.1:24190-39403 GCA_964645285.1 uncultured Alphaproteobacteria bacterium
GGGTGGCGTTGGCCTTCTCGCCGATCACCGAGGCGTCGACCGGCACCTGACGCCAGCCGTAGATGTGGTAGCCGAAGTTGAGGATCTCGGTCTCGACGATGCTGCGGCAGGTTTCCTGGGCGCCGAGATCGGTCTTGGGCAGGAACACCATACCGACGGCGAGGCGGCCGCCGCCGACCACATGGCCGGTACGCGCCACATGTTCACGGAAGAAACCCTGGGGGATTTCCACATGGATGCCGGCGCCGTCGCCGGTCTTGCCGTCGGCGTCGACGGCGCCCCGGTGCCACACGGATTTGAGAGCCTCGATGCCGGCCTCGACGACCTGACGCCGGGGCTTGCCGTCGATAGCGGCGACCAGACCGACGCCGCAGGCATCGTGTTCCTCGGCCGGGTCGTACAGACCATGGCGCCGGAGGTACGCCGCATTGGTTTGCCAGTCGGCAATGAACTTGGACATGGCGGATTTCCTATTCTGCGGCCACGGCGGCGGATGTCTTGGTCTTGAGATAGGCATGGATGCCGTCGGCGGCGTCGCGGCCGTCCTTAATGGCCCAGACTACCAGGGAGGCGCCGCGCACAATATCGCCGGCGGCAAACACGCCGGCGAGGTTGGTCATCATGGTGGCCTGGCTGATCTTCAGGGTGCCCCAGCGGCTGAGCTTAAGGTCCGGCGCATCGAAGGCGCCGGGAATATCCTCGGAATCGAAGCCCAGAGCCTTGATCGCCAGGTCGCACGGCAGGGTGAAACTTGAATCAGGGATCACCTTGGGGCTTTGCCGGCCGTCTGCGTCCGGGGTGCCGAGACGCATGCGCTGGGCCCGCACACCGGTTACGCCGCCGTCGCCGAGGAAGGCTTCGGGCGCGGCGAGCCACTCGAAGGCGACGCCTTCCTCTATGGCATGGCCGACTTCGCGCTGGGAGCCCGGCATGTTGTCCCGGTTGCGGCGATAAAGGCACGTCACCGAGGCGGCGTTTTGCCGCACCGCCGTGCGCACGCAGTCCATACCGGTGTCGCCGCCGCCGATAACCACCACATGCTTGCCCTGGGCGTCGAGCCGGCCGGAGTCGAAGTCCACCACTGCGTCGCCCAGGCCTTTACGATTGCTGGCGGTGAGGTAGTCCATGGCGAACTCGATGCCATGGAGGCTGGCGACGGGCATGGCGGCATCGCGCGCCTTATAGACGCCGGTGGCGATCAGCACCGCCTGATGGCGTTGGCGCAGCTCGTCCAGGCTGGCGTCACGGCCGACCTCGAAGTCGCGGTGGAAGGTGACGCCGCCGTCCACCAGCAGGGCGGTGCGACGGGCGACCACCTGCTTCTCCAGCTTGAAGTTGGGAATGCCGTAGATCAGCAGACCACCGGCCCGGTCGTAGCGGTCGTAGACGGACACCTGATAGCCCATGCGGCGCAGGCGGTCGGCGGCGGCGAGACCGGCCGGACCGGCGCCGATAATACCGACGGACTGGTCCAGTTCCTGGCGCGGCCGGGGCGGTTCGACCCAGCCCTCGGCGAAGGCGGTCTCTGTGATGTAGCTCTCGACCGCGCCGATGGTGACGCCGCCGAAGTCCTTCTCGATGACGCAATTGCCCTCACACAGGCGGTCCTGGGGACAGATACGGCCACAGACCTCGGGAAACGTGTTGGTCGCCTGGGCCAGTTCATAGGCCTCTTCCAGGCGGCCGCCGGCGGCGAGCATGAGCCAGTCGGGAATGTTGTTGGCCAGGGGGCAATGGACCTGACAATAGGGAATACCGCATTGGGAACAACGCGCCGCCTGCTGAGCAGCCCGATCCGGGTCGAAATCCTGATAGATTTCGCCAAAATCGCCGCGCCGCGCCGCGGGGTCGCGCTTGTCCGGCGACTGGCGATCGACCGATACGAATTTCAGAAGCTTTTCCGCCACGATAATTTACCCCCGGCCCCAACAGCCCGTTAATCGTCGATCCAGCGCACGACAGCGGGCCTCGCCCGGTAGGCAGCGAAGCCGGTTCCCACGCCATTTCGACCAAACTACCCAAATCAACACAGGTAGGTCATATATCGTGACCTATATGTATAGATGACCTGTGGTGAATATCACCATATCTTGCGCAAATGGGAATTGCGACCTAAAATAAAGGCCGTTACGGCCCTAAATTCATCCGGTGGTGCCCTACTCCCCTCCCGTGTTAAGATCATTCCCAGTGGTAGGAGACCATTTTCGGGGGGAGACGTCGGGTGACCGGACTGCAATTGGCCCTTCTGGCCCTGGTTCAGGGCATCACTGAATTTCTGCCGATCAGTTCATCGGCCCATCTGATTCTGGTGCCGGTGTTTACCGGCTGGCCCGATCAGGGGCCGATGATCGACGTTGCCGTCCATGTCGGCACCCTGGGGGCGGTCATTGTCTATTTCCGCCGCGATGTGTGGCAGATGATCAGCGGCCTGGGCCGCCTCGGCCGTAACGACCGCGACCGCGATCCCGGCCTGCGCTTGGCATTCCACGTGGTGGTCGCTACCATTCCCGTGGTGGTGGCCGGTGCCGTCCTGACCTCGTTCGGCTTGTCGATTCTCCGCTCACCGGTGCTGATCGGCTGGACCACGGCCGGGTTCGGCGTGCTGCTCTACATCGCCGACCGGTCCAATATGACGATCCGCAAGATCGAACACATGACCCTGGCCCATGCCCTGTTCATTGGCGTAGTTCAGGCCGTGGCGCTGATTCCCGGTACCAGCCGGGCGGGCATCACCATGACCGCCGCCCGGGTGCTCGGTTATGAGCGTACCGAGTCGGCGCGCTTCTCCATGTTGCTGTCGATCCCGACCATCATCGCCGCCGGCGGGCTCATGGGCTACAAGCTCCACGGCGCCGGCGATCTGGCCCTGACCATCCAGGCCGGGGCCGCCGCCATTCTCGCCTTTGCCGCGGCCCTGGGCGCCGTCTGGGTGATGATGGCCTGGCTCGAACGCTCCGGCTTCACCCCTTTCGTGGTCTACCGGGTGGCGCTCGGCGGCTATTTGCTGTGGCTGGCCTACGGCGGGATGATCTAACTACTTCCCGCCGGAGCGGAAGCGGGCGAGATAGCCGGGAACAATCGCCTCGACCGCCGTTGGCGTGATGCCGAGGTCGGTCAAACCCAAGGCGCCCTCGGTCACCACATTATCGCGCTTGAGCATGGCCACCTGATCCGACGTCAGGGGCGGCGTCGGCAGGAATCCGAGGAACCAGCCCTTGATGCTGGCGACCCAGAACCACACCGGCAGCAACAGGCGGCGACGGCCGATTTCACCGAGGATGAACACCAGCAGATCGCGGAAGCTGTATTGCCGGGGTCCACCGAGTTCATAGGTCCGGCCCTTAGTTGCCGAGTCCCCGGCGCAACGCAAGGCCGCTTCGGCCACGTCCCCCGCATAGACCGGCTGGAACCGGGTGGTGCCACCGCCGAAACGGTGGCCCTTGAACATATAGCCGGCGAACATGCGCTCATCGAACGGATCGCCGCCGATCAACGGCAGCACCGGGGTAAACTGCGACAGAGTGGCGAAGCGATTGAAGAAGTCGTCCTCGGGACTGAACAGGATACTGGGCCGCAGAATCGTGGCATCGGAAAGGGCGCGGCGCACCGCCGCCTCGCCGGCCGCCTTGCTGCGCCCGTAGCGGGCCGGTGAATCCGTGGCCGCGCCGATGGCCGAGACATGGATGAAGCGCGACACCCCGGCATCAGTGGCGGCCTCGGCAAGACGCCGGGCGCCGTCCACATGGACCGCCTGAAAGGTCTGCCCGCCGGGACCATAGAGCGATTCGTAGAACCGGGATTCGTAGAGGATGCCCGCCAGATTGATCACCACGTCGGCGCCCGCCACGGCCCGGGTAACAACGTCAGGGTCGCCAAGGCCGCCATACATCAAGGCAATCTGGCCAGCGTCGCCCAAAGGCTGCAGGTGGATGGCGTGATCCGGGCTGCGGCTGACCACGCGGATGCGGGCGCCGGCCTGAGCAAACCGTTGAATCAGGTGACGGCCGAGAAATCCCGAACCGCCGAAAACCGTAACCAGGCGACCCCGTTCCATAGCGCACTTCTCCTTCAACCACCAACCGTCCATTCGAGACGGCCAATCATAGCGCCCAACGTGGCCCGCGCAACGCCTGGTGACACCGCCCTGCGCCTCAGGGCACCCACGGCCAATGGGCGGTTGACATCGGACCGGGGTTAAGGCTACTTGACGGCTCGTTTCCGGAGCCCAGGTGGCGGAATTGGTAGACGCGCTAGCTTCAGGTGCTAGTGGCCGAAAGGTCGTGGAAGTTCGAGTCTTCTCCTGGGCACCAATTCCCGGTTACGGCCCCCGCCGAACCGGACCCAACACAGACGAAACGTACTTTGATGACCATACACCTGCACCGGGGCGACCTGCCCGAAAGCCTTGATTTCGGCGATGCCGTGGCCGTCGATACGGAAACCATGGGTCTCGATCCCAGGCGCGACCGCCTGTGCCTGGTCCAGTTGTCGGCCGGAGACGGCGTCAGCCACCTGGTGCAGTTCGCCAAGGGTGACTACAACGCGCCCCGCCTTGCCGCCCTGATGACCGATCCGGCCGTGACCAAATTGTTTCATTTCGCGCGCTTCGATCTGACCACCATGAAGCGCCACCTGGGCATCGACGTGGGCCCGATCTACTGCACCAAGATCGCCTCCAAGATGACCCGCACCTACACCGACCGCCACGGCCTCAAGGACCTGTGCCGCGACCTGCTCGGCGTCGAGTTGTCGAAGCAGCAGCAGTCGTCGGACTGGGGCGCCGAAGACCTGACCGAGCAGCAGATGGCCTACGCGGCGTCCGATGTGCTCCACCTCCATGCCCTGCGCGAGAAGCTCGACGTGGTGCTGGCGCGGGAAGGCCGGACCGAGATCGCCGCCGCCTGCTTCGGCTTCCTCCAGGCCCGGGCCGCACTCGATCTGGCGGGCTGGGACGCGCCGGATATCTTTGCCCACTGAGTCAAATCAGCGTCGGTGCGGACAATCTGCAATCGGAACCCTGGCCTAAACCATTGAATCGGCGGCTCATCGGACCCATAATTAACCGTGGTAGACGCGCCCTCGCGACGGTCGCGTCGATGTGCCTGACTGGGCTTTCGAAACCATGACGCTGAACAGTGATTTTCATCCGACCATTGACGCACAGCCGCGCGGTTTCAGCGCGCGCATCGTCGCGACGCCGCGGGCGATTACCGAAAGCGTCCGCTACAGCCGCTTCGTCGGCATGATGAAACTCATCCTGCCCCTCGGCGCCCTGATCCTGGTCGCCATGGTCGTGACCTGGCCTTACCTGCGCGGCGACGACGACAGTATTCCTCTGTCGTTCGCCAGCATCGGCGTTGGTCTCGACGAGAACGTGTTCATGACCAACGCCCGCTACATCGGCGCCGACGACAAGGACCAGCCCTACACCCTGACCGCCGAGCTGGCGGCCCAGGATGACGACGATCCGGACATCATCCTGCTGACCAAACCCCAGGCGGATATCCTGCTCAACGAGGGCACATGGCTGGCCCTGACCGCCGACTCAGGCACCCTGAAGCGCAAGGCCGAGACTCTGGCCCTCGAAGGCGCGGTCAATATCTTCTCCGACCAGGGCTTCGAGTTCCGCACCGAAAGCGCCCTCATCGATCTGGCCGCCAGCCTCGCCCACGGCACCGTGCCGGTGGAAGCCCAGGGACCGTTCGGCACCCTCAACGCCAACAGCTTCCGCATGGTCGATGATGGCAAAACCATTCACTTCGAAGGCCAGGTGCGCATGACCCTCTATCCCAAGGCGGGAACTTGATGCGTTACGTGTTTATGGTCGCCGTAGCACTTCTGGTGGCCACGACACCGGTGCCGGCCCAAGTCGGCAATGGTTACGACACCTCACTTCCCATCGAAATCACCGCTGATTCGCTCGAGGTTCAGCAGGACGCCAACATCGCTGTTTTTCGCGGCGCCGTGGATGCAGTACAGGGCGAGTTGAACCTGCGCGCGGCCCAGTTGGCGGTCCACTACAAGGCCAATGCGGAGGGTGAAAACGCTATCCGCCTCATTGAGGCCGTCGGTGACGTCTTCCTGTCGTCGCCCGAGGAAATGGCCCAGGGCAAAAAAGGGGTCTACAACGTCGAGGCTGATACGGTAGAATTGTTTGGCTCCGTGGTTTTAACCCGGGGCGACAACGTGATTCGGGGAGATCACCTGATTATGAACCTGACCACGGGCGAAAGCAGGATGCTGGGTGGCGTAAAGGGCACCACCGGTGCAAATACGGAAACCGGAGATGATGGGCGCGTTAAGGCTTTGTTTGTACCAAGCGACGATAACTCGGAGTAGACCGGGTTGATGGTTAACGGAATCAATCGGTGACGGACCAATCGCAGGCAGGGCCGGCGGACATGCCGGACGGCGATGACGGGCCGGCACGGCTGGTGAGCGATAACTCAGGCCTGGTCGCCGAGAACCTCGGCAAGGAGTACCGCAAGCGACCCGTTCTGCGCGGGGTCAGTCTATCCGTGCAGCGCGGCGAAGCGATCGGGCTTTTAGGACCCAACGGCGCCGGCAAGACCACATGCTTCTACCTGATTACCGGACTGATCGCCCCCGACTACGGAACCATCGTCCTCGATGGTCACGATGTTACCGACCTGCCCATGTACCGCCGGGCGCGTATGGGGGTGGGCTATTTGCCCCAGGAGCCGTCGATTTTTCGCGGCATGACCGTGGAGAACAATATCCGCGCCGTGCTCGAAGTGGTCGAACCGATCCGCGAGAAGCGCGAGAACATGCTCGACAACCTGCTCGCCGAATTCTCCATCACCCATTTGCGGCGCACCCCGGCCCTGGCCTTGTCGGGTGGCGAGCGACGCCGCGCCGAGATTGCCCGCGCCCTGGCATCCCAGCCCAGCTTCATGTTGCTCGACGAACCCCTGGCGGGCATCGACCCGATCGCGGTGTCGGACATTCGCGACCTGGTGTCGCACCTCAAGGATCGCGGCATCGGCGTGCTGATTACCGAGCACAATGTGCGCGAGACTCTGGACATCATCGACCGTGCCTACATCCTGCACGACGGCTCGGTGCTGATGGAAGGCACACCCTCGGAGATCGTCTCCGACGAGGATGTCCGGCGGGTCTACCTGGGCGAGCGCTTCAGTCTCTAAATCGTTTTAGGGGGGCCGCGTAGTGGCATTAAGTCCCCGTCTCGAGGCACGCCAGAGCCAGTCCCTGGTCATGACGCCCGAGCTCCAGCAGGCGATCAAGCTGCTGCAACTCACCAATCTCGAAATCTCCGCCTATGTGGATGAGCAGCTCGAGGAAAATCCGCTGCTCGAACTGGCCGAAAGCGATAGCGCCGCCGACGGCGACGCGGTCGAGATCGCCGAGACTGAAACCGTCAACGACGACGCGCCGGTTGAAGTACCGGGCGCGGACCTGGATTCCGATTACGACAATATGTGGAACGGCGATGCCGGCGACGAGGTCCCGGCGTCGACCGTCATGGAGCCATGGCGCAATCTGGGCAGCGGCGTAGTCGGCGGCGCCGACTACGCGCCAGCCGGCGAGATCAGCCTGCGCGACCACCTGCTAGCCCAGCTCAACGTCGAACTCGATGACCCGGTCGACCGGGTCATCGGCGCCCATCTTGTGGATATGGTCGACGACGCCGGTTACATCGACGGCGCCCTCGAGACCACCGCCGAGCGCCTCGGTTGCGATGAGGGTCTGATCGAGCGCGCTCTCGACAAGCTTCAGCGCCTCGAACCCACCGGGGTGTTCGCCCGCGACCTGCGGGAGTGTCTGGCCTTGCAGCTACGCGAACGCGACCGCCTCGATCCCGCCATGGCGGCGCTGCTCGACAATCTCGATCTACTCGCCGCCCATGACCTGGCCACGCTCAAGCGGCGCTGCGCCGTGGACGACGAAGATCTCATCGATATGCTGGCCGAAATCCGGGCGCTCGACCCCAAGCCGGGGCTGGCCTTCGGCAGCGAGATCGCCCAGACCGTGGTGCCCGATGTCATGGTCCGACAGGGGCCGGGGGGCGACTGGATCGTCGAGCTTAACAGCAACACCCTGCCCCGGGTTCTGGTCAACGAGCGCTATTACGCGCGCATCAGCAAGCAGACCACCTGCAAGCAGGACAGAGAATTTATTTCCGAATGCCTGCATTCGGCCAACTGGCTGGTCAAATCCATGGCCCAGCGGGCGACCACCATTCTGCGGGTCGCCAGCGAACTGGTGCGCCAGCAGGAAATGTTCCTGAACCATGGCATCGAATATCTGCGTCCCCTGGTGCTGCGCGACATCGCCGGCGCCATCGAGATGCACGAGAGCACGGTCAGCCGGGTGACCGCCAACAAGTACATGATCACCCCGCGCGGCACCTTCGAGATGCGCTACTTCTTCACTACCGCGATTCCCAGCAGCAATGGCGCCGGCGCCAGCCACTCGTCCGAAGCGGTGCGCCACCGCATCAAGGCGTTGATCGACGGCGAGGACGCCAATCGCACCCTGTCCGATGACGGCCTCACCGCCGCGCTCAAGGACGAGGGCATCGATATTGCCCGGCGCACGGTCGCCAAATACCGCGAGGCCATGCACATTCCCTCGTCGGTGCAGCGCAGGCGCCAGAAGCGTGCCGGCATGAGCTGATCGCTAGGACGTTTCGGTGCGCAAACCGAGACGCGACGAACCGATTCCGGTGCTATTGACTTGGCAATTAGGCGGAACTATGTTCCAGCCCTCTCAGAAACCGGCTGACCCTGCGCAGGACTGTAATCAATTATTACCGGACCTGATTCTCGATTGTCGGCCGGCTACCGAGCAGCCCTTGTGCCGTCGCTATTTGGAACTCATTTGTTATGCAAATTAAGGTAATCGGCCAGCAGATCGATGTCGGCGATTCGTTGCGCGGTCATGTGAGCGACCGCCTGGAAAGCGGCGTCACAAAATATTTTGATCACGCCATTGACGCCCAGGTCTCGTTTGCCCACGAAGGCGCCTTGTTCCGCACCCACATCCGGGTTCATGTGGGCAAGGGGTTAGAATGGGAGAGTCAGGCCGACGACGCCGATATTCACACTAGCTTCAACACCGCGGCGGAACATCTCGAAAAACAGTTGCGCCGCCATAAAAGAAAAATACGCGATCATCACAAAGGCGGCGATGGCACTGCCGCCGACGAGGAATAATAAAATATGGAAATCGCTGACCTGGTCAGTATCGACGGGGTTATTGCCGATCTCAAGGCAAGCAGTAAGAAGCAGGCGTTGCAGGAACTTTCGAGCCGCGCCGCGAAACTGACCGGCCTCCATGAGCGGGCAATATTCGACACGCTACTCGAACGGGAACGGCTGGGGACGACCGGCGTCGGCGTCGGCATTGCCATCCCTCACGGCAAGCTGCCCGATCTGTCACGCCTCCATGGCCTGTTCGCCCGACTCTCGAGGCCGATCGATTTTGATTCCGTCGACGATCAGCCGGTGGACCTGATTTTTTTGTTGCTGGCCCCCGAGTCGGCAGGCGCCGACCACCTCAAGGCCCTGGCCCGGGTATCTCGGCTCCTGCGCGACAAAGCGATCTGCGAGAAACTTCGTGGCTCCGACAGCGCCGACGCGCTATATATGCTGCTGACCGAGTCCGCGGCCAGCCACACCGCCTAATCACTTTCGCCTAGTTTCCTTCGATTGACAGACCGAGGCGGACGGCCCACCCTTCCGCCATGTCGAGTCAAGTTCACGGCACCTGCGTTGAAATTAACGGCCACGGCGTGCTGTTGCGCGGACCGCCGGGCAGCGGCAAATCCGACCTGGCGTTGCGCCTGATCGACGGCGGCGCCGGACTGGTGGCCGATGACAGGGTCGACCTGACGACCGAGGGTGCTACTCTGGTGGCGCGCGCGCCGGCCAACATTCATGGCATGATCGAAGTCCGAGGTGTCGGCCTCGTCCGATTGCCGGCATTGGGCAGTGCCCGGATCGCCATGGTTGTTGACCTGGTCGATGACGAAGCGATAGACCGTCTGCCGGAGCCGGTGGTCTGCATCTTGCTGGGGATTGAAGTGCGATGCTTAAGTCTGGCGCCCGACGCGGCATCGGCCGCCGCCAAGGTACGTATCGCCATCAACGCGGTGGATAATAATACGCTCGTCGCACCGTGACAGCCATCCTCGGTGGATGGTGTTGCGGGTCAGCGAGACATAATCCAGGGATGGACGCGTCATGATCGGAATGGTTTTGGTTACCCACGGCCGCCTGGCGGAGGAATTCATTGCCGCCACCGAGCACGTTGTCGGCCGGCAGTCGAACGTGCGCGCGGTCTGTATCGGTCCCGACGATGACATGGAACAGCGCCGCCAGGAAATTCTCGATGCGGTTGACGCTGTCGATGACGGCAACGGTGTGATCCTGCTGACCGATATGTTCGGCGGCACGCCGTCGAACCTGGCCATATCGGTCCTCGACAAGTCCAACGTGGAAGTCATCGCCGGCATGAACCTGCCCATGTTGATCAAACTGGCCAGCACCCGCGACAGCGACGACCTGGCCGGCGCCGTGGCCAGCGCCCAGGAGGCCGGCCGCAAATACATCAACGTCGCCAGCACCCTGCTCAACGGGGACGGCTGACCGTGGACCGCGACCCGATCATGAGCGGCGAGGGCAAGACCATTCGTCAAGTGATGACCATCGCCAACCAGCGCGGCCTTCATGCCCGCGCCGCCGCTCTGTTCGTCAAGACCGCCGGTACGTTCGATGCGGAAATCACCGTTGCCAAGGATGGCACCGAAGTATCGGGGCTGTCGATCATGGGGCTGATGATGCTGGCCGCCAGCCAGGGCAGTAAGATCGAAGTCGCGGCCAGTGGGCGCCAAGCGACGCAAGCGGTCGACGCCCTCGCCGGGCTGGTGACCGGCAAGTTCGAGGAAGACTGACCGTGACCACCAGACCGGCAGCCCGGCGCAAGCGATCGGAAGAGCATCATTTTGACGGCATCGCCGTGGCCCCGGGCATAGCCATCGGCCCCGCCCATGTGGTCGAACCCGGCGCCTTCGAAGTGCCCAAGCACAACATTGAGGCCGGCGCCGTCGAGGCTGAACGGCAGCGCTTCGCCGATGCGGTCACTCGCGCCGGCAAACAGGTCGAGAAGTTGCGCGCCAAAGCCCGAGCCCTGCCCAGCGGCGCCGCCGAGGAACTCGGCTACCTGCTCGACGCCCATGCGCTGATGCTCGGTAGCTCACGCCTGGTGCGCGGTGTCGATCAACGGATCGCCAAAGATGCGGTCAACGCTGAGTCCGCCGTGGCCGACGAACTGACCGAGATCACTCAGGCTTTCGCTGAGATGAAGGACGACTACCTGTCAGCCCGGGTCCAGGATGTGCGCGATGTCGGAAACCGTCTGCTGCGCGCCCTCATGGCGGTGCCGTTCCAGGCGTTCTCCGACCTGGCCGAGGGCACGGTCATCATCGCTGAAGAACTGAGCCCCGCTGATACCGCCTTGATGAATCCCGAGAAGGTTGCCGGATTCGCTACCGCTCTTGGTGGCCCCCAGGGTCACACGGGGATCATGGCGCGATCCCTCGGCCTGCCCGCGGTCTCCGGCATCACCAGCCTGATCCATGACGTACGCCAAGGCGATGTGGTCGTGGTCGACGGCAGCGCCGGTCGCGTGGTGGTCAACCCCAAGACCACAACCCTGGCCCATTTCAGGTCGCGCCAGGCCGAGATGGAGCGCCGCCACCGCCGGCTCTCACGGCTCAAGGAACTACCGGCCATCACCCGAGACAAGGTCGAGATCGCCTTGCGCGCCAACCTTGAACTCCCGGGCGAGGTCCAGGTCGCCCTCAACGCCGGCGCCGAAGGCATTGGCTTGGTGCGCACCGAGTTCATGTATATGAACCGCGAGCAGGTGCCGACGGAAGACGAACAGTACGAAGGCCTGCGCGACATCATCGAGGCCATGGACGGACGCCCGGTAACACTGCGCACCCTTGATGCAGGCAGCGACAAGCTTGCCTTCTCCCTGGCCGAGCACATCATGGAGAGCCCCAATCCGGCGCTCGGCCTGCGGGCTATTCGACTATCGCTCAAGGTTCGTGCACTGCTCGAAACCCAGCTTGCGGCCATGCTGCGGGCCAGCGCCCACGGACCCATCCGCATCCTGCTGCCGATGATCAGTTCGACGTCCGAAGTCCGTAAGGTGCGCGAGGCCATGGACAAAGTGGTGCGTCGCCTGCGCCGTCGTCGGGTTGCCATGTCTGACCCTCTGCCGCAGCTCGGCATCATGATCGAAGTGCCGGCCGCCGCCCTGGCCGCCGACGGTATGGCCCGGGTCTGTGATTTCTTTTCCATCGGGACCAACGATCTGACCATGTACACCCTAGCCATCGACCGGGGCGACGATCAGGTGGCCGCGCTTTATGATCCGCTGCACCCGGCGGTACTGCGGGTCATGCAGTTCGCCACCGAGGCGGCATTGCGCGCCCGCATCCCGGTCAACATCTGCGGCGAGATCGCCGGCGACCCGCGTTACAGCGCTCTGTTGCTCGGCCTCGGCATTCGCGAACTGTCCATGTCGCCCATCGGTCTGCCCCTGGTCAAACAGCGCATTCGCTCGCTCAGCCTCGACGAAGCGACCAGGCGGGTGCGAACCATGATGGAACAGTCGGACTCCGGCGTCATCGCCGCCCTGCTCGACGACTTCAACGCGGTCGCCTGAGCGCCGCCGCGGCACTGGACTCAGGGGTAAAATTGCCTATAGTCCGGCGTCCCGCGAACATATACCCCCCCCCTACCTGCCTGGAGAACTTCATGACCGAGACCGCCGACTACAAGGTCGCCGACATTTCCCTCAAGGACTGGGGGCGCAAGGAGATCAGCATCGCCGAAACCGAGATGCCGGGTCTCATGGCGCTGCGTGAAGAATACGGCGCGTCGAAGCCACTCACGGGCGCGCGCATCGCCGGCTGCCTGCACATGACCGTGCAAACCGCCGTGCTGATCGAAACCCTGACCGCGCTTGGCGCCGAGGTCCGGTGGAGTTCGTGCAACATCTTCTCGACCCAGGACCACGCGGCGGCGGCCATCGCGGCCACCGGTGTTCCGGTGTTCGCCTGGAAGGGCGAAACCGAGGAAGAGGCCGAATGGTGCATCCGCGAGACCATCATCGCGCCCGATGACTGGCGGCCCAACATGATCCTCGATGACGGTGGCGACCTCACCCTGATGATGCATCAGGACCATGGTGATCTCATGGCTGACGTCCGCGGCCTGTCGGAAGAAACCACCACCGGCGTGCATCGCCTCTACGAGATGGAGCGCGACGGGACGCTGTTGTCACCAGCCATCAACGTCAATGACTCGGTCACCAAGTCGAAGTTCGACAATCTTTACGGCGTTCGCGAGAGCCTGGTCGACGGCGTCAAGCGGGCGACCGATGTGATGATCGCCGGTAAGATCGTGGTGGTTTGCGGCTTCGGCGATGTCGGCAAAGGCTCGGCGGCCAGTATGCGCAGCCAGGGCGCCCGCGTGATGGTCACCGAGATCGACCCGATCTGCGCGTTGCAGGCGGCCATGGAGGGCTACGAAGTCGTGACCATGGAGCAGGCGGCGCCGCTCGGCGATATTTTCGTCACCGCTACCGGCAATCTGGACGTCATCACCCTGGATCACATGCGGGCCATGAAGGATCGCGCCATCGTCTGCAACATCGGCCACTTCGACAGCGAGATCCAAATCGCCGCTCTCGAGAACATGAAGTGGGACGAGGTCAAGCCCCAGGTCGACGAAGTCACCTTCCCCGACGGCAAGCGCCTCATCGTGCTGGCCAAGGGTAGATTGGTGAACCTGGGCTGCGCCACTGGCCATCCCAGCTTCGTCATGAGCTGCTCCTTCACCAACCAGGTGCTGGCCCAGATCGAGCTGTGGAACAACACCGAGGCCTATGAAAACAAGGTATACGTGCTGCCCAAGCACCTCGACGAGAAGGTCGCGACCCTTCACCTTGAAAAACTCGGCGTCACCCTGACGACCATGACCACGAGACAGGCCGACTACCTGGGCCTCGATGTCGCCGGCCCCTTCAAACCCGAACAGTACCGCTATTGATCAATGGGTGCCGATTTCGCTTGCGCCAACCGGCATCGTGTCACGCCCGCTTGCGAAATGAATGATTCGCCCCTAAGTTTTTGAGGGGTTGTCCCTGGAACCAAATAATCGACGGTTGACGGGGCTATTCTGGGGACTCGCCCTGATCGCCGTATTGGTGTTGCTGGCCAGCATTGTGGGGGCATGGGCAACCACCGCCACCGTCTTCCTTGTCATTGCCGTCTTCGCCGGAACCTGCTTCGCGGCAATGCTATTCTGGCTGTTCGCGGCGAGTCGTAGCGGCGATGCGGAGGCCCAACGCCTCGCCGCCGAAATCAATAGCCTTGAGGCCTTGTCGGCGACCGCCCCCGGCGTCTGGTGTCACCGGAACGCGGATCGGAGCGACGAACATAGAGCGGCCAATTTCGCCGACCATCTCGGCCTTGAGCCCGGTAGCGGGTTCGACGATTTCGTCGCCGGCCTCGCCAGTGACCACGCCGCGCGCCTGACCGGCGCCCTTGAGGCGCTTCGTTCCGGGACCAGCAACAATAGCTTCGCCATGACTGTCGAGACGGCCGACGGCAGCCGCAGCGTCGAGGCGGTGGCCGGCAACGCCGATAACAATATCGGGCTCGTTGTGTGGCTGCGTGACGTCAGCGACACCACGGCCGCCGCCGCCGCCACGGCGACCGAACGCGACGATCTGCGCGACATCCTCGACACCCTGCCCCTGCGCCTGCCCCTAGGGCGTCGCGACGGCGATCAAACCCTGATCTATTGCAACAGGGCCTATGCGGACATCGTCGAGACCGATGCAGCCAGCGCCACCGCCGGCGCCGGCATTGAACTGGTGGCCGAAGCCCATAAGGCGCGCGAGTTAGCGGCGCAGGCGCTGATCTCCGACGACGTCCGGTCCGCCGCTCATCACGTCATCGTCGATGGCGCCCGGCGGCTACTTGAGATTACTGAATCGCCACTCGATGGTAAAACCGTCGGCATCGCCCTTGATGTCACCGACGTGGAGGAAACATCGCGGAACCTGGACCGGCACATCGAGGCCCACGCCGCGGTAATCGAGCGGCTGACCACCGCCATTACCATTTTTTGGGCCCGACAAGCAGCTTGA
>CAZYDR010000024.1:0-27196 GCA_964645285.1 uncultured Alphaproteobacteria bacterium
CCATGGCCGGCACGGCGACCTGCTCGGGCGAGGGCGGCATGATCCCCGACGAGCGGCGCTATTCGTCCAAGTGGTTCTATCAGAACATCCAGTCGCGATACGGCTTCAACCCGCATCACCTGCAACTGGCCGACGGCTGCGAGTTCTTCATCGGCCAGGGCTGTAAGGTCGGCCTCGGCGGCCACCTCATGGGCCAGAAGGTCACCGACCAGGTGGCCGAGATGCGTTCCCTGCCCGCCGGTATCGACCAGCGCTCGCCGGCGCGCCACCCGGACTGGCTCGGCCCCGACGATCTCTCCCTCAAGATCGAGGAGATCCGCGAAGCCACCGACGGCCAGATTCCGATCCAGCTCAAGCTCGGTTCGGCCCGGGTCTTCGACGATGTCCGCATGGCGGTCAAGTGCAACCCGGACTCGATCTATATCGACGCCATGGAAGGCTCCACCGGCGCCGGCCCGCACCTTGCCACCGAGGAGACCGGGGTGCCCGGCATCGCCGCCATCCGTCAGGCCCGCAAGGCCATCGACGAACTCGGCAAGGCCGACGACATCACGCTGATCTACGCCGGCGGCGTGCGTAACGGCGGCGACCTGGCCAAGGCTTTGGCACTCGGCGCCGACGCGGTGGCCATCGGCACCTCGGCCATGATGGCGCTGAACTGCAACAAGGACATCCCCGAGGCCGACTTCCCCAACGAGGTCGGCGTCGAGGCGGGTTACTGCTACCACTGCCACACCGGACGTTGCCCGGTTGGCGTGGCGACCCAGGACCCCGCCTTGCGCGCCCGACTCGACCCGGACGAGGCGGCCGAGCGGGTCTACAACTTCCTGCACACCCTGACCATCGAATGTCAGATGATGGCGCGGGCCTGCGGCAAAACCGACGTTCACTCGCTGGAACCCGAGGATCTCGCGGCCCTGACCATGGAGGCTTCCGCCATGGCCATGGTGCCGCTCGCCGGGACCCAGCACACGGTCGGTCGTCCCGACATGACCCGTTATTAGGAGAGCCGATATGAGCGAAGACAAAGATATCGACCGCTTCCTCAACACGGACGGCATCGACACCGACCGCGAACAGGAAATCGGCCAGCACATCGGCTATCGCTACGACATCAACCTGCTGCCCGACTACTCGCGCATCACCCCGTTCCTCCAGAAGTACCTGGAGATCATGGGCTGGGATGACCTCAACTGGCTCGAGGACATCCACATGGGCTACGAGGAAGGCCGCTCGGCGGTGTTCGACCGCAACATCAACGGCTGGGTCACGGTGCCCGAGGACGTGGAACTGCCCGACAACCAGCAGGACCGGGACATGATGGCCCGCGAACTGCTGATCAAGTTCCAGATGTCACCGAACCACCCGCTGGTCGCCCTCAAGGAAGCGTACAAGAAGTTCTAGGGATTTCCCGGTTTGAGCGGGTAGGCGTCGGTCATTCCGAGGCCAGGGACCAGTCCGGGGTGAAGGCGACGATGCACGGTGCCCCAGGCAACGACGGATTGAACATGGCGTTGTGCCAATAGGTCGACTGGTAGGCCGGATCGTCCTCGGCCAGGATGGTGACCGCCGAGGGTAGTGAATAGCGCTGGTTGAACTGGTCGAATTCGAGCACGCATTGGCCGGCCTCGACCAGCCTGACGGCGAGTTTCGAGTCCGGGACGAACAATGCGGTCATGACACCGTTGAACTGCCGTGAGGTCTGATAGTAGGCCGACGACAAAATCCTGAGCCCGTCACCGTGGCGTTTTTCGGGATCATGGGTCTTCTTGACGATATGGCGAAACTGGGCGGCGGACCCGGCTGCATCGGCCTCTATGAGAATGACGATGACGGCGGGCGAAATCTCATGACCATCGACCGCCGTCACCCGCGGCCGCATGCCCGGTGACGGCCGGCCGTCATACTGGCGCATGGCATGCTGGCGCACACGGCATTGCCAGCCGATGAAGCGGGTGCGAAACTGGTTGTCGGATTGCTCGCTCATGCCCCATGCGCCGCGCCAACAGCCCCACCGGGCCAGCCGAGGCGAAGCGCCAGGGTCGCCGCCTGGGTGCGGTTGGCGACATCGAGCTTGCGCAGCACAGCCTTGAGATGAACCTTGACCGTACCCTCGCCAATGGACAGTTCCTGGGCGATGGCTTTGTTGGACAGACCATCGATGAGCCGGTCGAGAACCTCGCTTTCGCGCGGCGTCAGCTTGTCGAACAGATTGGCGCTTGTATCGACCGCCACGTCGACATCACCAGACAGGCCGGCCCGGGTCATGACAATTGGCGGCACATAAATCTCACCTGCCAGAACCAGAGACAGCACATGCTGAAGAACCTCGGCGCGGGCCGACTTCAAGACATAGCCGCGCCCCCCATGGGCCAAGGTGCGGCCAACATCGGCCGGGTCCTCGGACGCCGACAGCGCTATCAGCGGTGCGTTTCCAAGTAACCGAGCCAGAGTGCCTATATCTTCGAACCCGAGCGTGCCGGGAAGGCTAAGACTGACCAGCGCAAGATCGAAAGCGGCGAGTTTTTTTATCTGTTTCAGGGCCGAATTATAGGAATCAGCCTCACAGATTTTGGGGGTCGTATCCACTTCGGCTACTACATGACGTAGGCCTTCGCGAAATAAAGCATGCTCGTCTGCTATCAGAACTCGCATTTTTCCCCAACCATCTTGCGCTGCTGTATGTCTTCCAACACACTGTTTTCACAGGAAAATAGATGCTCGCGCCTCCCAATACGGCCATCCACCGGAGGTTATTCTATCCCCTATGGGATATCTCGTTTGACCCATTGTAACGCGAATCCATTCCAACCGACAATCTTTCTCTCTTTGAGGTCATCACGACGCCGGGACTTCAATACGGGGAAGATTGAGTGAATTTTCGAGTGGGAGTGGCCGGGCGGGGCTCCCGATGAACCGCCTAACCTAGGACGGGGGTAGATCATGGATAACGATGTTGGTGCGCTAACAACCGTATTTACTGAGTTTTACTATTGGATCACGGTCGCGTTGATGTTCCTGATCCACGTCGGCTTCTGCATGTACGAAGTGGGTGCGAGCCGGCGCAGAAATCACATGCACACGCTGATGAAGAACTCGATGCTGATCCCGCTGGTCACCATCACCTGGTTCCTCTTCGGCTGGTGGATTTACTGGGCCTTCGCCGGCGGTCCCGGCATCACCGGTGGCATCGGCCACCCGGTTGATTTCGCCTCGGGCTATACGCCGTGGAGCGAAGGCATGGGTCCCCGCCTCGACGACCGTATCAGCGGCGTGTTCTGGGCCGCCTTCCTGCTGTTCGCCTGGACCGCGGCGTCGATCGTCTCGGGCGCGGTGATCGAGCGAATTCGCTCCTTCGCGTTCTGGATTTTCGCCATCCTCATCGGTTCGGTCACCTGGTCGATCGACGCCGCCTGGGGTTGGAGCTACGGCGGCTGGATGGTCGAAATTCTCGGCTATCACGACGCTTATGCCTCGGGTGTCATCCATGCCATTGCCGGCGGCTGCGCCCTCGGCGTGCTGGTGGTGCTCGGTCCTCGTCTCGGCAAGTTCGCCGCTGACGGCACGCCGCGTGACATCCCGCCGCACAACGCTTGGCTGGTCTGCATCGGGCTGTTCCTGATCTATACCGGCTTCTGGGGCTTCTACGTGGCCTGTAACGTTCCGCTTGCGACCACCGGCTACATTGACGGTATGATCACCGGCGCAACCCAAACCGCGACAACGATCTACCTCACGCCAACAACGCTCGGGGCGATCACGGTGAACTTCCTGATGTCGCTCTCGGGTGGCATGCTGGTCGGCTACATGGTGTCCAAGGGCGATGCTTTCTGGACCTATTCGGGCGGCCTCGCCGGTATCATCACGGCCTCCGCGGGTAACGATCTCTACCACCCGATCCAGGCCATGATCATCGGCGGCATTGGCACGTACCTGGCCTACAAGATGCACTTCTGGGTCGAGAACAAGTTCAAGATCGACGATGCGGTCGGCGCCGTGGCGGTCCATGGTTACGCCGGCTTCTGGGGCCTGATCATCGCTGGCTTCGTGCTTTGGGGTCATCCGTCGTCGCCTTACGAGGGCTATGCGGAAATCACCCCATGGGGCCAGTTCGCCGGCGCCATCATCATGTTCTGGGTGCTTGGCTTCATTCCCGCCTGGATCGTTGCTAAGATCCTCGCGAGCATGGACTTGCTGCGCATTCCGAAGGAGATCGAACTGCTTGGCCTCGACTTCCAATCGAACAAGGAAGCCGACCAGGCGCGGGAAGACGTAGCCGCCGCCGTACGCGCGGAACACGGCTGAGTCCCGGACAGCAAAAACAGGAGATAGATCATGTCTACTACACCGATCGAGACCTGGGCCGTCGACCTGGCCGACGTTACGGTTATCTATCCGTGGGTCGGAACCGAAGGCATCATGGTGGTGATTACCGTCGTCCTTTGGATCGGCTGGCACGTCTGGCAGGTCAAGCACGAAAATGCCGAATACCGCGACAAACTGGCCAAATACGGAGATGATGAAACCATCAAGAAAGCGTTGGACAGCCACCACTAGGGTGGCATCGACGTAACGCCTACTATGGGGCACCGGGCCATTCGCCCGGTGCCCTTTTCTTTGCATGAGATGCCGCCATGAACGACGAGCCCAAACAACCGCCGGCCACCGTCACATTCGGCGTTTCACCGGGAAGCGAACCCACGGCATGGTCATCGCTGGCCTGTTGGCGGCCAGTGGCGTGGTCAGCCTGATCGCGGCCGGACCTTCCGTACCGGACGGTGAAACCATTGGCCTCGTCGCCCTGGCGCTTGCCGCGGTGGTCTTCTTTCACGTTCGCCGAACCACGAGCACAACCGGGCCCGCCATGGTGCTCGACGGCGACGGTATCTGGTTTCGCGAATGGGGCATGGACGCCGTGCCCTGGCGCTTCATCGCCGGCGTCCGCATGGCCGGCAACCGCCTGCGTCCACTGATCTATATCGAGCTCGACAACAGCGCCGACCTGTTTGCTCATATGGAAGCCAGTAGCGGCACCCGGCCGAGCCTTGGTCCCCTGGTCCGCGGCGGCCGTCTGGTCGTTCCCAACAGTGCTCTCGACGCGCCGCTGAACGAGGTCGCCGTAGCGATTCGGGCGGCCCATGACGACGCCCTGGAGATGGCAAATTCGTCATCGGATTAGGCGTTGAATTCCGTTGCTCGCAAACCCACAAAAGGCTAAGTTTCCGCCGCCCTCACGCACATTCGGTTGAGCCATCTTCGCGGTGCCTGAAAAGGTGGCGAACCGGACAGGATATTCCTAGGAAAAAGCTGGTACGCCGCGGCAGAATCAATTCAGGACCGGAGACCACAACAGCATGTCGAGTTCGCAACACGCCAACCCCAAATCCGATATCGAAATCGCCCAGGCCGCAACCATGCGCCCGATTGTCGATGTCGCCCATGACAAGCTCGGTATCGCGCCCGAGCACCTCGAACCCTATGGTCACTACAAGACCAAGGTCTCACTCGACTACATCAAGACCCTGGCCGATAAGCCGGACGGTAAGCTGATCCTGGTTACCGCGATTACCCCAACTCCGGCCGGCGAGGGTAAGACTACCACCTCGGTCGGCCTCGGCGACGGTCTTAACGCCATCGGCAAGAAGGCCATGATGTGCCTGCGCGAGCCCAGCCTGGGACCGTGTTTCGGGGTCAAGGGCGGCGCCGCCGGTGGCGGCTACGCCCAGGTCGTGCCCATGGAGGACATCAATCTCCATTTCACCGGCGATATCCACGCCATCACTACGGCCAACAATCTGCTCGCCGCGTTGGTCGATAATCACATCTATTGGGGCAATGAACTCGACTTCGACCAACGCCGCGTCACCTGGCGCCGGGCTCTGGATATGAATGACCGGGCGCTGCGCCAGATCACCAACTCCCTGGGTGGTGTCGGCAACGGTTTTCCCCGCGAGGACGGCTTCGACATCACCGTGGCGTCCGAGGTCATGGCGATTTTCTGCCTGGCCACCGACCTCGCCGATCTGCAGACCCGCCTCGGCAACATCATCGTCGGCCAGACCCGCGACCGCACCTTGATTCGCGCCCACCAGCTCAAGGGCCAGGGGCCCATGGCGGCACTGCTCAAAGACGCCTTGGCGCCCAACCTGGTACAAACGCTCGAACATAATCCGGCGTTCATTCACGGCGGTCCGTTCGCCAATATTGCCCACGGCTGCAACTCGGTACTGGCGACCACCACGGCCCTCAAACTCGCCGACTACATTGTCACCGAGGCGGGCTTCGGCGCCGATCTCGGGGCCGAGAAGTTCTTCGACATCAAATGCCGCAAGGCCGGCCTCAAGCCAGATTGCGTGGTGCTGGTGGCGACGATTCGGGCGCTCAAGATGCACGGCGGCGTCGCCAAGGAAGATCTCAAAAAAGAAAACGTCGCGGCCCTTGAGACCGGCATGGCGAACCTCGAGAAGCATATCCAGAATATCGAACGGTTCGGCGTGCCGGCGGTGGTCGCGATCAATACCTTCAGCGCCGACACCGAGGCCGAGGTCAACGCGGTCATCGAACGCTGCAAGGCGCTCGGCATCGAAGCAATTTCGTCGGATCATTGGGGTAGCGGCGGCGACGGCGCCACCGACTTGGCTCATGGCGTGGTTCGTGTCATCGATGAGAAGCCGTCGAATTTCAAACCGCTCTACCCGGACGACATGCCGCTGTGGGACAAAATTTCCACCGTCGCCGAGTCGGTCTACGGCGCCGACGTGGTGGTCGCCGACAAGAAGGTGCGCGATCAGATCGCCCATCTCCAGGATACCGGTTTCGGCCATTACCCGGTGTGCATGGCAAAAACCCAATACAGCTTCTCGGCCGATCCCAGCCTCAAGGGCGCGCCAACCGATTTTGCGGTACCGATCCGCGAAGTCCGGATCTCGGCGGGCGCCGAGTTCCTGGTCGTAGTCTGCGGCGACATCATGACCATGCCGGGTCTGCCGCGGGTGCCCGCCGCCAACTCCATATCGGTCGACGAAGACGGAAAGATCGTCGGCCTGTTCTAAACAGACGCTTGACAACGGGATGGGTGCGATTACAGTACCCATCCTTACAGCGCCGATTTGAGCTTCAGCTTGCGGGCGCTTTAAAAGTACAGCTAAAGAGGAGGCGAATCGCCCCAGCTTAGCTGTGGCGATTTTTTTCGCCCGGCTGTCTGGACGATCCGCCTTCGGGAGAATGACATGACGACCCAGACGATCGACCAACGCCCTGGCATCGAACAACGCGAAGAAACCTGGCGCGAGCGCACCCGCATGGTGCGTGGCGGCACCCGTCGCACCGAGTTTGGCGAAACCAGCGAGGCTCTATTCCTCAATTCCGGCTTCGTCTACGACAGTCCGGAAACCGCCGCCGAGCGCTTCAAGGGCGACGACGACGGCTTCATCTATTCGCGCTACGGCAATCCCACCGTGGCCATGTTCGAGCGCCGCCTGGCGTTGCTTGAGGGCGCCGAGGCCTGCTTTGCCACGGCCACCGGCATGGCGGCGGTGAATACGGCATTGATGAGCCTGCTGCACGCCGGCGATCACGTGGTGTCGTCGCGGGCCTTGTTCGGCTCCTGCGCCTACATCATCGCCGAGCTATTGCCGCGCTACGGCATTGAGACCAGCTTCGTCGACGGTCCCGACCTGGACCAGTGGTGCGCCGCCATGCGACCCAACACCAAGGTGGTGTTCTTCGAAACTCCGGCCAATCCGACCACCGAGTTGATCGACATCGCCGCGGTTGCCGAGATTGCCCACGACGGCGGCGCCCGAGTGGTGGTCGATAATGTATTCGCCACGCCTATCCTGCAGCGTTGCCTATCGCTGGGCGCCGACGTGGTGGTTTACTCGGCGACCAAACACATAGACGGTCAGGGCCGATGCCTGGGCGGCGCTATCCTGGGCAGCGAAGCCTATTACAAGGACGAACTGATGCCGCTGATGCGCCATACGGGCCCCAGCCTCAGCCCGTTCAATGCCTGGGTCATGCTCAAGGGTCTCGAGACCATGGATCTGCGCCTTGAGCCCATGTGCGCCAGTACCCTCGACATCGCCCGCCGCCTGGAGGCCAACAACCGGGTCAGCTATGTGCGTCACCCAAGCCTCGACAGCCACCCCCAGCGCGCCCTGGCGCAGCGCCAGATGTCCCATGGCGGCACGGTGCTGGCCTTTGTTCTGCCCGACGGCCGCGAGACCTCGTTTCGCTTCCTCAAGGCCCTGGAGATGATCGATATTTCAAACAACCTGGGCGACACCAAGACCCTAATCACCCATCCGGCGAGCACCACGCACCAACGGCTCAAGCCCGAGGAACGGCAAGCGGTCGGCATTGGCGAGGGGCTACTGCGGCTATCGGTCGGCCTTGAGGACGTGGAAGATATCGCCGACGATCTGGCTCGGGGCTTCGCGGCGATCTAGTGGATAGAATTAAACATAGGGTACCCCTACGATCCCCAATCACGGTTTCTCGGCAGGAGAGCACCCGCCGGCGATGCTTTCTCGAAATTGTAGAAGAAGACGTAGGGGAACGGTCATCGCGGAAGCTGCCCGCGGTGTGATCAGGAGGGTGCCATGTTGCTTGCGCATTTCTTAAGTCGAACGATCAAGTTCGGTCGGTTCACCGTGGTAGACGCAGATGGCCGCGTCCATCATTTCGGTTCCGACGACGGCGGACCTATGACGACGTCAGCGTGTTTCGCGCCGCCGCCTTCGAGCGCGCCCGGCCGTGGCTCGATACCGCCGAGCGCCGGCCCAACCTGTAGACCCGGAGGCGCGTCATGACCGAAGATAGGATCTTTGATTATGTCATTGTCGGCGCTGGATCGGCGGGTTGCGTCCTGGCCCGGCGACTGACCGAGGACGACGACGTCAGCGTATTGCTGCTCGAGGCCGGGCCGTGGGACAAGAACATCATCCTGGAAATGCCGGCGGCGTTATCGATGCCCCTGCAGGATGACCGCTTCAACTGGGACTACATGTCGCAGCCCGAGCCTTACATGGACAACCGCCAAATGATCTGTCCGCGCGGTCGGGTGGTCGGCGGCTCGTCATCGATCAACGGTCTGGCCTATGTGCGGGGCAATGCCCTCGACTACGACACCTGGGCTAGGGCTAGCAACTCCCTGGCCCACTGGTCCTATGCCCATTGCCTGCCCTACTTCATCAAGGCGGAAAACTATGAAGGCGGCGGCGATCCCGCCTACCGGGGCCAGGGCGGGCCGCTCAACGTGGTTCGCGGTGGTCGCAAAAAACCCATGTACGACGCCTTCATCGAGGCCGGCGTCGAGGCCGGCTACCCCCGCACCCAGGACCAGAACGGCTACCAGCACGAGGGCTTCGGCCCCATGGACATGACGGTTCGCGGTGGCCAGCGGGGCAGCGCCGCGCGGGGCTATCTCTATCCCGCTCTCAAGCGCCCCAATCTCACACTCGAGGTCAAGGTGCTGGCGACAAAGATCCTGTTCGACGGCAAGCGCGCCAGCGGCGTCGAGTACCAGCAGGACGGCCAAACCCGCACCGCCCGCGCGGCACGCGAGGTTATCCTCTGCGGCGGCGTCATCAACTCGGCTCAGCTTCTCATGCTGTCGGGTATCGGTAACGGCGCCGAACTCAAAGACCACGGCATCGACATGGTCCATGACCTGCCCGGCGTCGGCGAGAACCTCCAGGACCACCTGGACCTGGCGCTGCAGTACGAATGCACCCAGCCGATCAGTCTGTACCCGGCTAGCAAGCCCCTGGGCCGGCTCATGGTCGGCTTGCAGTGGATGCTGTTCCGCTCCGGGGTCGGCGCCTCCAACGCCTTCGAATCCGGCGGCTTTATCCGCTCACGGCCCGGTGTCGAGTTCCCCAACCTGCAGTACCACTTCATGCCCATCGCCATGAACTACGACGGCAGCCAGCCCATCGAGGGCCACGCCTTCCAGGTCCATATCAGCCAGATGCGCCCGGAGGCCCGGGGCCACATCAAGCTGCGCTCAAGGGACCCGCGCGAGCACCCAGCAATCCAGTTCAACTACTGCCAGACCGAGAGCGACCGCCAGGAGATGCGCGACGGCGTCCGCCTGACCCGCGAGATCGTCGGCCAGCCAGCCATGGACCCCTACCGGGGCCGCGAGCTGGCGCCCGGCGACGAGGTCCAGAGCGATGATGAGATCGACGCCTTCGTACGGTCCAGGGGCGAGACCGAATTCCATGCCTCCTGTTCGTGCAAGATGGGCGCCGACGACATGGCGGTGGTCGATGGTGACCTCAAGGTCCACGGCATGGATAGCTTACGCGTGGTTGATGCCTCGATGATGCCCCACGTAGTCGCCGCCAACCTCAACGCCACGGTCATCATGATCGCCGAAAAGGCCGCCGACGCTATCCGTGGCCGCGCACCCCTGCCGGCCTCTGAAGCGCCGGTCTACCGGGCCGACAACTGGCGAACGGCGCAGCGCTGAGCACGGTCCGGAACGAGTCTCTTTATGGATAACCGATAGGACACCGCCATGGGTATCGTAACCAACGTCATTCTGCCACTCGCGCTGGCGTTCATAATGTTCGCCCTCGGACTCGGGCTGACGGTGCGCGACTTCGCCCGTGTCGCCCGCCAGCCGAAGGACTTTTTTGTCGGCGCGATTTCCCAGATTGTGCTGTTGCCCCTGGTCGGGTTCATCCTTGTGACGATGTGGCCGGTGTCCCCGGAAATCGCCCTCGGTGTTATGATTATCGCGGCCGCGCCGGGTGGCGTGACGTCGAATTTGCTGACCGCATTCGGGCGCGGCGATGTGGCGCTGTCGATCTCACTGACGGCTGTGATCAGCCTCTTAAGCGTGTTGACCATCCCGCTGATCGTCGGCTTTTCCTATGGGCAATTCTTTGGTGAAGCCGCCAAAGGCGACGTATCGGTCGCACGGATCGCCATCAGCGTATTCCTGATCGTCACCGTTCCGGTCCTAATCGGCCTGGCGGTGCGCCACTACGCGGAGAGGTTCGCGAAACGCTTCGAGCCGGCGGCGCGGAAGATTTCAGCATTCCTGTTTGTCCTCGTCCTGCTGGGCGCCATATTTCAGGAGCGCAATAATATCGTCGACTATTATGCGGAAGCTGGCCTGATCACCCTCATGCTGAACGTGGTGATGCTCGGACTCGCCTGGATGCTTGGCTCGCTGTTCGGCTCCGGCCGACCCCAGCGGATCGCCATTTCCATCGAGTGCGGGCTACAAAACGGAACCCTGGCGATCGTCGTCGCAACACTGCTGTTTGGCGGCGGCGCCGCGGTCATTCCCGCCGCGACCTACAGCCTGACCATGTTCGCGACGTCGCTGATCTTCATCTACTTTTTGCGCCGGAACGCCGCGACCGATCCTGTCGCGACCTAAGGCTCAGGCTGTCAGGCTCGAGGTCCGGATCAGCTTGTTGTCTTTACCGTAACGCCGGTCCAACCAATTCCTGAACTCGTCGTTGGGCCGCGGGCCGAAGCCCTCGGCGAGCTCGGCTTCGATGACTGAGTCGCGAATCGCTTCCAGGTTGGCGGGGAACTCGGCACGGACCGAAGGCGTGGTCAGCACCGCAAAACAAACGACTAAAACGGGGCGCCACATCACGTCAGTCACCATTTTCGGGAGCCGCCAGTTCCCAGTGGGACGCCCGGTCGATATGGGCCTGGGGATCGCGGCCGCGCAGTTCGTAATCCTCGCGCAGCGGCTCGCAGCGCCCGTAGAGTTCACGCAGGGCCTCGACCGCGTGGCCGTCGTAGTCGATGCGCAGATCGAGCACCGCCGTGCGCCCGCCGCCATAGACGAAGGCGTCGGCGTCGGCCTGGAACACCCGCACAAAGGCCGATAGCTCGGGATAATGGGCGCCCTCGGCGTCGGCCTGACCACCGCCGTCGCGGCCGCCTTCGAGCGACCGGATCAGACGCTCGGCCAAATCCTCGCCGGGCCCGCCCGCAAAGCCCGCGGCCATGACCTCGACCGTGGCCGCCCCGGCCAGGGCATTGCCGAAGACCACGAAGCCGGGCCCGGCGATATGGCCTCGCCAGTGGCTCGAGCGGTCGCCGGTAAAGACCCAGCTGTCGCCGCCGCGCTCGATCACCGCGAGCTGGCGATAGGCCAGGCCCTTGTCCTTTTCGGCCAGCAGCGGCTCAAGCTCGTCCATGGGTGTGCCGGCGGCCAGTAGGTCGGCGGCCTCGTAGCCGAGACCGGGCCGCGCCACCGCCTGGGACGCCACCATCCACTCGCGTCCTCCGGCCTGAACCCGCTGACCGAGGCGAGCACCCACGGCAATCGACGTTGTTGCCGATGCGATACCGATCTCGCCGGTCCGCTCACAAAATCCCATAACGCTGAATGTCATCGATTACCCTCTTACGCGCTGTACAGTAGACGTAACCCATAATAGCGAATTTCGGAGCGAGGCCATGGACATTGCGACACCCCCGGTGACTCTGGACCAAATCGAGGCGGCAGCGGAACGAATCAAGGGCCGGGTACGGCGCACGCCCTGTATTCACAGCCGCTTCAACCTGGCCCCCCTGGGCGCTGGCGAGCTGTTGCTCAAGCTCGAATGCCTCCAGGTCACCGGCTCGTTCAAGGCGCGCGGCGCCAGCAACGCAATCCTGTCCTTGGGCGAGGCGGCGGTGAAGCGCGGCGTAATTACCGCCTCGGGCGGCAACCACGGCCTGGCGGTGGCCTACGCCGGCCACGCATCGGAAACCTCGGCATTGATCTACCTGCCCGAGATCACGCCCAAGGCCAAGGCCGACAAGCTGCGCGCCTGGGGCGCCGAGGTGGTTATCGAGGGTGCCGTGTGGGACGACGCCAATGATGCCGCCCTGGCCCGCGCCGAGCGCGACGGCCTGACCTACATCCACCCCTTCGCCGACCCTTTGGTAATCGCCGGCCAGGGCACCGCCGGACGCGAGATGCTCAAGCAATCGCCGGACATCGACGTCATGATCGTGGCCATCGGCGGCGGCGGCCTGATCTCGGGCATCGCCACGGCGGCCAAGGCGATCAAGCCCGGTATCAAGATCATCGGCGTCGAGCCCGTGGGCGCGCCGACCCTGACCACCAGCTTGGCGGCGGGCGCGGTGACCACCCTGCCTTTGATCAACACCGACGCGGTCACCCTGGCGCCCCGGCGCAGCGCCGATATCAACCTCGGCATCATTCGCGACAACGTCGACGAGATCGTGCTGGTCGATGACGAGGCTATGCGGAAAGCCGCCCAATGGCTGTGGTTTGAAGCCGGCATCGCCGCCGAACTCTCGGGCGCGGCATCTGTAGCAGCGATTCAAACCGGCAAGATCGAGGTGCCCGAAGGCGCCGCCGTCGCCGCCGTGATCTGCGGCGCTGGAATCGATGGCGTTAGCGAAGCGGCGTTATTTCGGAAAGCGCGTTCAAGCGCCACGCGGGCTCCCGCCCCATAAGCGGCGACGCGCAGTCGCGCTTGCCAGCGGTCAAAGGGCCGACCGCTGGAATTCTTCCTATTCTCTTTCAGCCCCCGACCAGGGGCCGCCAATCGTTTGGCGGGGGCCGGCGTGGTAATTGAACGCCCCTACTAAGAATCCCCACCGCCAATATAGGCGGTGGGTGCTTGGGCCGTGATGTCGCTGGCGATATCGACCACATAGGGTTTGCCGCTGGCCAGCGCTGTATCGAGTGCACCTCGGATGTCGGCCGGATCGGTGACTTTCACGCCGTCAGCGCCCATGGCCCGGGCGATATCGACGAAGCTGGCGTCGTTGAACTTCCAGGTATCGCCGTGGACATCCTGCTCCATGCCCTGGTTCAGCGCCCCGTTGTTGTTGACCAGGAAGACCACCGCCGCGTTCCACCGCACCGCGGTCTCGATTTCCGCGATGTGGTACCAGAAGCCGCCGTCGCCGCTGAACATGACCACCGGGCGGTCCGGCGCGGCGAGCTTGGCGCCGATCGACGCCGGCAAGCCCCAGCCCAGGGACCCGGCGGCCCGCAGGTAACTGTGGCCCATACGGTCCCCGTCGCGGTTGAGATCGACGATGCCGCCGGTCCACATGCCGGCGTGGCCGGTATCGGAGACCAGGATGGCGTCCGCCGGCAACCATTCGCTGAGTTCCCGGCAAATGCGCTCGGGCCGGATCGGCTGGGCGTCGGAGTCCATGAAGCCGGCCATCTTGACCCGCCAGTCGGCTACCAACTCGGCGGCCCGCGCGATCCATGGGGCGCGGCTGGCGGCGCTGGCGCCATCGGCGCGGGCGACCATGACCTCCAGGGTCGCCCGGGCATCACCCATGAGGGACACGGTGCTGGGATAGTGGCGGCCCATTTCGGCGCCGTCGATGCCAAGCTGGATCACCGTGGTGCCGGCCGGCGGCAGGTGCCAATAGGCGGTGACCTGGCTCGCCGTGTGGCTGCCGATGAAGAACACCAGGTCGGCCTCGAGCAGGGCCCGGTTGGCGCTCTCCCGGGAATAGGTTCCGGGGACGCCGAGGTTGAGCGGATGACAGCCGGGCACCGTGTCCTTGGCGTTGAGCGCCGTGGCAATCGGGATCGCCAGACGTTCGGCCAGGGCCACGACTTGCGCACCGGCGCCCGAGGCGCGAACCCCGCCACCGGCGACGATCACCGGCCGCTCGGCCTCGGCCAGCAGGGCCAGGGCCTGGTCAATACCGTCACTGTCGGCCACCGGACGGTAGGGCGGCAATTGCTGGAATTGTTCCTCGATGATGACGTCGAGGTCGGCCTCGATGTTCTCGACCTCGGCGGCATGGCCGGCAATCTCGATCTGTACCGGCCCCGGTGTCCCCGAGGTGGCGGCGCGGAAGGCCTGGCGCAGGGCCTCGGGCAGCAACTCTGGATGCTCGACCCGTGTGTGTTCCTTGGTCACTTCCTGGAAGGCCGGGCGGTCGTAAACCTGCTGGTAGGTGCGACGATTGTAATGCTCGGACTCGGCGCCGCCGGTGATCGCCACCATGGGCGTATGGGCGAGCCACGGATCGCGCAGGCCCGCCGCCAGGTTGGAGGCGCCGATCATCTGGGCGAAACAAACTCCGGGGCGGCCGCTGACCCGGGCATAGGCGTCGGCCATATAGACGGCTGCCTTCTCGCCATGGGCCAGAATGCGCGATACCCGGTTACCCCGGCCCAACTCGGCCAGGGTTCCCATAAGCACGGCGGGAACCCAGAAAACATGGGTCACGCCGCTACGTTCAAGAAACTCGGCGAGGCATCTGGCCCCGGTCATCTTTGCCATTAGGTCGTCCTCCGGTGGTCGCGTTATACCATCGGCCATGAAGTATGGCCGATGGGCGTTCACATCGCCACGCAGGCTCCCGCCGCATAAGCGGCGACCCGCGGTCGCGGGCTGAAAGAAAGCAGATTAGAACTTCCCCAGCGGTCATTCCTTGACCGCTGGCAAGCGCAACCGCGCGTCGCCAACCGTTTGGCGGAAGCCCTGCGTGGCGCTTGAACGCGCTTTAACAAAGAAACCGCCTCGCTACATCAAATTTTCGGCCCTGACATACTCCAGGGTATCGTCCAGCGCCGCGCCGAGGCGGTCGAACAACTGGTGCAGCTCGCCCTCGTTGATGATCAGCGGCGGACAATAGGCGATGCTGGCGCCGGCGCAGGCGCGCAGGAACAGCCCGTGGGAAATGCAGGCGTCGCCGCAGTAGGTGGCGACCTCGGGTCCGAAGTTCTCGTGGGTTTCCTTGTCCTTGACCAACTCGACGGCGCCGATCAGGCCGACGCCCCGGGCCTCGCCGACCAGGGGATGCTCGCCGAGCTTGGCAAGACGCTCAAGGGCCACCGGCGTCAGGCTGCGCACATGGTCGCCGATCTTCAGATCGTCGTAGATATTGAGAGTTTCCATGGCTACCGCCGCGGCCACCGGATGACCGGAATAGGTGAAGCCGGTGGCCAGGATGGCGTTGCTGTCGCTGAAGTCGCGGACCGGCCCGTAGACCTTCTCGTTGAGCATCACCGCCGAGATCGGCATGTAGGCCGAGGACAGCTGCTTGGCCACCACCAGCATGTCGGGCTCGATGCCGAATGTCTCGCAGGCGAAGGTGTTGCCGGTGCGGTGGAAGCCGCAGATCACCTCGTCGGCGACCATCAGCACGTCGTACTTCTTGAGCACCGCCTGGATCTTGGCGAAGTAGGTCTTGGGCGGCGGCACCGCGCCCTGGGCGCCCATGACCGGCTCGGCGACGAAGGCGGCCACGGTCTCGGGACCCTCGTCGAGGATCAACTGCTCAAGTTCGGCGGCGCGGCGGGTGGCGAAATCCTCTTCCGATTCGCCGGGCAGGCCGTGGTGGTAGTAGTGCGGATTGCCGGTGTGCAGGATGTTCTTGATCGGCAGATCAAAACCCTGGTGCATCAGCGGCATGCCGGTAAGGCTGCCGGACGATACGGCGATGCCGTGATAGCCGCCTTCGCGGGCGATGATCTTCTTCTTCTCGGACCGGCCCAGGGCGTTGTTGTAGTACCACACGAACTTGACCATGTGATCGTTGGCCTCGGAGCCGGAATTGGCGAACCATACCCGCGCCATGGGCACCGGGGCGATTTCCAGCAGCTTCTCGGCAAGGTCGATGGCCGGCAGGTTCGAGCGGCTGAAGAACGCATGATAATAGGGCAGCTTGCGCATCTGCTGGGTCGCCGCCTCGACAAGGCGCTCGTTGTTGAAGCCCAGCGAGGTGCACCACAGCCCGGCGAGCCCTTCGATATAGCTCTTGCCCTCGGTGTCCTTGACGTAGATGCCGTCGCCCTCTTCCAGGATCAGCGGCCCGTTCTGCTCGTGCTTGGCGAGGTTGGTATAGGGATGAATAACGCTATCGGCGTCGCGCGCGTGGGGCGAATTGGGAGACAGGGACATGATGCGGGACCTTGTGTTGCGGGGACAGGGGCGGCTGCCTCCGGGCAGCCGCGAAAATGAGCAAACGAAGGCGTAGTATTGCGCCGATTTAGCTGGGCGTACAAGGGAGGAGTTTGGGGTGTAGGGCTACCCTCAAAGCGCCGCGAACTTCGCCGCCCTGTCGGTCATGGACCAGACTTCGGCGATTTGGTTGCCGTCCATGTGGAAGATGGCGATGCCTTCGTAGGTCAGGCGTTTGCCGGTGGCCGGTTTACCCTCGTAGTCGCCGCTGTGGGTGGCCGAGCCGAGGTAGTGCATGGCGATGCGGTTGCCGTCGAACAGCAGATCGGTAACGTCGTAGCGCAGGTCGGGGAAGGCTTTCTGGTAGGGCCGCATGAAGTCGTCGCGGATGGTTTCCATGCCGGTCACCGCGCTATCGCCGAGATGGACCGTGGCGTCGGCCTTGAATACCTCGGCGACCACGTCGAGACGATGGCCGTGCCAGATTTCATGGATAAAGCGGTCCATCGTCGCTTGTAGGGATGCTCTATCGGTCATCGCTTCGCTCCCTTTTACGGTCACCTTTGGTGCCCTGCGTTCACATCGCCACGCAGGCTCCCGCCGAACGGTCGGCGACCCGCGGTCGCGGGCTGAAAGTGGCGATTGAGTGGCTCCGAACTACCCCTCGGCCCGCAAAATCTCCAGCACCCGGCCGAAGTTCTCCACCGTCTTCGGCGTCAGGCCGTCCATGTTCATCTGCACGTGGGTAATGCCCTCGCGTCGGTAGGCCATGAGTTCCTCGGCGATCTGTTCCGGGGCGCCCATGGCCGGGGCGACGTTGAAGTCGTCGTCGAACGGCATGTCGTTCCACCATGGGGTGGCGCCTTCCTCTGCGGTGAGCACGGTGACCGTGCGCTCCAACGTCGCCGGGTCGCGGCCGCCCTCGGCACAGGCGGCGTCGACCAGTTCGCGCATGCGGGCGGCGCCGGCCGGGCTGTTGGCGGTGTCGTCCCAGTAGACGTTCCAGATATCTGCGTATTGGACGCAGAGCTTGAGCATCTTGGGCCGCCGGGTGCCGATCATGATGGGCGGGCCGTCGGCGCGCGGCCCACGCGGTTTGAGCTCGCATTCCCGGGCCGAGTAGAACCGGCCCTCGAAGTCGACCTTGCCGGTTTTCAGCAGGCTGTGGACGATCTCGATGGCCTCCTTGAAGCGGCTGTATTTGTAGTCGTAGGGATAGCCGAAGGCGGTGTACTCAAGCTCGTGGTAGCCGGCGCCGACGCCGAGAATCAGGCGGCCGTCGCTGATCTCGTCCACCGTATCGGCCATCTTGGCGAGCAGCGCCGGATTGCGGAAACCCATGCCGAGCACCAGGGTGCCGAGTTCGACCTTGGTGGTGCAGGCCGCCAGGGCGGAGATCAGCGACCAGCATTCCCACAAGCCGATGGGGTCGCTGTCGGCCTCAAGCTGGTAGAGGAAATGATCGACCACCCACAGGGAATCGAAACCGACATCCTCGGCCAGGGTGGCGATATCGCGCATCTCCGACCAGCGCACGGTACCCTCCTGACCCAAGGGCATCTGCAGGCCCACCTTGATACCGCTTTGCGTGTCACTCATGGTTCATTCCCTCTATCAGTTGTCGAGCCTGTCTCCCTGACTCATACCATCGGTCATAAAGAATGACCGATGGGCGTTCAATCGTCACGCAGGCTCCCGCCAAACGGTTGGCGACGCGCGGTCGCGCTTGCCAGCGGTCACAAGATTGACCGCTGGATGCGCCATCAAATAGCCACCGTCAGGCCGCCGTCAATGGCGATGATCTGTCCGTTGACGAAACTGGCGGCGTCGGACACCAAATAGGCGACGGCGCCGGCGACGTCTTCCGGTCGGCCCCAGCGGCCCACCGGCACGTTCTTCTCGAGCCACGGCTCGAAGTCCGGGTCGTCGGCAAGGCCCGCCGTCATCTCCGTATGAATGAACCCCGGCGCGATGGTGTTGCAGGTCACCCCGCGCGGGCCCAGCGACACCGCCAGGGCCCGGGTCAGGCCGCCGAGACCACCTTCCGCCGCCACGTCGACCGGCGACTTGCCGGCGGTGGCGAAGAGGGAAATGGCCGAGATCACCACGATGCGCCCGACCCCGTGCTTGACCAGATGCGGCGTCGCCAGGCGGGTGGCGGTGAAGGCCGAGGTCAGCTTGGTATCGATGCTCTTGTACCAATCCTCCAGGGTGTGGTCCTCGAACGGCAGACGGCGCCAGAAGCCGGCGTTGGTGACCAGGATGTCGAGGCGCCCGCGCTCGGCAACAATGCGCTCGATGGCGGCTTCCATGGCGGACTCAATGGTGACGTCGAAGGGCACGGCCAGAGCGTCGAGTCCGGCATCAACGAGTTCGGCCCGGCGTGCCTCGGCGGCTTCCGGCGAGCGGCCATTGATGGCGACGCAGGCGCCGGCCTCGGCCAGGGTTCGGGCGGTGGCCCAGCCAATGCCCCGGGTCGAGCCGGTAATAAAGGCGACCCGGCCGCTTAGGCCCTTGGATTCCGTCATGGCAGCGTTCCCTCTCGGCGATTTTGCGTTATGGTTTGAGGCGAGTTTTGCCCATGCGCCCCATGGGGTGCAATCAGTTCCTTATGCGTGGAGACTCTATCATGCTCAAGAAATACGATCCCGACAGCGTCTACAAACCCATCGCCGCCTATCACCAGGCGGTCGAGGTTCCCGCTGGCGCCCGCTGGCTGGTCACCGCCGGCCAGGTCGGCATTGCGCCGGACGGCGAACTGGTCCAGGACCGGGAAGAACAGATCGCCCAGACCTGGCGCAACGTCGCCGCCGTGCTGGCCGCCGGCGACATGGGTCCCGAGGACCTGGTCAAGCTGACCATCTATCTGCTCGACGTCGACGACTTCGTGTCCATCCGCAAATATCGGGTGGAATACCTGGGCGAGGGCAAATGCGCCGCCACCGCCGTGCTTGTCAGCGCCCTGGCCGACCCGGCTATGGTCATCGAGGTCGACGTCATGGCGGCCAAGGCCTGACAGCCGGTGGCCGACCAACCAAACCACACCGGGCACGACGACAATCCGCCGGAGGGCTTCGCTGTGCTGTTTTCCGACGAGCCCTTCGAGATGCTCGCCGGGCCCCACTACTTTCGCGGCGAGCGGGGCCAGCGGGTCGCCGGCATGCGGGTCCGGCCGGAGCACACCAGCGCCAGCGAGTTCGCCCATGGCGGCGCCCTGCTGGCCTTCGCCGATTCGGCGCTCACCGCCTGCGCCATGGACGCCACCGGATCGATTGACGGCGACCTTCGCGGCATCGAACGGGTGGCGACGATCACCATGAATTCCGAGTTCGTCGCCCCGGCCCGCATCGGTGACTGGGTCGAGTGCCGCGCCACCGTGACAAAACTGACCCGCTCCCTCGCCTTCGCACGCGGCGAGATGACCGTCGATGGCGAGACGGTGATGACCTGCTCGACCGTGCTGCGCCGCTGGCGGCCGAGTTGAGAACAGGCGGGACGGCACTATCATGGATGTCGATGCCTATCTAAGCCGCATTGCCTATAGCGGTTGCCGCGACCCAAATATCGAGACTCTGCGTGCCCTTCACCGAGCCCACCTAAAAGCGGTGCCGTTCGAGAACCTGGATATTCACCTGGGCCGGCCCATCGTCCTCGATGAAGGATTGCTCTACGACAAAATCGTCGGCCGGCGGCGCGGCGGCTTCTGCTACGAACTGAACGGCCTGTTCGCGGCCCTGCTGCGCGCCCTCGGCTTTACGGCGGCATTGTTGTCGGCGCGGGTCATGGACGACGAGGGCCAGGCCGGGCCGCCCTTCGACCACATGACCCTTGAGATCGAGGCCGGCGGGCCGTGGCTCGCCGATGTCGGCTTCGGCGACGGCTTTTCCGAGCCCCTGCGCCTCGATTATCGCGGCGTTCAGCAGCGCGACGGCATCGATTACCGCCTTGCCGGCGAGGCCGACAACATGATCATGAGCCGGCGCGAGACGAACGGCGAATGGCGCGGGCGCTACCAATTTTCACGAACGCCATGTCAATTGACCGACTTCGCGGACTGTTGTCACCACCATCAGACCTCGCCGGACTCCCACTTCACCCGGAGCCGGTTCTGTTCGCGACACAGCGGCCAAAGCCTGGTGACCCTGACCGACGATGCCGTGATCATCACCGAGTCGGACGGCCGCCGCGAAACGCCGATTGTTGACGAGGCAGCGTTCCGTCGCGTCCTGGCCGAGCAATTCGGGATTATGATTTAGGCTGGCGTACCCTGGTGGAATAGCATGCGCCACTGACCGTCGGTCCGGCGCCAGATTGAGCTTCGCAGACTATGGCTGTCAGGATTGCCGTGGCGGGTGAGACGGTAGGTCACCAATCCCAGGTCAGGACCCAGTTGGCGCACCGCCAGGTCGCTCACGGACCGCTCGACGGCGGCCTCGCGGGGAAGTTCATCAATGACCTGGGCTTGTTGTAGACCCCGCCGGAAGCGCCGTACTCCACGAAATCATCATCGAGCAAATCGGCCACCGCCGCCATTGATGCCGCACGGTTGGATCAAGCAGACGTTTCTCAAGTTCGGCAAGATTATCCATCGAAGCCCTACTCGCCCTTGGCAATACGGCGGCGCAGCTTACGCATGCCACCGAGCCAGCGGTTGTAATCACCGGCCTTGCGCTGGATGTATTCGGCCACTTCCGGATGGGGCAGGATGAGGAAATCCTCGACCTTCATGGCGGCGAGCACGTCGTCGGCCACCTGGTCCGCCTCAATCATGCCGTCAACGCTGGCCACCGAATCCTCGTGGCCGGCGGTCATGGCCGTGCGCACCGCCTGGGGACAGAGCACCGAAACCCGCACCCCGCGATCGCCATAGGTGATGGCCAACCACTCGGCGAAGGCCACGGCGGCGTGCTTGGTCACCGCGTAGGTCGCCGAGTCGATATGGCTCAACAAGCCCGCCGCAGAGGCGGTGTTGACCAGATAGCCCGAGCCCCGCGCCGCCATCTTGGGCGCCACCGCCCGGGCGGCATGGACGTGGGCCATGACGTGAAGGTCCCAGTTAAGCTGCCAGAGGGCGTCGGCGGTTTCCTCACCGCCGTTGATGGCGATGCCGGCATTGCTGCAGAACACGTCGATCTGGCCGTGAGCGTCCTCGGCCGAGCCAACCAGACTGATAATGTCGGACTCTTTGGTGACGTCACAGGTTACCGCGAGATCGCCGATTTCCGCGGCAACCGCATGGAGCGGTTCCTCCTGAACGTCGGCGACCACAATGGCGGCGGCGCCGGCCGCCTTGAAGCGCCGCGCCATGGCGGCGCCAATCCCCCCGGCGGCGCCGGTGACAACGCAAATCTTACCTTCTAGTTCCATGGCACTACGCTCCGTTTACAGTCATGACGTTCTCATCAACGGAGGATACCCGCCGCCGCTGGTCTCGGCTACACTCCGCGCCGACCATGATCGTATAGTAATTCCTTGTGTAGGCCGGACCAGCCGTGACAACACCTGAAATCACCAATAACCAACGCAGCCAACGGCGCACCCTGGTGCTGGCGTTCGGTCTGATGATTGTCGGCGGTCTGATCTGGGGCTTGACGTTCTCGTTGGCCAAGCTGGTGACCGAGGCGGGCGCCCATCCCATCGGTCTGTCGTGGCTGCAGGGCGCCGTCGGAGTCGCGGCGTTGTTGCCCTATTGCCTGGTCCGTTACGGCGGCCTGCCGCTGCGGCGCGACTATATTGAGCTCTATATCATCGCCGGCGCCCTGGGCACGGCGCTGCCATCGAATTTTCTGTTTCTATCGGCGTCTCATTTGCCGGCCGGGATTCTTGCCATGGTCACCTCCCTGGTGCCCTTGCTGACCTATGGAATCGCCATCGTTTTCGGCGCCGAGGTATTACGCGCGCGGCGGTTGGCCGGTATCGCGCTCGGCTTCGCGGCGGTGATGATGATCGTCATGCCCGATACCAGCCTGCCCGAGCCGACCATGGCGCTTTGGGTTCTGGTCGCCCTGATCGCGCCGATTTCCTATTCCTCCGAGAACGTCTATCTCGCGCTCCGCCGGCCGCCGGCGAGCGACCCGGTCATCCTGCTCTGCGGCATGCTGACCGCCGGCACCATCATGCTAACGCCCCTGGTCTGGTACACCGATACCTGGGTTGATATATGGCACCCCTGGACCGAGATCGAATGGTGGACCATGCTGCTGATCGCCATCAACATCGCCGGCTATCTCATGTTCCTTGAGTTGATCGTCATCGCCGGGCCACTGTTCGCCGCCCAGACCGGCTATTTCGTCACCGCCTCGGGGGTGGTGTTCGGCATCATCATCTTCGGTGAGCAACACAGTGTCTGGATCTGGATTGCCCTCGGCGTCCTGTTCGTCGGTGTCGCCCTGGTCAATCCGCGCCAGGAGGAATCCAACGAGGCGGAGACGGAAGAGAGCCTCATTCATGAAACCGAGTAAGCCATGTTGAACGCCGCCATCCTGGTTGAGCACGGCGCCCGCGCCTACCCCGAACGCAACGCCCTGATCTTCGAGGGCGAGACCCTCAGCTATGGTAACCTTGAGGTCGCCATCAACCGGGTGGCGGGCGGTCTGCGCGCCGCCGGACTCGAGGCCGGCGATCATATCGCCCTGTGTTGCCCCAACCGGCCCGAGTTCGTCATCGCCTACTACGCGGTACTGAAACTGGGGGCCACGGTGGTGACCATCAGCGCTCTCTCAAAGCGCCGCGAGATCGCCTATTACCTTGACGATTCAGACGCCAAGGCGCTGATCTGCTACAGTGGCCGCGACGGCTGGACCCTGGGCCGGAACGCCGCCGACGCCTTTGCCGAGATCGACCACTGCCGGCACCTGTGGATCATTCCCGACAGCGACCAGGAAGAGCTGCCCGGCGGGGCCGGAGACTTCACCGACCTTAGGGCCGGCCAGGCCGATACCTTCGAAATGGCCCCGACGGACCCGGGCCGGACCGCGACCATTCTTTACACCTCGGGCACCACGGGCCAACCCAAGGGAGCCGAACTGACCCACAACAACATTGTCATGAACGTCATGACCGTGGGCATCCTGTTCCCTGATCGCCACACCGAAATTCAGCTTGTCGCCCTGCCCCTGTTCCATGTTTACGCCCAAACCTGCCTCATGCACATGGGCCTCTACACCGGCGACACCCTGGTGCTGATGCAGCGTTTCGAGCCCGGCGCCGCCATGGCGCTCATAGTCGACACCGGGGTGACCCGCTTTTCCGGGGTGCCGACCATGTACCAGGCCTTCCTCGAACATCCCGATTTCGACGACGACCATGCCAAGCGCCTGGCCGAGACCGTCGGCATAGTCTCGACCGGCGGCGCGCCCATGCCCCATGCGGTGGCGGAAGCCTTCACCGAGCGCACCGGCATCACGATGATGGAGGGCTACGGCTGCACCGAGACCTCGCCGGTGGTGCTGGTGACACCGCCCGAAGAAGAGCGCCGCGAGGGCTCGGTGGGCCCGGCGATCTGGGGTGTCGAGGCACGCATCGTCGATGGCGACGGCGTGGCCCTAGCGGCCGACGAAGTGGGTGAACTGGCGGTCCGCGGCCACTGCGTCATGAAGGGCTATTACAAGCGGCCCGAGGCCACCGCCGAGGCTATCCGCAACGGCTGGTATCACACCGGCGACCTCGCCCGCGTGGACGCCGACGGCTATGTCTACCTTGTCGGGCGGACCAAGGAACTGATCATCCGGGGCGGCTTCAACGTCTATCCCGCCGAAGTCGAGGACGTGCTGTCGAATCACCCCAAGGTGGCCATCGCCGCGGTCATCGGTATTCCCCATGAGCGCTACGGCGAGGAGGTCAAGGCCTTCATCGTGCCGCACCGCGACACCGCTCTGGAGGCGGACGAAATCATCGCCTGGGCGCGCGACAACATGGCATCACACAAATACCCACGCATCGTCGAAGTCCGCGACGATCTGCCCCTGACCGATACCGGCAAGGTGCTCAAGCGCGACCTGGCGTAGCGCCCTATTCGGAGTCTTTGCTGGCGAGCTTGTTGAGCTGTTGCTGCATGGCGTCGAGCTGGCTTTTGAGGGCGTCGAGTTCCGCCGTATCGTCTTCGCCGGCGCTGTCCTCGCAACCACTGGTGGGCGGCGGCGTTTCCGCGGCGCCGTTGCCCTGGGTTCCGCCGGCCTGGTGACCACCGGGGCCACCGGGACCGCCAGGGCCAAACGGGCTGAACATGTCCATGGCGTTCTGGAACGCCTTCATGTTGGCCTTGCCCATTTCCTCGACCTGGCGAAACGGGAACATGCCGCCGAAGCTGTTGCCGATCTGGCCGCGCATCTGCTCCTGATTGCGCGCGAAGGTCTCCATGCTGAGCTCAAGGTAGCGCGGCACGAAGTCACCCAGGCTGTCGCCGTAGAAGCTGATGAGCCGGCGCAGGAAAGCAATGGGCAGCAGGCTATCGCCCTTGCTCTCTTCTTCCATTATGATCTGGGTCAGCACCGAACGGGTAATGTCGTCGCCCGACTTGGCGTCAAAGACAACGAAGTTGATGCCCTCCTTGACCATGGTGGAGAGATGGTCAAGGGTCACGTAGCTACTGGTCGCCGTATTGTACAGCCGGCGATTGGCGTACTTCTTGATGGTGATCGGTGGGTCTTGATTATCAGTTTTATCGCTCATAACGATCCATCGATGTCAAACCTGAACACGGGCCCGGCAACACACATCCGGGCGCTCGTCATAAGACCCTACAGCACGTCTTTGTGCGCTGCAAACATTGCGATGCACACGGATTTTCACCCGACCCGAGCCTAATGGCTGGCCGAGGCCCGTTGCCTGGCCTATAGTCGAGGCCATGTCCGACGACCCGCGCGATCCTGAAATCCTGGCCCGACGGTTTCTCGACCTGTGGCAGGAGCAAGTCGCCACGTCGGTGGCCGATCCGGCGCTGGCGCAATGGCTCGCCGGGTTCATAGCCACTTCACCGGGCGCCGCCACAGCGGGGAACGCAGCAGATGGACAAGCCTTCGCCGATATCTTCGCAGCCATGTCCCAATCCTATGCGAGTCATGGCGCCTCGGCCGCTGCCCCTGCATCTGGCCCGGGCGATGACCGTGTGGACGAGCTCGCTCGCCGCCTTGCCGAGTGCGAAAGCCGGCTTGCTGCCCTGGAGTCCGGCCCTGGCGGCGCGCGGGCAAAGCCTGGCAAGCGACCTCGCAAGTGTCAGACCTGAAGCACTGACCGGCGCCATCGCCGGCGAGGTCCGGCGCCGTGGCGGCGCCATGATGGCCGGCATCGAGGCCTATCAGAACCACTCCTACCAGCGCCGCCTGCGCGACCCGGCGGTGGTCTGGCGTGACGGTGCCAGCCGGCTACTCGACTACGGCGCCCGGAGGCGCGACAAAGACCGGGCCGTCCCGGTGTTGTTCGTGCCCTCCCTGGTCAACCGCTACTACATTCTCGATCTGTCGAAGCGCCGCAGCCTGGTGCGTTGGCTGGCGTCCCATGGCCTGCGCCCCCTGGTGGTCGACTGGGGGCCGCCGGGCGACGCCGAACGCGGTTTCGACCTCGACGCCTACATCACCCAGCGCCTCGAACCGGCGCTCGATGCCGCCCGGCAACTGACCGGCGGGCCGGTGGCCGTGGCCGGCTATTGCATGGGGGGACTGCTGGCCCTGGCTCTGGCGTTGCGTCGGCCCAAGGATGTCCGGGCCCTGGCCCTGCTGGCGACCCCGTGGGACTTTCACGGTACGGGCGATGTCCACAGCCACTTGCTCAGCGCCATGGGACCCTCGCTGGAAGGCCTTCTGTCGCTGTTCGGCGAGTTGCCTATCGACGTACTCCAGGCGCTGTTTACCTGGTCCGACCCGAGCATGGTGTCGAACAAGTTTCGCGCCTTCGCCGCCATGGACGGCGACAGCCAAAGGGCCGAGGACTTCGTCGCCCTGGAGAACTGGCTCAACGACGGCGTCGCCCTCACCGCCGGAGTGGCCCGCGACTGCTTGACCGGATGGTACGGCGAAAACCGTCCGGCCCGGGGCCAGTGGCGGGTCGCCGACACAGCCATCGAGCCCGGCAAGCTGGCGGTGCCGTCCCTGGTCGCCCTGCCTCGTAGCGACCGCATCGTGGCGCCAGCCTCGGCCGCCGCTCTGGCCGACGCTTTGGGCAATTGCCAGCGATTGACGCCGCCGTCGGGACATATCGGCATGGTGGTCGGCGGCGCCGCCCGCGAGACCCTGTGGCAACCCCTGGGCAAATGGCTGAGGCACGCTGGGCCATGATTCATTGCCATGGTCGAATTGTTGTTGCCATGGTCGAATTGTTGTTGC
>CAZYDR010000024.1:27296-38114 GCA_964645285.1 uncultured Alphaproteobacteria bacterium
TTGCCATGGTCGAATTGTTGTTGCCATGGTCGAATTGTTGTTGCAGTGCAGCAAAATTTGAGTAAATTGACTGCGAAATTCAGCGCTCTCCAGTCGTCAGGCAAAGGACTAAAGCCATGAGCAGTTCCGACAATTCCGTGATCATCGCCAGCATCGCCCGCACACCGGTGGGTGCCTTCAGCGGCGGCCTGGCCTCGCTGCCGGCGTCCGACCTCGGCGCTGTCGCCATCGGCGCCGCCCTCGAGCGCGCCGGGGTTGAAGCCGGCGCGGTGTCGGAGGTCATCCTCGGCCAGATCCTCAGCGCCGGCCAGGGCCAGAACCCGGCGCGCCAGGCGTCGATCGGCGCCGGCATCCCGGTGGAAGCGCCGGCCTGGGGCGTCAACCAGCTTTGCGGCTCCGGCCTGCGCGCGGTGGCGCTGGGTTATCAGGCCATCGTCAACGGCGACAGCGCCATTGTCGTCGCCGGCGGCCAGGAGAGCATGAGCCGGGCGCCCCACTGCATGCATATGCGCAACGGCACCAAACTGGGACCGGCCGAGATGGTCGATACCATGATCAAGGACGGCCTGTGGGACGCCTTCAACGGCTACCACATGGGCAATACCGCCGAGAACGTGGCCGAGCGCTGGCAGATTACCCGTGAGGACCAGGACAACTTCGCCACCGCCTCCCAGACCAAGGCCGAGGCGGCGCAAAAGGCCGGCCGCTTCAACGATGAAATCGTCCCGGTAACGATCAAGACCCGCAAGGGCAAGACCGTGGTCGACAGCGATGAGCACCCGCGCCACGGCACCACCGCGGAAGCCCTCGCCGGCCTGCGTCCGGCTTTCGCCAAGGACGGCACGGTGACCGCCGGCAACGCCAGCGGCATCAACGACGGCGCCGCCGCCGCCGTACTCATGAGCGCCGCCGAGGCCGAGCGCCGCGGCGTCACACCCCTGGCGCGCATCGTTTCCTGGGCCCATGCCGGGGTCGATCCGGCGATCATGGGGTCCGGTCCGATCCCGGCCAGCCGCGCCGCCCTGGAAAAGGCCGGCTGGAGCGCCGACGATCTCGACCTGATCGAAGCCAACGAAGCCTTCGCGGCCCAGGCCTGCGCGGTCAACAAGGAACTGGCCTGGGATACGGACAAGGTCAACGTCAACGGCGGGGCCATTGCCCTGGGCCATCCCATCGGCGCCTCGGGGGCGCGGGTGTTGACCACACTGCTGTACGAGATGGGCCGGCGCGACGCCAAGAAGGGTCTGGCGACCCTGTGCATCGGCGGCGGCATGGGCATCGCCATGTGCGTTGCCCGCGATTAATTCATGAGCCGGGGGGGAAAGAAAAACTATGGGACGTGTTGCTTTAGTGACCGGGGGCACCCGGGGCATCGGCGCGGCAATTTCAATCGGCCTGCGCGACGCCGGCTATACGGTGGCGGCGACCTACGCCGGCAATGCCGAGGCCGCCGCGGCGTTCAAGGCCGAGACCGGCACCGCGGTCTACAAATGGGACGTCGGTGATTTCGACGCCTGCGCCCAGGGCATTGCCCAGGTCACCGCCGACCTCGGCGCCGTCGAAGTGTTGGTTAACAACGCCGGCATCACCCGCGACAGTATGCTCCATCGCATGGACCTAGAAGCCTGGCGCTCGGTCATGGCGACCAACCTGGATTCGCTCTTCAACATGTGCCGGGGCGTCATCGAGAACATGCGCGCCCAGGGTTTCGGACGGATCGTCAATATTGGTTCTATCAACGGCCAGAAGGGCCAGATGGGCCAGACCAACTACTCGGCGGCCAAAGCCGGATTGGTCGGCTTCACCAAGGCCCTGGCTCAGGAAAATGCCATCAAGGGCGTCACCGTGAATGCCATCGCGCCGGGTTACATCGCCACAGAAATGGTCCGCGCCGTGCCCGAAGAGGTGCTGAATACCAAGATTCTGCCCTATATTCCGGCTGGCCGCCTGGGTGAAGCCGAGGAAATCGCCCGCTGCGTAGTTTTCCTGGTGGCCGACGACGCCGGCTTCATAACCGGCTCGACCCTCACCGCCAACGGTGGTCAATACATGACCTGAGGCCCGCGCCAATCAAAGGTTTCCGCTTGAGTTCAACTGGGTAGCGCTATATTTCGCGAAACGTTGGAACTGTGACGATCGTCACTTGAAATAGCGATTTGATAAACAATACTGCCGGTAATCGGATATTTGCAGTTCTTGCGACATGCTGTGCCCTGATAGCGAAACTATGCCGTACAGCTTGTTTTGTGAAAGAACCGACCATGGTCGACTTCGGAATTTTCCGCGCCCTTGCTTTGGCTTGTGCCCTGATTGTGGCCTTTGCGAGCCCGCTTGCGGCGACGGAAAGCGACCAAACGGATCCCACCACCGAGGAAACAGGTGGTCTCCAATCCTATGACAAGCTGTTGGCCGCGGCCCTTGATAGCGAACCGGCGGCGCGCGGCGCACTCCAGAGCGCCGGCGGCCATGATCTGCTGTCCGACGGCCTGCTTGATCTCCACAAGTTCTTCGTCAAAGTGCCCGACGGCACCTATCGCCTGACCCTGCTGACCGACGCGATGGGCAACGTTACCCTGGCCAGTCCCCTGGGCGATACGGTCATGGTCAACGGCCTCCGCATCCCCATACTGAGCGGCGGCTCCGACACCTGGCTCGACAACGGCGTCCTTGTCCTTGGCGGCACTCAGAATGCCGGCGGCGCCCGGGGCAGCGGCGGCGCCACCGTGATAACCGTCGAGGTCATCGGCGGCCAGCTCATGCTCGAATTCCTACCCGAGGAAGGCCAGAATATTTTCCTTTCCGGCATTATCCTTGAACCCATCGAAGACTCCAGCGGGCTCGCCACGTCCGATGTCTTCACCGACATCGAAGAAATCTTCGACGCCGAAGCAATCATCGCCGAGGCTATTGGTGCAGCCCTCGAAAACATCGCCACAGCGGCCGGCGGTGATGAGGGCGCTGTCGACGATATTATCAACGTCGACAAAGTGGCGACGGAAGAAATCGACGCGGTCAGCCCGAGCTGACGTCGCACCCCTGAATTCGATCCCCCGAGCCGCGGACCTGTCCGCGGCTCGTTCTTTTATGGCGCCGGGTCTTCGACGCGACGTAGCCGCGCGGCCGCGTGGCGGGCAAAACGAGTGGTTTGGGCGCGCCGGGTTGTGGCGTTCATCTTCATGGCCGGCGGCGGCCTGACCACGGTCCCGCCAAACCGGTCGGCGATGATGACACCGGCATCGCCGGGCAATTTCGACACGGGAAAATCGGCGGCCACGGCAAAATAGAAATGGTCGCAAAACCGCAGATATTCGGGCCATTTTTTGTCGGACTGAAAATCAGCGGTACTGGATTTGACTTCGACAATGGCAAAGCCACCATGGCGGTCGAGACCGATGACATCGGCTCGCCGGCCCGAACTGAGAGGCATTTCCGTCAACGTCCCGTAGCCCAACGCTCCCAGCACCCGACAGACGCCACGGGCAATGTCGCCCGCATCGCTTTCGCCCGCGGCCGGCCGCTCGTGGTCCAGTTCAAGTTCACCGTTGACCGCCATTGCTCGTCGCCCCGATCGATACGAAAGGGGAACATCTTAGCGTCGGCACGGACCACGATCAATAACGATCGACCCTAATTCTTAGTCCGACTTGCCGCTGACGCCGGCGTCGGCGAAGGTCGCCATACCGTTGTGGGCCTCGATGGCGGCGCGCAGAATACTGGCGGCGAGCACCGCGCCGGTGCCCTCGCCGAGACGCATGGAGAGGTCCAGGAGCGGCGCTTTGCCGAGACGCTCGGCGAGGCGGCCATGGCCGGGCTCGACCGACAGATGGGCAACCTGGCAATGGTCCAGGCCATGAGGGTCGGCGACCAGCAGCGGCGCGGCGGCGGCAGTCGATACGTAGCCGTCGAGCAGCACCGGAACACGCCCCATGCGAGCCGCCAGCACCGCCCCGGCCATGGCCGCCAGCTCACGGCCGCCAACCCGGCGCAGGGCCTCCCAGGGATCGCTCAAAGCCTCACCGTGGAATGCCATGGCGGCCTCCACCGCCGCGATCTTGCGATCCCGGCCAGCGTCATCGATGCCGGTGCCTCGGCCCACCCAGTCCGCCGTCGGGCCGCCGAACAGGGCGCAAGCCAGGGCCGCCGCCGCCGTGGTGTTGGCGATGCCCATTTCGCCGAGACACAGAATGTCGGTCCCTGGGTCGACGGCGGCCATGCCGGCGGCTATGGCGGCGGTGCATTCGGCCTCGTCCATAGCCGGGGCCGTTGTGAAATCGGCGGTTGGCGTCTCGAGGTCCAACGGCGTTACGGTGAGGCGGGCGCCGACGGTTCGGCAAATCTGATTGATAGCGGCGCCGCCGACCTCGAAGTTGGCGACCATCTGGACGGTAACCTCGGGGGGAAACGCCGACACGCCGCGCCACGCCACGCCATGATTGCCGGCGAAGACACAGGCCAAAATCTTTTCGGCCCGGGGCGGATGGGCGCCCTGCCAGACCGCCGCCCAGGCGCTCAACGCCTCGAGCCGGCCAAGGGCGCCGGGCGGCTTGGTCAATTGACCTTCGCGCGCGGCGGCCGCAGCGGCGGCAGTTTCGTCCGGGCCGGGCAGAGCGGCCATGAGGCGTCGAACATCGTCGATATTGCTGACGGTCAAAATCTGGGACATGAACTCTTTCGGCGTGGCGTGGTTTGAATTGGCGCAGGCGCGTTCCTATATCGGCACAATAGGCCGCCGTCAAAGCCGGCGCCACCGTAGGCAGGGAAATCCATATTTTGTCCGCCGCCGAACCTTCGCGACCGTTCCCCGGCACGCCGCCCCAGTGGCTCGACGATCTTCGTCTCGCGGCCGGCTTTCTCACCCGCCTGGTGCCACCGCCGGGCGGTGTGATCCGACCCCTGGCCCAGGCGGTCCGGACCTTTCCCCTAGTTGGCGCCGGCTTGGGCATCGGCGCTGGGCTGGTCTACATTCTGGCCAGCGGATCAGGCCTGCCGCCGGTACTGGCCGCCCTGGCGACCATGGCCGCCCTGGTGCTTGCCACCGGCGCGCTCCACGAAGACGGCCTTGGCGATACCGCCGATGGCTTCGGCGGCGGTAGCACCAAAGCCGCCAAGCTGGCCATCATGCGTGACAGCCGCATCGGCACCTACGGCGTCACCGCGGTGGCGTTTTCCCTCATGGCCCGGGTCGCCGCCCTGGCCACCATCGCCGAGCCGGCGCTGGTCTTCGCCGCCCTGGTGGCGACGGGCGCCGCCTCACGGGCCGCCATGCCCCTGATCATGGCGTTTTTGCCCATGGCCCGCAGCGACGGTCTCGGTGCCGATGCCGGTCGGCCGAGTCGGCGCGATACGGTGATCGGTAGCGTCCTCGCCCTGGTTATTGCCTTGTTCACGCTCGACAGCGCGGCGATCGTCGTCACCTTGTTGGTCGGCGGACTTGCCGCTCTGGCTGTCGCCGCACTGGCGCGCCGGCAGATTGGCGGATATACCGGCGACGTACTCGGAGCCGCCCAGCAAATCAGTGAGGTCGCCATGCTTTTCGCCATCGTCGCCTTATGAGCGCCAAATGCCAATGAACGCCACATGAATGAACGAACCGTAACCCGCTGGTGGTGGGTCCGCCACGCCCCGGCATTTCGCGTTAATGGCGGCGTCTACGGCAGTGACGACGTGCCCTGCGACACCACCGATGCGGAATCATTCCAGGGCCTCGCCCGCCTATTGCCGGAAAATGCAATTTGGGTGACCAGCCATTTGAGCCGCACCAAGCGAACCGCGGCCGCCATCGTCGGCGGCGGCGCCGTAGGACCCGAACCCCTGGAGGAGTACGGCCTCAGCGAGCAAAGCTTCGGTGATTGGCACGGCATGACCCATGCGGAGATCGAGGCCGCCAATCCGGAGATCTATCACAAGTTCTGGCTCGCCCCGGCGGACCACGCACCGCCCGGCGGCGAGAGCTTCGTCGATGTCATCGGCCGGGTCCGCACGGTGGTCGAGCGCATGACCGTCGATCATGGCGGCCGCGACATCATCGCCGTCGCCCACGGCGGCACCATTCGCGCCGCCCTGGCCATTGCTCTCGGCGTCGAGGCCGACCGGGCTCTGCCGTTCTGCACCGAAAACCTGTCGGTCACCCGCATCGATCATGTTGACGGCCCTGGCGCCGGCGGTGACTGGCGAATCGTTACCGTCAACCAGCCGCCGAAGTAAGGTTTCGAAAAACCGCTTCGGCCTGATCATTGATTTCCCTGACGATATCGCCGGCCGGCTGGCGTGCTTTCACAAGACCAACCCCTTGGTCGGCCCACAGGGCCATGGCGTCGATGTTGCCGGTACCGTCGCTGGGCGGCGTATCGGACTGATAGTCGACGACCGGGCCGAGCGTGTCGGAGGTGACAATCACCTCGCCTTCGCCCGGCCGCGCTCCCGGCGGCGGACAGCCCGCCGCCTGCCACTGGGCCACGGTTGAATTGTGCAGCACCCGGTGGGTCGCGTTAGTCCAGCCGATGTCGAACAGATCCTGGGAATAGACCGTATCGTCCTCGCCGGCGCCAATGATGCGGTCGAGATAGTCGGCATGAATGGGCGCTTCCTCGCTGGCGAGAAAGCGGGTCCCGATCCAGGCCGCCGACGCACCGAGAGCAATCGCGGCGGCAAGGCCGCGGCCATCGGCGATACCGCCAGCGGCGATTACCGGCACCAGCGCCACCGCATCAACCACGACGGGCACCAGGGCCGTGGTGGTCACCGTCCCGCGCACATGACCGCCGGCCTCCCAGCCCTGGGCGACGACCATATCGACGCCGCAAGCCACCGCATGCATCCTCGGCCGTGGCCATCGTATGCATGACCACGGCGCCGCCGGCTTTGGCCCGGGCAGCGGCGGCGGTCGGGTCGCCCCAGAAAACCGAAATGATCGGAACGCCTTCATCGAGACAGGTGTCGAGGAGTTTGTCGCAGGGAAAACTTAGGTTCAGATTGACGCCGAACGGTTTGCTCGTGAGGGTGCAAATTTCGCGCAAGTCGCGGTGCAGTGCGGTGGCATCGCCGGCCCAGGGCACCAGCATTCCCAATCTACCGGCGTTGCTGACCGCCGCCACTAGGGGTGGGCCAACGGCGCCCTGCATAGGCGCCTGAATGATCGGAAACTCAATTCCGAGGACTTCGCAAGCCGCAGTCTTCATAGGTGTCTCCTCCTAGTCTCGGTGGAGTGGAACCGGTGCGGCCCATACCGTCAATCTCAATCGCTATTCCAGCGTTGTTGACGTAGCGCAGGGCGGATTTTTCATGTTAGGTTGGCCGCCGGCAATGAGAAGAGGGAAGCCGGTGACGCATGCCTTGTCCGAAGGTCGCCATTCCGGCGCTGCCCCCGCAACTGTAAGCGGCGAAGCTTCGGCATAAGCCACTGGTGTTCGAACCTGAAAGGGAGCGGACACCGGGAAGGCGCCGGGGCTGTTCACGCCCAAGCCAGGAGACCTCCTCGCTGCCTCTGGTCTCGCGATCCTCGGAGGGAGGAGAAGGACGGTAAGGTGCGTGATTTTTCCGATCTATCAGTGACCCTGGTGCTGGGTGGCGCGCGCTCGGGCAAGAGCGCCTATGGCGAACGCCTGGTCGAAGGATTCGGTGGCCCCATGACCTATCTCGCTACCGCCGAAGCAGGCGATGACGAGATGACGGCTCGCATCGCTGAACATCGCGCCCGGCGCGGCAATTCCTGGGCCACCATCGAAGAACCCCTTGAACTGGCCGACACCCTAGCCCGCGCCGACAAGCCCGGCGGCGCCGTGCTAGTCGATTGCCTGACCCTGTGGATCGCCAATCTCATGGCGGCCAAAAATAACATTCCCGCCGAAAGCCAACGGCTGGCCGAAACCCTCACGCGCATCGACGGCGCTGTAGTGCTGGTCGCCAACGAAGTCGGCCTCGGCATCGTGCCCGACAATGCCCAGGCCCGCGCCTTCCGCGATCACGCCGGGCGCCTCAATCAAACCATCGCCCAGGTGGCCCATAACGTGGTGCTCATCGCCGCCGGGCTGCCCATGATCCTCAAGGGAGAAGACTTGAATGCCTGAAACTTCCATCCGGGCTAACGGAAAGATTCCAGCCACGGTCATCACCGGCTTTCTCGGCGCCGGCAAGACCAGCCTGATCCGCCACCTGCTGGAGACCGCCAATGGCCGTCGCATCGCCCTGGTGATCAACGAGTTCGGCGATGTCGGCGTCGATGGCGACCTGCTCGCCAGTTGCGGTATCGAGGGTTGCGGCGAGGACGAGATTATCGAACTCGCCAACGGCTGCATCTGCTGCACGGTCGCCGACGACTTCCTGCCCACCATCGAGGCCCTGCTGGCCCGCGATCAGCCGCCCGAGCATATCGTCATCGAGACCTCCGGTTTGGCCCTGCCCAAACCCCTGATCAAGGCGTTCAACTGGCCCGATGTGCGCACCCGGGTCACCGTCGACGGCGTCGTCGCGGTGATCGATGCCGCCGCCGTCGCCGACGGCCTGTTCGCCGCCGACCCGGAAGCCGTCGCCGCCCAGCGCGAGGCCGATCCCATGCTCGACCACGACAGCCCCCTGGAGGAAGTCTTCGAGGATCAGTTGCAATGCGCCGATCTGGTAGTGCTCAACAAGACCGACCTGCTCGACGGCCCTGGCCTCGACCAGGTGCGCAGTGATGTCAGCGAGCGCTTGGCCCGCGCCGTCAAGCTGGTGTCCACCTCTCACGCCCACATTGATGCCAGCGTCCTGCTCGGCCTTGAGGCCGCCGCCGAGGACGACCTGGCGGCGCGGCCGTCTCACCACGACGGTGCCGACGACCACGACCACGACGACTTCGACAGCTTTACGGTGAGCCTTGACGCTGTCGCTGATCCGGCCGCCCTGCAGCGGCGCATCGCCGCCGTCATCGAGGCCCACGACATCCTGCGTATCAAGGGCTTCCTGCATGTGGCGGACAAGGACATGCGCCACGTGGTCCAGGCGGTCGGGGCGCGCATCCAGCGCTATTACGACCGGCCGTGGCGCGATGGCGAAGACCGTCTCAGCCGCCTGGTGGTGATCGGCGAGAAAGGCCTCGACCGCCTTGCCGTAACCGCCGCCCTGGAAGCCTAGGACCGGTGCATCTTCTCGCCGCCCAACCCGGCGCCGTCAGCGATGGCGAGGAGGCCGTTGATCTCGGCCAGACCCCGGGGGACATCGTCGTTTTGTCGGCGGCGGATACGGAGCTCGCCTGTCTGGCGGCGGCCCGGGCCCGGCAAGGGGACGGCGTACCGAGCCTGCGCCTTGCCAACCTCATGCACCTGGGTCACCCCCTGTCGGTCGACAACTATGTGGACGACGTCATCCGCCACGCCCAGCTGGTGGTTATCCGCCTGCTCGGCGGTACCGGATACTGGCGCTACGGGGTCGAGCAGGTTGTCGCGGCCTGCCAGGAGGCCGGCGTCGCCCTCGCCCTGCTGCCCGGCGACGACCAGCCCGACGCCGAACTGGCCCAGCTCGGCCTGGTGCCCGCCGACACGGCCCACCGCCTGTGGCAATACTGTGTTCACGGCGGCATGGACAACGCCGCCAACTTCCTGGCTTACGCCGCCAGCCTGCTGGGCGGCGATGACCATTGGCGCGAACCGGCGCCCCTGCTACGCGCCGGACTCTACTGGCCCGGCGCGGCCCAGCCCGACCTCGATGCCCTGCGCGGCCACTGGCGGGACGGTGCCCCGGTAGCGCCCGTAGTGTTCTACCGCGCCCTTATGCAGGCCGCCAACACGGCGCCCATCGACGCCCTCATTGAGGCCCTGGCGGCGCGCGGCCTCAATCCGCTGCCGCTTTATGTCATGAGCCTCAAGGACCCGGTCTCCGCCGCCGTGGTCGCCGAGACCCTGGCCGCCGCGCCGCCGTCCGTGGCGCTCAACGCCACCGGTTTCGCGGTCTCGACCCCCGGCGCGGCGGCCGGCGCTACGCCCTTCGACGGCGTCGATTGCCCGGTGCTCCAGGTGGTGTTCTCCGGCGGCAACGCCGACTGCTGGCGTGACGGCATGCGCGGCCTCGGCGCCCGCGATATCGCCATGAACGTGGCCCTGCCCGAGGTCGATGGCCGAATCTTGAGCCGTGCGGTGTCGTTCAAGGCCGCCGCCCGCTTCGATGCCGACACCCAAAGCGACGTCGTCGCCTACGAGCCGGTCCCTGACCGCATCGATTTCGCTGCTGACCTGGCCACCAACTGGGCACGCCTCGGCACGACCCCCGCGCCCGACCGCCGGATCGCCGTCATCCTGGCCAACTATCCCAACCGCGACGGCCGCATCGGAAACGGTGTCGGCCTCGACACCCCGGCGGGCACGGTGACCCTGCTGCGCGCCATGGCCGAGGCCGGCTATGCCATGGGCGATCTGCCTACGGATGGCGCCGCACTAATCGACCGTATTCAGGCCGGGCCGACCAATCACAACCCCCGGCGCCATGGCGGCGAGTTCCTCGCCCTGCCCGACTACGAAAGTTTCTTCGCCGCCTTGCCCAAAGCGGCCCGTGACAAAGTCATGGAGCGCTGGGGGCCGCCGGAGACCGATCCGTTTTTCCAGACCGGGCGCACGGATTGCGGCGGCTTCGCCATTTCCGCCTTCCGCCTGGGCAACATTGCCATCGGCCTGCAACCGGCCCGGGGTTACAACATCGATCCGGCGGCGAGCTATCACGACCCGGACCTGGCGCCGCCCCACAACTACCTGGCCTTCTACGCCTGGCTGCGCCGCGACTTCGGCGCTCACGCGGTGGTCCACATGGGCAAGCACGGCAACCTGGAATGGCTGCCCGGCAAGGCCCTGGCGC
>CAZYDR010000025.1:0-37846 GCA_964645285.1 uncultured Alphaproteobacteria bacterium
GGTGCCGCGCGGCGAGATCGACAAGCTGGTGGCCGGCCTTGAGGCCCACCCGGACGTCGCCATCCTGTCCGACGAAATTTACAGCCGCATGGTCTACGACAACCTGAAACACGTCAGCCTGCTCAACTACCCGTCGATCCAGGACCGGCTGATCCTGCTCGACGGCTGGTCGAAAACCTACGCCATGACAGGCTGGCGCATCGGCTACGCGGTGTGGCCCGAAACCCTGGTCGAGGCCGCCACACGCCTGTGCATCAACGACCATTCCTGCGTCAACGCGGCGACCCAGGTAGCCGCCATCGAGGCCATGACCGGCCCCCAGGACTCGGTCGCCGCCATGGTCGCCGCCTTCGACGAGCGCCGCGAGATCATGCGCACCGAACTCAACGCCATCCCCGGCTTCCGCTGCGCCCGGCCGCTGGGCGCCTTCTACGCCTTCCCGAATATCGAAGGCACCGGCATGGACGCCCGTACCCTCCAGGACAAGCTACTCACCGAGGCCGGCGTGGCCACCGTCGCCGGCACCAGCTTCGGCGCCTACGGTGAAGGCTACCTGCGGTTTTCCTACGCCAGTTCCATCGCCAACATCCGCGACGCGGCTGGGCGCATTCACGACTGCCTGTCCGGCACAGGGTGACAGCCTAGGTCCGGTCGATCCGGCAGGTGTAGCAGTTGTATGACGCCGAACGCAGGTGAATGTAGGCGATTTCCGGCCGCTCGAACATTTTCGCCGCTGTTTCCGCCACATCTTCGCTGGCGATGACCTGCCCGCTACCGTAGACGATCCGGTCGTCGTTACCGTAGCCCCGAATCAGAAGCGTATCCCGGTCCGCGATGACTGGGAGAACGCCAGCCGCCCCGTCATAGCGCCCGCAAGCCTCCGCGTGGAGGAAGATCGGCCCGACCTCGGCATAGGGTTGTAAGGCGGGAAACGGACGATAGGCGATGATCAGGAAGGGCTCGCCTTGCGGGATGTCCATCAGGCAATGGCGACAGGGATTGCCGTGTCCGTCCGAGATATGCCGCTCCGGCGGCTGGCCGTTGGCGTCATCCATGCCGGTTTGGAAGTTCTCGGCGGTCGCGGTCAACAGTGCCTGGAATTGAAGACTGGTCATCACGTCTGTCCCTGGTTGCGGCGTTCAAGCCGGCGCAGTCGGACAGAAAGGGGCGGCCGGCTCTATCCAGTTCTTGCTGCCAAACTGGAAACTTCTGGCGTCGAGTTCATTGCCTAAAATTTGTGCAGTTCGCTTGAAATATAGGCACAGCATTGATACGAAATCTCATATTATTTCATGTTTACAATGCATTATGACTTGGCACGGGACGTGCAGTGTACAGGTGTGAGCGCTAGGAGCCGCCCGCGACCCCAACCGGGGGATCGTGGGTTTGAGTTGTTGCAATGGGGATGTCATGAAGAAAATCGAAGCGATCATCAAACCGTTCAAACTCGACGAAGTGAAGGAGGCCCTGCACGAGGTCGGGCTTCAGGGCATCACTGTTATGGAAGCCAAGGGCTTCGGCCGCCAGAAGGGTCACACGGAGCTTTACCGGGGCGCTGAATACGTCGTCGATTTCCTGCCCAAGGTGAAGATCGAGGTGGTGCTGGAAGACAGCCTGGTCGAGCGCGCCGTCGAGGCCATCATGCAGGTCGCCGCCACCGGGCGCATCGGCGACGGCAAGATTTTCGTTTCCACCATCGATGAAGTCATCCGCATCCGCACCGGCGAAACCGGTCCCGACGCCATTTAGATCAACCTGCCAACAGTCCAATAGAAGGAACTACCAGCTATGTCCGATGCCGCATCCGTACTCAAAATGATCAAGGACGAAGACGTCAAATACGTCGATTTCCGCTTCACCGACCCGCGCGGCAAGTGGCAGCACATCGCCCAGGCGGTCAAGACCGTCGACGAGGCGATGTTCGAGGAAGGCATCATGTTCGATGGCTCGTCGATTGCTGGCTGGAAGGACATCCACGAGTCCGACATGACCCTGATGCCCGATCCGGCAAGCGCGGTGATGGACCCGTTCGCGGCCCAGAACTCGTTGATCGTATTCTGCGACGTGGTCGAGCCCTCGACCGGCGAGGCTTATTCCCGCGACCCCCGTTCGGTGCTCCAGCGCGCCGACGCCTACCTCAACTATACCGGCATCGGCGACACCGCGTACTTCGGGCCCGAGCTTGAGTTCTTCGTGTTCGACGACGTGCGTTTCGAGGTTTCCATGAACAACACTTTCTATTCGATCAACTCCGAGGAAGGCCCCTACGCGACCAGCAAGGAGTTCATCGAGGGCAACCACGGCCACCGGCCGCCGATCAAGGGCGGCTACTTCCCGGTGCCGCCGGTCGACTCCCTGTCGGACATGCGGGCCGAAATGCTCACGGTCATGGACGAGATGGGCCTCGACATCGAGAAGCATCACCACGAGGTGGCGCCGGCCCAGAACGAGCTGGGCATCGCCTTCGGCACCATGGCCAAGACCGCCGACGCGGTGCAGATCTATAAATACGTGGTCCACAACGTCGCCCATTCCTACGGCAAGACGGCGACCTTCATGCCCAAGCCCGTGGTCGACGATAACGGTTCCGGCATGCATATCCACCAGTCGATCTGGAAGGGCGGCGAGCCGACCTTTGCCGGCGGCGGCTATGCGGATTTGTCCGAGACCGCGTTCTACTATATCGGCGGCATTATCAAGCACGCCCGGGCGCTGAACGCCTTCTCGAACCCCGCGACCAACAGCTACAAGCGGCTGATCCCGGGCTTCGAGGCGCCGGTGCTACTGGCCTATTCGGCCCGCAACCGCTCAGCGTCATGCCGCATTCCCCACGCCTCAAGCCCCAAGGGCAAGCGCGTCGAGATTCGCTTCCCGGACCCGGTGTGTAACCCGTACCTGACCTTCGCCGCCATGCTCATGGCCGGCCTCGACGGCATCGAGAATAAGATCCATCCGGGCGATCCCATGGACAAGAACCTCTACGACCTGCCGCCCGAGGAGCTCAAGGACGTGCCGACAGTGTGCTCGAGCCTGCGCCAGGCCTGCAACGCTCTCGATACGGACCGCGACTTCCTCAAGAAGGGCGACGTCTTCACCGACGACCTGATCGACGGCTACATCGACCTCAAGCTTGAAGAGGTCAAGGCGGTCGAAACGGTGCCCCACCCGGCGGAGTTCCAGCTCTACTACAGCTGCTAACCGCAGCCTATCGCGAGACCTCGACAGCCCGGCCAATTGGCCGGGCTGTCTTGCTTTCCATCGCTTCCGAATAGGTGTACGGATGGCGTAATAATGCCGGGGCATTGAGGGTGAGGATCATGTTGACCCAGGAGCAGATCGAGCGTTACCGCGAGGATGGTTTCATCCTGGTCGAGAATGTTTTCGACAGCGAGACCATCGCCGGCCTGCGCCGGGCCACGGATCAACTGGTCGAGCGCTCGCGCACCATCGCCGCCAACGACGATATCTTCGACCTCGATCCGAGCCACACGGCGGCAGACCCCAGGGTGCGCCGGATCAAGAACCCGACGTCCCACCATGACGCTTACGATGCCGCTATGCGGACGCCGCGGCTGCTCGATTTGATTGCGGCACTGCTCGGCCCGGATCTGCGTTTCGATCATTCCAAGCTCAACTTCAAGCCGCCCAGCGGCGGCGCGGCGGTGGAGTGGCACCAGGACTGGGCGTTCTATCCCCATACCAACGACGGCATTCTGGCGGTTGGCGTCATGCTCGACGACTGCACCGTCGACAACGGCCCGCTGCTGGCGGTGCCCGGCAGTCACAAGGGGCCGGTGTGGGATCACCATGCGGATGGCCACTTCTGCGGCGCGCTCAACCCGGCGGAAACCGACCTGGACTACAGCTCAGCCCAGGCGCTGACGGGGCCGGCCGGGTCGGTCACCATCCATCACGTGCGCACGGTCCACGGCTCGACCGAAAACCGGTCGGACAGCCTGCGCCGGCTGCTGTTGTTCTCCTACGCCGCCACCGACGCCTGGCCGCTCATGGGTTCCCACGACCACCGGGACAACAGCCTTGCCGGTTTCGATGACAAGATTCTGCGGGGCAAGCCGACCCTGACGCCCCGGCTCGAAGCGGTGCCGGTGCGCGTGCCCCTGCCCCGCCCGGTCAGGGAGGGCTCGATCTATGAGAACCAGATGCCCGTGGAAGGCCGCTCTTTCGGCAAGGTCGCGGCGTCCTGAACACCCCAAAAAGACTTCGGTTGACCGAATTGAGAGGCCATAACGCAGCATAAGGAGCGGCGTCACGCGAAACCTGCAGAATTGGGCCTGGCAATAACGCCAGACCCTATTTTTTGGAATTCTGGTAAAGTTTTTTAATCAATACAAGCGCTTACTTCGCAATTCATTCCTGCCCGTGGTGTTCGCCGCCGTCCTCGGCGCCAGCCAAACCGCATCGGCAACCTCCGACGACGCCGCGCGCCTGGTGCATCAACTCGGCAATCAGACCATCGCCACCCTGCAGACACCAGGACTGACCGCCGAACAGCGCGAAACCCAATTCCGTCACCTGTTGACCTAGGGTTTCGACCTCGCCTTCATCGGCCGCTTCGCCCTCGGCAAATACTGGCGCATGGCGACCCCCGAACAGCAGTCCGCCTATCTCAATCTGTTTGGCGAATACCTGGTGCAAACCTACGCCACCCGCCTAGGCGGCTACAGCGACGGCGCCATGACCGTGATCGGCGCCCGTCAGGCCGGCGACAAGGATGTGGTGGTGCGCACCCAGATCGGCGCCACCGGCGGCCAGGTCATGGTCGCCGATGGGCGGGTGCGGGCAAGCGCCAAAGGCTACCGCATCATCGACGTTATGATCGAAGGCATCAGCCTGGCCATGACCCACCGCTCGGAATTCGCCGAGGTGATCCAACACTACGGCATCGAGGGCCTGCTGGCGACGCTCCGCGACCACACCGCCAAGACCCAAACGACGGCGGCGCTGTATTAGGCGTAACGCTACACCACCCTCATGCTGAGCCTGTCGAAGCATTGCTGCGACAGGTTATCTCTCAGGAAAACTCATCCCACAGCGATCAGTTCGCGCGGCGTCTTCGACAAAATCTTGGTGCCGTCCTTGCCGTAGATCAGGGTATCGATCAGGGCAGTGTTGAACAGGCTCTCGAAGTTGGTGACCATGTTCTCCTCGAACACCCGGTCGAGGTATTTGTCGTCGCCCAGGTGGAAGTAAAAATCACCAACCCAGTCGGGCGGGAAGCTGAGGCCGAGTTCATAGCCCAGGGCCCAGCCCTCGGTCTCAGTCCAGATGTCGACTTCTTCGTAATAGCGCCGCAGCCGGGTATTGACCTCGCGCACGGTCATGCCGGCTTTGATCTCGCTGGCGATGACGTCGAACACGCCCGCCGCCAGCTTGTATTGCTCGACCATCGCCGCCGGAGGATTGTCGCCCACGTAGTAGCCGCGCAATGAGTTGGCATGGTAGCGGTTGTAGACGCCGCAGAGGTCGGGGATCAGCAACTCGCCGGCTTCGATGACCTTGCGTCCGGCCAGGGCGTGGCCGTTGGAGTAGGGCTTGCCGTCGACCACCGGGCAGCTATTGAAGATCGGGATCAGCGCCGGGAACTCGCCGCCGGCCGCCATCATCGCCGCCATGACCTGGCCGAACAGGTCGAGCTCGGTGATGCCTGGCCGGAGGTTTTCCCGAATAACCTGGTGGCCGATATCGCAAATCTCCATGGCTTTTTCCACATAGGCCAGTTCCTGTTCCGACTTGACCCGGCGGGCGCGGCGCACCACGGCGCTGGCGTCGACCACCTGGCCGCCATGGGATAGGAACCCGCCTTCGAACATGGTGCTGATGGCCCGGTTCGGCACGTAACTCCAGAATTCCATGCCGACAGTGCCTCCGAGCCAGCCTTCGCGGGCCAGCTCATCCATGATGAAACGCAGGTTGGGTTCGGCCTCGCGGTCGGGCAGCCATCGGTTATCCTCGCTGATGGATGTCCGCGCCACCACGGGCTGCTCGGTCGGATTGTCGAAGTAAATGAAGCGCTCGTCATGAGCCCAGATCGCCGTGCCGTAGCATTGGGGATAGCGCATTGGCGCGTTGCCCTTGTACCAGCTGGCGGCAAAGCCGTGGAGCCAGCACACCGCGTCGGGCGTCGTGACCCACAGCAGATCAATGCCCTCTTCAAGCATGGCGGCGCGCACCTTGGCAATACGGCCGAGGTACTCCTCGCGGCTGAAAGGCAGATTCTGCTCGCCGAAAGCGGCGGCGTCAAAGGGGCCGGTGGTCAGGCCGATATTGGTCATGATGGTCTCCTCGTGGAATTTTAGGCGTTAGCCAATGGCGATCAATTCAAGCGGGATTTTCGACAGCAGTCGCGTGCCGTCCTTGCCGTAAACCAGAGTGTCGATCAGGGCAGTGTTGAACAGGCTTTCGAAGTTGGTCACCATGTTCTCTTCGAACACCCGGTCGAGATACTTGTCGTCACCCAGATGAAAGTAGAAATCGCCGACCCAATCCGGCGGGAAGCTGAGTCCCAACTCGTAGCCGAGCGCCCAGCCTTCGCTTTCGGTCCAGATACCGACATCATCGTAGTAGCGCCGCAGCCGCGTGTTGACCTCGCGCACGGTCATGCCGGCCTTGACCTCGCTGGCGATGACGTCGAACACCCCGGCCGCTAGCTTATAGCGCTCGACCAGATTCGCTGGCGGCTTGTCGCCGACGAAATAGCCCCGCTCGGCGTTGGCATGGTAGCGGTTGAAAACACCACAGAGATCGGTGGTCAGCAACTCGCCCGCCTCGATCACCTTGCGTCCGGCAAAGGTATGGCCGGTATTCTGTGGCTCACCATCGATCACCGGCGCGGCGTTGAAAATCGGAATCTGCGCCGGGAACTCGCCGCCGGCTTCCATCATTGCCGCCGTTACCTTGCCGAACAGATCAATCTCGGTGATGCCCGGCCGGAGGTGCTGCAAAATCGCCTGGTGGTCGATATCGCACATCGCCATGGCCTTTTCCACATAGACCAGTTCCTGGGACGACTTCACCCTCCGGGCGCGGCGCACCATGGCGCTGGCGTCGACCACCGTGCCACCATGAGACAGAAAGCCGCCCTTGAACATGGTGCTGATGACCTGGTTGGGCACGTAGCTCCAGAACTCCATGCCGACGGTGCCGCCGAGCCAACCCTCGCGGGTCAGTTCATCCATGACGAAGCGCAGATTGGGTTCGGCCTCGCGGTCGGGTAGCCAGCGGTTGTCCTCGCTGATCGAGGTCCGCGCCACCACCGGCTCCTCGGTCGGATTGTCGAAGTAGATGAAGCGCTCGTCATGGGCCCAGATCGCCGTGCCGTAGCATTGGGGATAGCGCATGGGCGAGTTGCCCTTGTACCAGCTTGACGCGAAGCCATGGAGCCAGCACACCGCCTCGGGGGTGGTGATCCACAGCAGGTCGATGCCTTCTTCGAGCATGGCGGCGCGCAGCTTGGCGATGCGGCCGAGATATTCCTCGCGGCTGAACGGCAGCGTGATTTCACCGAAGGCGGCAGCGTCGAATGATCCGGTGGTCAGGCCAACGCCGGTCATGGCTTACTCTCCCCTAACTGTTATCGAGACAATACTGGGCGATCTCCACGTGGGTGGCAAACCACACATCGGCGCGCGATTGCATTCGGGTGATTAACTGGTCGAGCACGCGGATGCGCGAATGATGGCCGCTGATGTCCGGGTGCATGGTCAGCAGGAACATTCCGCCTTCGTCATAGGCGCCCTCGAACTCCTGCTCAAAGACCTCGAGCACCGCCGACGGCGCCATGTGGGGCCGGATCGGCGCATCCCGGTGCATACCGAAGTAAACATAGTCGTCGCGGATCCACTCCACCGGCAATTCGACCATATCCGTGGCCTCGCCGTTCTCGAGCAACTCGTACGGGTCGTCGTCGGCCATGAGGGATGAATCGTAGAGCAGGCCCATCTCGCGGCTGATGGCCAGGGTATGGGGACTGAAATCCCATGACGGCGTGCGAATACCCACGGGACGCATGCCCGAGACTTTCTCAAGGGTGTCGGCGGCGCGCAATTGCAGATCGCGCTCGGCTTCCTCCGGCAACTCGCTGTTGCGCTCGTGAATCCAGCCGTGAATGCCCACCTCGTGACCCTCGGCGACCACCGCCCGCTGTTCCTCGGGATGGAGCATGGCGGCCACCGCCGGCACGAAGAAGCTGGCCTTGACGTCGTGCCTGGCGAGCAGCTTGAGGATGCGCGGCACGGCTCTGCGGGCGCCATACTCCCCCTCGCTGAGCAGACCCGGCGACGTGCTGCCTTCGCGCAGCGTGCCCGTCTCATGATCGGAATCGAACGACAAGGCGACAGCGCAGCGCGCCCCGTCCTTCCACCGGGCCGGCTTGAGCGAGCGCCCGGCCCGCACCTTGTTGACGGCGCCGCGCCATCTTTCCTCGGGCCATTGCCAGGGAAGTAGGTTGCCGGGCGCTGAATCGTTCGTCATCTTCGTGGTTCTCTCTTCAGTAGGCGCCGGGCGCCGTTTCAACGCCCTCATGCTGAGCCTGTCGAAGCAGGCCCTTCGACAGGCTCAGGGTGAGGGAGAATGGCGCACCCATAGGACCGTTGTCAGCCCGCGTTATCGAGACAGTACTGGGCAACCTCCGCGTGGGTGGCGAACCAGACGTCGTCGCGAGCGCGCAGTTTGGTAATGAACTCGTCGATCATGCGGATGCGCGAATGATGGCCAATGACGTGGGGATGCATGGTCAGCAGGAACAATCCGCCCTCCTGGTGGACGCCCTCGAACTCCTCCTCGAAGACCGCGAGCACCGCCGACGGCGCCATGTGGGGCCGGATCGCCGAGAACCGGTCCATGCCGAAATAGACGTAGTCGTCGCGGATCCACTCCACCGGCAGCTCGATCATGCCCGTGGCCTCGCCGTCCTCGAGGATCTCGTAGGGGTCATCGTCGGCCATGAGGGATGAATCGTAGAGCAGGCCCATCTCGCGGCTGATCGACAAGGTGGTGGGGCTGAAGTCCCACGACGGGGTGCGAATACCCACCGGGCGCACGCCGGAGACCTTCTCCAGCACGTCGGCGGCACGCAGTTGCAGGTCGCGTTCGTCCGCCGGAAGCAGTTCGCTGTTGCGCTCGTGAATCCAGCCATGAATGCCGATCTCGTGGCCGTCGCCGACCACGGCGCGCTGCTCTTCCGGGTGCAGCATGGCGACCACCGCGGGCACGTAGAAGCTGGCCTTGATGTCGTGCTTGCGCAGCAGTTTGAGAATGCGCGGCAAGGCCACCCGCGAGCCGTACTCCCCCTGGCTGAGCATGCCCGGCGAAATCTTGCCGAAGCGGAGCGTGCTCGACTCATGATCGGAATCGAACGACAGGGCCACGGCGCAACGCGCGCCATCTTTCCACTGAGCAGGCTTAAGCGAGCGCCCAGCCCGTACCTTATTGACGGCGCCGCGCCACTGTTCCTCCGGCCATTGCCAGGGAAGCAGATCGCCGCCCGAAGTGTCATTTGCCATTGCCGTGATCCTCCTCGGTTTTCTCCAGCGGTCATCATTATGACCGCTGGCAAGCGCGACCGCGCGTCGCCGATCGTTCGGCGAAAGGCTGCGTGCCGTTTGAACGCCCATCGGCCATTCTTCATGGCCGATGGTATGAAGAGTTTGCGCCCATAAACCAGCAACCGCCAAAGAAAAACGCCGTCCCGGGAAGGGACGGCGAGTTTTGTAACCAAATGGTGCGCCGCACCGTTCTGTGATGGCTGCGGTCGCGTATTCGCTGCCTTTAGCGAACCATTACGCTACGAGCGTGATCGAAGCTGTAGATTTGATTCCGCCCGCTACCGCCGTGGCGGCGAATACCTTCACCATGAGTTCAGACATTCGATCACCTCCTTTCGCTGTTGAGCCAATGGCCCGAAGGATTGTCGCACCCCGCGATTCGTGTCAAGGGCCGAGACGGCGGACCGCCGACGGGTTAGGCTTTGTGTCGGGCGCAATCTGATAAGGGAAATGAGTCATGTTCGTGCGGACCATCGATGAACTGAAGGGCACCGACAAGCACATCACCATGAAGAGCGGCAACGGCCAATCCATACGGCTGCTGCTGGCCGACGACGGCATGGGGTTTTCCCTGTCCGACGTCTACCTGGTGCCCGGCACCGTCAACAAGCTTTGGTACAAGAACCACTGGGAAGCCAACTATGTGGTTGCCGGCAATGCGGCGCTCGAGGACCGCACCACGGGCGAAACCTGGGCGTTAAGTCCGGGTTCGCTCTATATGGTGGGACCCAATGACCGCCATATCATTTCCACCGACCAGGATGTACAGATCCTCAGCATTTTCAATCCGCCGGTGACCGGTAACGAGTATCACGACGAGGACGGCGGCTACCCGCCGACCGGGCCGGTGCCGCCCGGACCTGAACGCATGTTCGTGCGCTCGGTGGCCGCGATGCGCGCCACCGGCAAGGAGAAGGTGGTGGCCGGCGGCTCGGCCCGCACGGCGCGCATGCTGCTCAAAGACGACGGCCTCGGCTTCACGGTCTGCGACGTCAATCTAGCGCCGGGCAACAAGAACGTGCTGTGGTACAAGAACCACTGGGAGGCCAATCACATTATCGGCGGTAGCGGCGAGGTCACTGACCTGACCAGCGGCGAGGTCTGGCCCCTGGTGCCGGGCACCATGTACTGCGTCGGCCCCAATGACCGCCACAGCATGCACGCGATTACGGACCTGCATCTGATCAGCGTGTTCTGCCCGGCCCTCCAGGGCGACGAGATGCACGACGAAGACGGCGCCCTCGCCCCCAGCGGCCCGGTGCCGCCGGGGCCCAGTGGTTGAATTAGAGCGAGTTCAACCGCTTAAGGTAAAGCCCTCGTAGCCGTTGGCGGCGACCTCGGCGCAGGTTTTGCGGTAGTCCCCGGCGTGGCCCACATAGGGTGTGAAGGCTCGTGGTTTGCCGGGAATGTTAGCCCCCATGTACCACGAGTTGGCCAGGGGATAGAGGGTCGCCTCGGCGCTGCTATTGACCAGATCGACCCATTTGTCCTCGGCGTCCACGGTGGGCTCGACGGTGGCCAGGTCATGATCGCGTAGATGAACCATGCAGTCGACTACCCAGTCCACGTGCTGCTCGATAGAGACCAGCATATTGGTCAACACCGACGGGCTGCCCGGCCCGGTAATGGTGTACATGTTGGGAAACCCGGCCACGGCGATGCCGAGGTAGTTGCGCGGCCCACCGCGCCACTTCTCTTTCAGCACGACGCCGTCCCGGCCCGTCATATGAACCGCCGTGAGCGCCCCGGTCATGGCGTCGAAGCCGGTGGCGAAAACCAGGGCGTCGAAAGCGTAGTCGGTGGTTCCGATACGCAAACCTTTGGGCGTTATCTCGTCAATCGGAGCGCCGCTGATATCGACCAGAGAGACGTTGTTGCGGTTGTAGGTTTCGTAGTAGTCCGTATCCACACACGGGCGTTTGGTGCCGAGCGGGTGCTGCTTCGGGCACAGCAATTCAGCGACCGCCGGGTTATCGACGCGCTGGCGGATCTTGTCGTGGACGAACGCCGCCGCCACGCTATTGGATTCCGCGTTGGTGATAAAATCACTGAAAGACCCGAGATAATTGAAGCCGCCGTCCTGCCACCGCTCTTCCAAAATCTCGCCACGCTCCTGCGCCGAGTATTCGGTCATCGGCCTGGGGTTGCTAAAATAAACGTCGCCGCCGCCTGACCCCCGCGCTATCAGGCGCATGGCCGCGTAATCGTCCTTCCAGCGCTTCTCGACCTCGGGGGTGAGCGGCACGTTCCACGCCGGAACGCTGAAGTTTGGCGTGCGCTGGAACACGGTCAGTTGCTCGGCCTCGGCGGCGATAATGGGGATCGACTGAATGGCCGACGAGCCGGTGCCGATGACACCCACGGTCTTGCCGGTGAAGTCGACGCCTTCATGGGGCCAATAGCCGGTGTGGTACCAGTCGCCCTCGAAGCTATCGAGGCCCTCGAACGCGGGCCGCCGGGGCGCTGACAGGCAACCCGTAGCCATGACCAGATGCTGGACCGAAAAACGCTCGCCGCAGTCCGTATCGATAGCCCAGCGATCAGCGCTTTCGTCAAATGTCGCATCGGTCACCCGGGTATTGAACTGCATGTCCCGGCGCAGGTCGAAACGCTCGACCACATGCTCGGCGTACTCAAAAATCTCCGGCTGGGTGGCGAAGCGCGACGGCCACTTCCATTCCTGCTCCAGTTCTTCGGAGAACGAGTAGGAATAGATCATGCTTTCAATATCGCAGCGCGCGCCGGGATAACGGTTCCAGTACCAGGTGCCGCCGATATCGTCGGCGGCCTCGACCACCAGGCAGGAAAAACCCAAATTGCGCAGGCGGTGCAGCATGTAGATTCCGGAAAAACCGGCACCCACAATAAGGGCATCGAAGGTGCGGCAATCGCCGGCCGCCATCTCACTGTCAGTCATAAAATAGCACTCTCACTTGTGGGCTGGTTTCCGGTTGGTCGCGCTCTTGTTCAGCCAATAGTCGTCCGGATCGTCGGGAAAACGCCCCAGAGAAGACCCATGGCCCTGATAGCCGATCAGGCGCCGCACATGGTCGGGATAGCTGTCGGCGATCTCGCGGGGTATGTGGAGGTACTGGTTCACTTCCTGGCGCAGCCAGCCGAGGCTGTAGGTGTTGATCAGGCCCATGCGCGGGCTGTCACTGCGATTGGCGCCGCCGCCGTGCAGGGTCGAGCCCATGTACATGACCGCCGAGCCCTTCTTCATTACCGCCTGAACCACATCGGTGTCGCCGTGGCGGCCGGGGCCCTTGAAGCGGTGGCTGTAGGGCACCACCCGGGTGGCGCCGTTCTCCGCCGTGAAATCGACCAGTGCCCACATGATGTCGACCTGCCATTCGACGCCGGGAATACGCATGGGATAGATGCCGTCGTCGGTGTGCAGCACCTGGTCCTGCTCGCCGGGCAGGATCTCGATGCCGGTACAACTGCCGATACGATAGTTGATGCAGTGGGGCAGCAGGATGGGATCGATGATGTCGAGCACCCGCTGGTGACCGATAAGCTCAGCCGAGGTTCGCGAGCGCGCCAGGATGCCCGAGATCCGTAGCGTATCGTAGCCGTTGAAGTCGGTCTCGAAGTCCGTGCCTTCGGTGTCGAAGTTGCCGCGCAGCTCGGCGGCCACGGTGTCGGCTACATCGTCGTCGATACAATTGTCCAGAATTGCCGCGCCATCGCGCCGCAAGGCTTCGACAACCCGCTCCGTGCTGGCGTCACGGTCGAAGTGCTCAAGTTCCATGACTGACTGTTTCCCCTCCTCGGTCGCGAGATTGTCTGCGGCGTGGCGATACGAAGTCAAGGAACAGCTTCACAGGCCCCACTTGACGCGAATCCAGGCGCGCTTATGGAGGCAATAAATGACAATCTTGGTCATCACCTCGAAGCTGGCGATCGACCGGGCCAGGTAAAGCTGCCGGTCACCAGGTAGCTGATCATGAAGGTGTCGATGGTCGCAACGGCGCGCCAGCTCACGGTCTTGACCACGGTTCTCTTGCGTGTTGTGTGCATGTCAACCTGCCACTCGTATTTTGTGATCGTTCGGGTCGCCACGTCCGGGCCTACAAATCAAGGCGCCTTGGACCGCGCTGTTCGAAAATCTCAAAACTACACTTGGCGAAAGCCAGCACCCGTTTTGGCGGGCGCTGTCGCAGCCATAAGGATAGGGCGAGATGAACGCCGCCACCACCGGGAAACCAATAGCGGCGTTTCGCGACGTTTCACCGCCCAACGTCCCCGCGTACGAATGAGCCGCCGGACAGATGAATACCGCATTCGGTCTTTTCCATACCGGTCCAACGGCCGTCGCGGACACTTTCACCGGCAACGATTCGCCGTGTGCATGTTTGGCAACCCAGCGACGCAAAACCCTCGGCAGCCAGGGGATGGCGGGGCAGATCATGCAGCATCATGTGGCGCTCGATGTCGGCCTCGGTCCAATGGGCGAGCGGGTTGATTTTGGCCCTCTCGCCGTCGGCCTCGATGGTCTCCAGGGATTTGCGTCCATCACCGTGAAACCGTTTGCGCCCGGATATCCAGGCGTCGAAGCCGAGCAGTGCCGCCTCCAGAGGCGCCACCTTGCGCAGGGTGCAGCAAGCATCCGGATCGCGCGGCCACAGGCTTCCATCGCCGTCTCGCGAAGCTACCAATTCGGCATCGGGCTCAATGGTTCGGATGTTGGTGAGGCCGCAATGTTCGACCAAACGGTCGCGGTAGCCGAACGTCTCGGGGAACAGTTGTCCGATGTCGATGAATATGACCGAGGTGTCGCGGTCGACCCGGGTGACCAGATCGAGCAGTACGGCCGCCTCGACCTCGAACGACGATACCAGGGCAATGCGGCCGGCAAACTCGCGGGTGATCATGGTCTCGAGCAGGTCCGTGGCGCGAAGGGCAATTGGGCGGCGATATCCGCCTGTATCACCTGTCTCTGCTATCGTGTCGGTATCGAACATGTCGATGCTCCTTGGCAAAAAGTCGGAGCCGGTCGAACCAGTTCGCTTGCGGGCGCGCCAATGCCGTGGCGGGCATAAGAAAACCACCGTGGCGGCGCACGGCGGTTGCCGTCGCTTTAGCCGTATTTCTTAAGCGCCCGCAAGCTGATGAATCAAATCGGCGCTGAAGAGAAGATAGCCCTTTCCTGTCCCCGGTTATCGAGTCTGTCCTTCTGGTCAATGGCATTCTGGTAAGCGACGTTGATAACGTCGACAGCTTCGTGCCAGGCTTCGGCCTCGGCTTCGTCGCGTGCCTCGACCGCATCGAAACCACAGCGCTTGAGGAACAGAAACACGTCCCGAATAAGCGGCCCGACAGCGCGCAATTCACCGGTAAAGCCATGGCGTCCACGCAGCAGCCGCCCGGTGGTGTAACCGCGCCCGTCGCCGATACCGGGAAACTCGATGGCGACCAGGCCCAGATAATCGAGGTCGGCGGCGATAGCCTCGGCGAGATCATCGGTCCGCAGTTGCACACCGACCAGTCCGTTCCGCCCACACAAGGCGTCGCGCTCCGCGAGCCAGCGCGTTAACGAGACAATGACCGGCGATGACACAGGGATCGCCTCGTCGTCGGCGATGAACACCCACGGGTCGGTGATGATCGCGCCATTCTTAATGATCGGCATAAAGCGCCTCCTTGAACGGATCGAGACCGACCCGCTTCACGGTGTCGATAAATTGCTCCGTGCCCGAACGGATCGCCAGATAAGTAGCGGTCAGGGTCTCAACGACTTCAACCACCCGCTCATAGGGGAATGCCGGGCCGACGATGGTGCCGATGGACGGCGCTTCGTCGGCGCTGCCGCCGATGGTGATCTGATAAAATTCCTCACCCCGCTTATCGACGCCGAGAATGCCGATATGGCCCACATGATGATGGCCACAAGCATTGATGCAACCTGAAATTTTGAGCTTGAGCTCGCCGATATTATGCTGGCGCTCAAGATCGGCGAAATGCCGGCTGATATCTTGGGCCAAGGGGGTCGAGCGGGCGGTGGCGAGGGCGCAGTAATCCATCCCCGGGCAAGCGATGATATCGCTGATCAGTCCGAGATTCGGCGCCGCCAGATCGTGCCGCCTGAGGGTCTGCCAGAGTTCGAAGAGATCGGCCTGGCGGACATGAGGTAACACCAGGTTCTGTTCGTGGGTGACACGGATTTCGGAAAAGCTGAAGCGTTCGGCGAGAGCGGCGACAGCATCCATCTGCTCAGCCGTCGCGTCGCCCGGAATCCCGCCCTCGGGTTTCAAGGTGATGTTGGCAATGGCGTAGCCGGGCCGCTTGTGGGACGCCACATTGGTGCGAACCCAATGGGTGAAGTCGCGATTTTCAAGGCGATGGCGGGCGAATTCACCATCGTCTCCGGCGAGGTTTTTAAAGGGCGGCGGCTTGAAGAACATGGCGATGCGCGCGTATTCCTCGGCCGGCAGTTCGATCGCACTATCGCGGACCTCTTGCCATTCAGCCTCGACCTGGCGGGCGAATTCCGCAGCGCCGGTCTCGTGCACCAGGATCTTGATGCGCGCCTTGTATTTATTGTCGCGCCGTCCCGCCTGGTTATAGACACGCAGGACCGCTTCCAGATAGGAGAGCAGGTGCCGCTCCGGCAGGAATTCACGCAGGGTGGTGCCAATCTTGGGTGTGCGGCCAAGGCCGCCGCCAACGATCACCTGATAGCCGATCTTGCCGGCGGCGTCGCGTTTGATGACGATGCCGATGTCGTGCACTCGAACCGCCGCGCGGTCGCGCGCAGTGCCGGTTACCGCGATCTTGAACTTGCGCGGCAGGAAGCTGAATTCCGGGTGCAGGGTCGACCACTGGCGAATAACCTCCGCGACGATGCGCGGGTCAGCGACCTCGTCCGCCGCCGCGCCGGCATATTGGTCGGCGGTCACATTGCGGATGCAATTGCCGCTGGTCTGCAGGGCGTGCATCTGCACCGTGGCCAGCTCGGCCAGAATATCCGGCATATCCTCCAGCTTGGGCCAGTTGTACTGGAGGTTCTGGCGGGTCGTGAAATGCCCATAGCCCTTGTCATAGACCCGGGCGATCTGCGCCAGTTTGCCCATCTGGTCCGAAGACAGCGTGCCGTAGGGAATAGCTACCCTCAGCATGTAGGCGTGGAGCTGGAGATAGAGGCCGTTCATCAGCCGTAATGGCTTGAACTCCTCCTCGCTCAGGGCGCCCGCCATGCGGCGTTGCACCTGGCCGCGGAACTGCTCGACCCGCTGGTCCACCAGCGACTGATCGATTGCGTCATAGAGATACATCGGCCTGCTTTCGTCCTTGCTCGCCGGCCTAGCCCGCCGCCTGTTTACCGATATCTAGACGAACCGTCGGTCCCAGGGCACGGATCAGTTCACGGTTGCGGGTTGGCCGGCGCTCGCCGTCCACATCGATGAGGTAGGGATCAACGATAATGCTCGCCGCCGCCGCGACCGACGCCACGTCCAGGGCGGCTTCGCCTTGCGCCTCGCCGTCGACGAGTCGCGCCTGGACGATACCCTCGGCCCAGTCACCACAGGCCGTCAGATAGACGACGATGCCATCGCCCAGCCGGTTTGCCGAAATTACCTGAGTGGTCATGCTCATTTCCCTGATGTGCCGCGTTCCGCCGACAGCGCTTCAATATCATCAGGTAGACAGATTCATCAAATTTTGCAATATGGATAGAATAATAAGAACAATACGTTCTAATTATCTTCCTATTGAAGCATTTTCATCCGAAATTTGGAGATTACGTGAATGAACGACATGGACCGCCGGATACTGCGGCTGCTACAATTGGACAGCAGTCTTTCAGCTTCCGATGTGGCGCGGCAGGTTGGCCTGTCGGCGTCGCCATGCTGGAAGCGGATCAACCGCATGCAGACCGAGGGAATCATCAAGAAAAGGATCGCCGTCCTCGACGCCGATCGTCTCGGTTTTGGATTGACCGTGTTCGTCAGCATCAAGACCGGCGAACATTCGAGTCCGTGGCTGGAGGAATTCTCCGACACCATAACCGCCATGCCGGAAGTCATGGAATTTCACCGCATGGCCGGCGAGGTCGATTACATGCTCAAGGTCGTGGTCCAGGACATGAAGGTGTTCGACGAATTCTACAAACGGCTTATCGACATGACGGCGTTAAGCGATGTCACTTCGCGCTTTTCCATGGAGACCATCAAGGACATGACGCCGTTGCCAATCTAGGTTTTGGCTTCCTTGAGCGCGTTCACCACCCGCTCGGCGGTGATCGGCAGTTCGAAGATGCGCACGCCGATGGCGTCGGTCACCGCGTTGGAAATCGCCGGCGCGATGGGCGCGAAAGACGGCTCCCCGATGCCCTTTGCGCCGAACGGACCGACACCGCTGCGCGATTCCAAAATGATCGACTTGATCTCCGGCATGTCCTCGGGAGTCGGGATCAGATACTCGCTGAGTGACGGCGTCACCACCTTGCCATCGACCATGAGCATATCCTCGGTCAGGGCATAGCCCTGGCCCATAAGGATGCCGCCTTCGACCTGACCATCCACCGCCGCCGAATTGATTGCCTGGCCGACATCGTGGGCGCCGACCGATTTGAGCACGGTGATCTCGCCGGTTTCCGTATCGACCGCCAGCTCGATCGCCTGGGCGCCATAGGTGAAGTCGGGAAAGACCCGGCCCTCACCGGTCTCCGGGTCCATGAGGCCGGTGAACGGCGCCCGGAAGATAGCCAGCTCGGAGCGGTGGATGCCCTCGGCGGCACACAACGCCGATAACTCGGACAGGGCTATGGCGCGATCCGGCTCGGCCGCCACGAAGACCTGGTTGTCCGCCATATCGAGGTCCTCGGCATCGCCTCCGAGGTGTTCGGCGGCGCGGGCCAGGAGACGCCCGCGGACGACCTCCGCCGCCTGCTTGACGGCGTTGCCCGACATGTAGAGCTGACGGCTCGCCGTCGAGGTGCCGCTGAGCGGATTTATCGCGCTATCGCCGATATGAGCGATGATCTCGCCCATGGGCACGCCGAGCACCTCGCCGACGATCTGACAGACCGCCGACATCTGCCCCGATCCGATGTCGGGAACCGCGGTGCGTACCACCACGGTACCATCGACCTCGACGCCGACCCAGGCTTCCGAGGTGTCGTGGAACCAGGTGATGCGGCCATAGGATTGCTGATAACAGGCGACGCCGCGGCCGATCTTGACCGGGCCGTTATCCGGCGTGCATTCACCAAGAGCTTCCCAGGCCTGGGTCATGCAGTCATCGGACCACACGGCGCTTTCGATAACCTGTTGCGTGGCATTGGTGTCGCCGGTTTTGACGAAATTGCGACGCCGCAGCTCAAGCCGGTCAATACCGAGTTCCTTGGCGATCTCATCCATCTGGGATTCGTGGGCGAAACACGACTGGGTGGTGCCAAACCCGCGGAACGCGTCGGTGCCGATATGGTTGGTCGCCACGCCGTAGGAATCGATTTTGATGTTGTCGGTGCGGTACGGCCCCGACGTGGCGATGGTGCCGTAGAGAATGACGTAGGGGCTGAGCTGGGGATAGGCTCCGGTGTCGGCCACCAGCTTGACCTGCTGGGCGGTGATCAGCCCATCCTTGGTGACCCCGGTGCGATAGGTCAAGGTGAAGGGGTGGCGCTTGCCGTGGGCAAGAAACGACTCCTCGCGGGTGAAACACAATCGTACCGGCTTGCGGGTCGCCTGGGCCAGCAGCGCCAGGAACATCTCGACAGTCAGGTTCTCCTTGCCGCCGAACCCGCCGCCCGTGAACATGGCTTTGATACGCACCCGGTTATGGGGAATGCCCAGGGCGTCGGCGACCACGCGGAAATGCTCGACCACCTGGCTCGACATCAGAATATTGATGACCTCAGCCTCGTCGACCCAGGCGACGCCGACCTCGGGCTCGAGGAAGGCGTGCTCCTGCAACTGGGTCTGGAAGGTGTTCTCGACAATAACGTCGGCCTCGGCGAAACCCTTCTCCACATCGCCTTTGCGGATCTTGTAGCGCGATACGATGTTGTCTGCCTTCTGGACCTTGGGCGCATCCGGCTTCATGGCTTCGTGGGCGTCGTAGACTCCGGGCAAGTCCTCGTAGTCGACCTCGATAAGATCAAGCGCGGCCTGGGCGATTTCCGGGGTCTCGGCGGCCAGTAACGCCACCGGCTCGCCGTGATAGCGCACCCGGTCCTTGACCAGAATGGGCTGGGCGGTGTTGAGGTCGCGATTGCCGGTCTGACCGGGAATATCGGTCTGTAACAGCTTGGTCGGCAGGTCGTCGGCGGTCAGCACACAGCGCACTCCGGGCAGTGCCCGTGCCTTGTCGACGTCCAAACGGACGACCCGGGCGCTCGATCTGGTCGAGCGCAGCATGGCGCCGTGAAGCATGCCGGCCATGACCACGTCGCCGGCGTAGGTCGTGGTGCCATAAACCTTGCCCGGCGCATCGGGGCGCGGCAGCGGCTTGCCGATCTGGCGAAAGGCCGGAATATTGGATTCCGCTGTGGTCGGAGACTGAACGTCAGTCATGACCCACCTCCCGTCTCGCGCAAGGCATCGGCCGCCTGGTGCACCGCTGTGAAAATGCGGGTGTAGCCGGTGCAGCGACAGAGATTGCCGCTGAGACCGGCCTTTATTTCTCCATCATTGGGGTCGGGGTTGGCGTCGAGCAGGGCCTTGGTGGCGACCACCATGCCCGGCGTGCAGTACCCGCATTGCACAGCGCCGGCGCCAACGAAGGCGTCTTGAATGGCATGAGGGTTGTTAGCGCCGCCTATACCGGCCACGGTGGTTACCGTCCGGCCCTCGGCCTGCCAAAACAACGTCAGACAGCTATCGATCGCCTTGCCGTCGAGCAATATGGCGCAAGCGCCGCAGTCGCCCTTTTCGCAGCCGCTTTTGACATCCACGTAACCGAGTTCACGCAAGCCATCGAGCAGGGTGCGGTTGGCGGGCGCCGAGAGCCGGCGCGCTTCGCCATTGATGGTGAGGGTAATGGTTTTTTCCTGGGCCATGATCAGTCTCCGGCTCAATGAATGGCATCGGACGCCTGCGCCACCAGACGCCGGGTCACGACGTTGACAACGTGGCGCCGATAGTCGGCAGTGGCGCGGATATCATCGATGGGCGAACAGGCATCGACCGCCTGACGGGCCGCCTCTTCGATGACCGCGGGGGTCAGGGCCTCACCCTCCAGCACCGCTTCCGCCGCGGTAGCGCGAAGCACCACGGGCGCCACCGCGCCCAACGCAATGCGGGCCCGGGTGCAGGCGCTGTTCTTGGCCGACAGCGATACCGCCACGCCAACCACGGTGATGGCGTCGCCCTTGCGCAGGCCGAGCTTTTGGAAAAGGCTTACGGAGCCGGCGGGCAGCACCGGCCAGCGCAGCGCGGTAACAATTTCGTCGGGCCGGCAGGCGGTCTGGCGCAGGCCCTCGAAGAAATCAGCCAGAGCCACGGTACGGCTTCTTTGAGCGCTCTCCAGCACAACCTCCGCATCGAGGGCCAAAAGCGACGGCGCCAGATCGGCGGCGGGCGAGGCGAAACAGATATTGCCGGCGACCGTAGCAACGTTGCGCACCATGGCGCCGCCGAACAGCTTCGCCGCATCTCGCAGCACCGGCGCATCCTCGGCGATGATCGGATCAAGCAACAGATCGGCTACAGTAACGCCGGCGCCGATCGTGATGTGACCATCGCCGCGCGAAATAATCTGAAGTTCGGCCAAACCGCCGAGGTTCACCAGGGTCCTCGGCCCGGCGCGCCGGGCCCGCATATCAACCAGCAGATTGGTGCCGCCGGCAAGCGGCACGGCGTCATCGGCGGCCACCGCTTCAAGGGCGCCGGCCAACGTGTCCGGTATGACAAGATTGAATTCCGGTAGCATGATTTCTCTCCCAATTCCTAAACGTTCCAGCCGCCGTCGATGATGATTTCCTGGCCGCTGATGTTGCGGCCTTCATCGGAGGCCAGGAACAACACCGCGTTGGCGATGTCCTCGGGCATGGTAACCCGCTTGAGCGCCATGTCCTGGACGTACTCGTCGTAGACCTGCTCGTAGGTCCAGCCCCGCACCCGCGCTTTCTCGTGGCACAGTTTGTCCATGCGCGGGGTGTGGACGATGCCGGGGCAGACCACGTTGACGGCGATGCCGTACTCACCAGCGTCTAGCGCCGCCGTCTTGGTCAGGCCGCGCACGCCCCATTTTGACGACGAATAGGCAGCGCGGTACTTGTAGCCGCGTATGCCCGATGAGCCGCCGATGTTGATGATACGGCCGGCGCGCTGCTCGATCATGGTCGGCATGACGTGCTTGAGCGGCAGGAAGGTGCCGCGAATGTTCGATGAGATAACGTAGTCGAAGTCATCGTCCTCGAGTTCCCATACCGGTGTCTCGATGGGTCCGGTTACGCCGGCGACGTTGACCAACACGTCAATGCGCCCGTCGAACATCTCCAACGCCTTGGCGACCATGGCCTTGACGTCGTCCTCGTTGGTCACGTCGGTGCTGATGGTCTCGGCCCGGCGGCCCATGTCGCGAACTTTTGCGGCGACCGCCTCAAGCGGCGGCATGTCGCGGGCCGTGAGCAACAGATCGGCGCCCTCGCGGGCCATGGCCAGACTGATCGCCTCGCCCATACCCTTGGCGCCGCCGGTGACGATGGCCTTGGTGTTTTCCAGTCGCATGATGTCGCTCCTCCCTAGTTGTCGCCGCCGCCGGGCGGGCCGTAACCGCCGCCGCCACAGCTTTCGAGAATGATTCTGTCGTCGCGTACCAGGCGCACATGAGTCTTGCCGCTAAGTTCTTCGCTCTCACCATTGGCCCGTATCAGGGTGACGCGGAACGGCTGTCCGGCCTCGCCGCTCTGTAGTCCATAGGGCGGTACTACCCGGCGTTCGAACATAGTGGTCAGGCCGACGTCGTCGCCGGTAATGCGGTATTCGCGCAGCATTCCGTCGCCGCCACGATGGGCACCATCGCCACCGGAACCCCGGCGCAGCGCATGACGCTCGACGCAAAGCGGATACTCGGTCTCGACGACCTCGGCCGGGGTATTCATGACGTTGGACATGTGAACCCGCACCACCGGCATGCCATCGCGGTCGATACGCGCACCCTCGCCGCCGCCGTGAGTCTCGTAGAACGTCGTCCAGCGCCCGTCGCGGGGATGGCGGCCACTGAACAGCAGCAACCCCGACGTGGTCGGCCCGCCTGCCGTCAGGCGTTCGGGGATGACGGCTTCGAGGGCCAGGAAGATGGTGTCGGCAATGCGCTGGGTGGTCTCGTGGTTGCCGCCGACCACCGGGCACTCCACGGGTGGGTCGAGCAGCGAGCCCGGCCGGGTGATGATAGTCAGCGGGCGGTAACAGCCGGCGTTGGGTTGAATTTCGGGACCGACCGCCTTGATGGCGTAGAACACCGATGCCGCGGTGGAAAACCGGGTGGTATTGAGCGGCCCCGGCACCGCGTCGTCGGTGTCGGTGAAATCAAACGTCGCCTCGTCGCCTTTGATGGTCAGGCGCACCCGGACCGAGGCCGGCGGGCCACCGGCGCCGTCGTCGTCGAGGCGATCATGGCCTTCATAGACACCATCGGGAATGGCCTCGAGGGCGGCGCGCATCTGGGCTTCCGACTGATCGTGGAGTGCCGCGATACAGGCCTGTACCGTGTCGCCGCCATGACGGCCGATCAACTCCACAAGGCGCTGGTCGGCGGTGCGGGTCGCCGCCATCTGGGCCAATATGTCCCCTTCGCGCTCGGGCGCGCCGCGCAGATTGGCGAGGATGACGTCGAGCTTCTCGCGGTCGGTGCCCTCGGCGGTGAACACCCGGAGCGGCGGTATGCGCAGGCCCTCCTGCCAGGCGTCGGTGGCGTCGGGCACATAGCTACCCGGCCGGGCGCCGCCGATGTCGGCCCAGTGGGCAAGACTGACAGCGAAGACCTCAAGGCGGCCATCAGCATAGACCGGGCGGATTGCCTTGACGTCGGGCAGATGGTTGCCGCCGACCTCGGGCAGGTTGAGGAACCACACGTCGCCTGGCGCCAGGCTTTCCGCCGGTACGCGCTTGAGGAACTCCTTCACGGTTGCCGCCATGACCCCCATGTGGACCGGGATATCGCGGCCCTGGGCAATCAGTTCGCCAGTAGCGCTGGTCAGCGCCGATGACAGATCACCGGCCTCGCGCAGCAAAGGCGAGCGCGCTGAGCGCATGACCACCACGGACATTTCCTCGGCGATGGCGGTCAGGGCGTTACGCACCACCTCGACGGTGAAGGGATCAACGGTGTTCGTGGTCATGCCGACGTTCCAGCGTAGATGTGAAGATGGCCACCATCATCCGCCCAGGCCGTGGCGCCAGGATCGACCACCACTGTGGACCATTCATTCTCGATGACCGCCGGGCCGGCAATGCGCTGATCGACCGCAAGGGCAGCGCGGGCGAAGCGCGGCGTATCGACCGCGCCATGGCCTTCGAAAACGCAGGGGCCGGTGGAAGTCGGTCGCGCCTCGCCGCCAGTCACTGCGGTGGGCAGGCGGTCGGGAGCGTAGGCCGGCGCCGCCGAGACGGTGATGCGAAGCGCCTCGACCTCCCACGGCTCGTCCGTGGCGAAACCATAGAGACTGCTGTGAATCGCCTTGAAGTCATTGTCGAGACGGGCCGGGTCGGCTGGCATGGCGTAGGGCACCTCAACGGCATAGCTCTGGCCGGCGTAGCGGATCGCGGCAATCTCGTCGATACGAAGTTCATCTACCGGGTGGCCGGCGGCGACCAGCGGCGCCATGAGCTGATTGACTAGGTCATTGCGGCTGGCGTTGAACCCGTCCGCGTCCCACGCTTCGCTGGCCATGTGCAGGGTCTGCTGGCGGGCATAGCTGAGTTCGGCGGTCAGGCAGCCAAGGGCCGAGAACACGCTGGATGAGTGCGGCACGATAATTCGCTCTATACCGAATTCCCGGGCCAGGGCAACCGCGTGCATGGGGCCGGCGCCGCCGAAGGCCAGCAGGACGCAGTCCCGGGCATCAACACCACGCTCGACGGTAACCCGTCGCAGAGCCCGGGCCATGGAAGCATTGGCGATGCGGTAGATGCCAAGGGCCGCGTCCTCGGCGCTCATGCCGAAGGGCACGGCGAGGCGGGATACGGCGCCCTCGGCCAGAGCTCGGTCAAGACGCACGGTACCGCCGAGCAACCGTTCATCCGAGAGATAGCCGAGCATCAGGTTGGCGTCGCTTACGGTCGGCTGCTCGCCGCCCCGGCCATAACAGGCGGGACCGGGTTCGGCGCCCGCGCTCTCGGGCCCAACCCGAATGGCCCCGGCGACAGCGCTGGCCATGGAACCACCACCAGCGCCAATGGATTCAACCGCCACCATGGGCTGACGCATGGGCCGCCCGGCCAGCAGACGGTCGCCGCTGATTTGTGCCGTGCCTTCAATTATCAAGCATACGTCCGTGGTGGTGCCGCCCATATCGAAGCTGATGACCCGGTCGAGACCGAGCTGGCCGGCAACTCGCCCCGCCGCGGCGACCCCGGCGGCCGGCCCGGATAGAGCCAGCGCCAGAGGGCGTTCGCGCACCGCGTCCGGCGAGGCCATGCCGCCGGCGGAATGAAACAGATGCAGGCGGGCGCCGTTGTCGGCCCGATTTCGCAGGCGGTCAAGGTAGCCCGAGGTCGCCGGCATGAGCGCGGCGTTGAGGGCCGCCGCGCTGGTCCGCTCGAACTCACGGGCTTCACGGTTGACCCGGTGCGACAGGGTGACATGAGGCACCTCGCTGGCGAGACGTTCGCCGAGCTGGATTTCATGGGCCGGGTTGGCATAGGCGTTGAGCAACGATACCGCCACAGCCTCGACACCGGTCGCCGCCACTTGGCGCACCACGTTGTCGATCGCTTCGGCAGTCAGCGGCACGATGACGACGCCGGTTGCGTCGATACGCTCGTCGATCTCGAAACGGCGTTCTTCGGGCACCAGGGGCGGAAGTTTCGGCAGTTGGTCGAGCCTGTACAGATCACTGCGATTCTGCCGGCCAATAGCCAGGATATCGCCAAAGCCCGCCGTGGCGACCAGGGCGGCCGGCGCCAACCGGCCCTCGACGATGGCATTGGTCACCATGGTGGTGCCGTGCATGAGATCGGCAACCAATGCCCAGGTGAGATCGACCGCCGCCAGGGCGTGATCGAGGCTGGCGACCAGTTCGCTCGATTCGGTCCTCACCTTGGCGGTGCGTAGGGAATTATCGGCCGGGTTGACGGCGACGATGTCCGTAAAGGTGCCGCCGATATCGACGCCGACCTGCCAGGTCGCGGTCATCGCCGCGCCGGCGCTCCATCAACGTCATATACCACCAACCACGGATATTTCATGATCGTCCTCACGTTCCCTGCCCTATTGACCAGAAGTCAGCCAGTGCTTCCGATTGTGGAGCAGATTGCCATTCAGCGCTCGAAACCGTCGTTGACCTATATCAACCATTCGACCTTCATAGGTCAGCGTCAACTGATCGAGGTCAGAATGGGCTGCGGTACAAAATAGATAAAATATTATGTCTTTAGATTAGTTATCGATATTTTTTATCACTTAAGTCGCAAAGTTGTGATGACAACTTGTGGAATAACCATTCCAAACCCTCGCCACAGCCCCCACAATGGCGGCCATACCGTGGGAGAAACAATTCAGCACCGACGATGTCCTGATCAAAGCCATGAACGCCTTTTGGGCGCAGGGCTACGAGTCCACGTCCATGCAGGCCCTGGTGTCGTGCATGGGCATCAACAGGGGCAGCCTCTACGCCACCTTTGGTGACAAGCGCGGCCTGTTCATCCAGGCGCTACGACGAAACCCATCGCGTGGCCACGGTGGCGAGCCTGCGAAAGTTGGGGTCACCGCGCCAGGCAATCATGGAGATATTCGCCGGCGCCATCGCCGCGGCCGTCGACCAGGACTCGCGGGATGGCTGCCTGCTGATCAACACGGCGCTTGAGCTATCGCCCCATGACGAGGAAATTTCGGCGTTCGTCAGCGGTTGTCTCACGGACATGGAAAACTTCTTCCGCGACATGATCGAAAACGCGGTGGCGCAAGGCGAAATTTCGCCAAGCATCGATCCAGTGGAAACAGCACGCGGGTTCCTCAGCCTACTTGTGGGCCTTCGGGTGTTGGCGCGCAGCCGCCCCGAAGAATGCCCGCTGCGATCCATCGAGCATCAGGCGGAGACACTTCTGCGGTAGTTTTTTTGGGGATTTTGGAACGTTCGTTCAAATAGGGAGGAAATCATGGCGGTATCTAATGTAGAGCGCGATCAGGCCGATGCGATAACCATCGACTTTTACGACAAGGCGGAAGGCCGATTTGAGATGCTACTGAACATCTTCAAGGTGTTCGGCCACACCCCGGAGTTGGGCGCGGTGTTTACCGATCTCGTCATGGCAATCCTCAAGGACGGCGAACTCGACTGGGTGACCAAGGAGTTACTTATTCTCAAAGCGATGGACGTGGTGCCGACACGGGTGATCTCGGTGTAGCAGCTAATCAGGTCGCCAAAAAAAACCGGCAGATGGAACTCCATGGCCTCGATGGCCACTGTAGCGACCCGGCCGCGGGCTCGGTCGGCGGCGGTGATGCCGCTAGCGATGTCCATCTGGCTCAACAGCCAACCGCCGAAGATATCGTCCGACTGGTTGGCGTCGGCCAACAAAGCAAGCGTGCGAATTACCGGATCACGGCGTTGTTCAGCCACTGGACACCTCCTATTGTCGCCGATAACATCACACGAAACTGCCTCTTCCGTTCTCTCCCGCCATCAAGGAATACGCCATGACGCTGCCGCTGACCGTGCCACCCCGCCAGGGCTTCCTCACCTTCATGGATTTTCCCCTGTGCACCGATCTCGACGCCCTCGAGACCGATGTCGCCATCATTGGCATGCCTTATGGCGATCCCTACACCTTCGATGAGGGCGGCGGCGGCCAGGACCAGATTTTCGCGCCCACGGCGGTGCGCGCCGAATCCATACGCATTAGCGGCGGCCCCAATCAGTACGACTTCGATCTCGGCAGACCCATGCTCGACGGCAAGGATGTGCGGGTGGTCGACTGCGGCGACGTGCCCGGCGATCACCATTACTTCGGCAGCCACTACCCGAGGGCCGAGGCGGCGGCGCGCAAGATTATCGAGGCCGGCGCCATGATCATCACCATCGGCGGCGATCACGGCGTACCGATCCCGGTGTTCCGCGCTTTCGAAACCAAGGCGGCGGAAGGCCCCATCACCCTGGTCCATGTAGACGCCCATCTCGACTGGCGCGACGATGTCAATGGCGCCAGGGACGGCTACTCGAGCCCGATCCGCCGCGCCTCCGAGCTTGACTGGTTCGGCCCCATCATCCAGATCGGCCTGCGCGGCCAGGGCAGCGCCCGGACCGGCGAAGTGCGCGACGCCGAGGCTTATGGCGCCGACCTCATCCCGGCCCATGACATGCACGCCATGGGCATGGCGGCGGTGCTCGACCGCATTCCGGGCGGCGGTCCCTACTACCTGACCATCGACGCCGACGGGGTCGACCCCACCGAGATGCCGGCGGTAGCCGCGCCGGCGCCCGGCGGCGTCACCTACCAGCAGATGCGCACCCTGATCCACGGTCTGGTCGCCAAGGGCCCCGTATTGGGCATGGATATTGTCGAAATCACGCCCAAGCGCGACCTCAACGGCATCACCTCGCTAACCGCCGGGCGGCTGATCGTCAACCTGATCGGCGCCGCCACCCGGGCCGGTCAATTCAGCGGTGATTGATACCACGAAGGCAAATTATCGGGCTGTCGCGGGGCGTTACCTCTAATTCCTGAATAATCGGATAAAACACAAGATATTGCGGTGTTTCGGTGTCCAGGCCACAGCATCACGTTGCCGCGCCATGATCCAGGGCCTATAATCGGGCCATGGCGAGTACACCCGATCTATTTCAAAGCAGCCCTGTGCCGGTCCCCGCGTCACGCGGCAAGAAGGCCGCCAAGGCAAACGGTCCCGGCACGGCCTATTCGGCCAAGGACATCGAGGTCCTCGAGGGCCTGGAACCAGTGCGCCGGCGCCCCGCCATGTATATCGGCGGCACCGAGGAATCCGGCCTCCACCACCTGTTCGCCGAGGTTCTCGACAATGCCATGGACGAAGCGGTGGCCGGCCACGCCAGCCGCATCGAGGTCGAGCTGACCGCCGACTCGACGGTTACCGTGCGCGACAACGGGCGCGGCATTCCGGTCGATCCTCACCCCAAGTTCAAGGATCGCTCGGCCCTCGAAGTCATCCTCACCACGCTTCACGCCGGCGGTAAATTTTCCGACAAGGTCTATCACACCGCCGGTGGCCTCCACGGGGTCGGCGTGTCGGTGGTCAATGCCCTGTCGGATTATCTCACTGTCGAAGTGGCACGCGACAAGAAGCTATGGCGCCAGACCTACGAACAAGGCCAGCCAACAAGCAAGCTGGAGCAGGACGGCGCCGTACATAACCGGCGCGGTACCACGGTCACCTTCCATCCGGATCCGGAAATCTTCGGCGCCAACCCACGCTTCGACCCGCGCCGCCTGTTTCGCATGGCGCGCTCCAAGGCGTACCTGTTTCGGGGTGTCGAAATTCGTTGGTCCTGTGATGCCGAGCTTGTGGAGTCCAGCGAAGACACCCCTGCCGAAGCGGTGCTGCATTTTCCCGGCGGCCTCGCCGACTTCCTCGCCAACACCCTGGAGGGTGAGGCCTGCGCCACCGCGGCGCCGTTCACCGGCCAGGCGAATTTTCCCAACGGCGACGACGGCCACATCGAATGGGCGGTGGCCTGGCCTCTCGACGGTGCCACGTTCCTGAACTCCTATTGCAACACCGTGCCGACGCCCCAGGGCGGCACGCACGAATCCGGCTTCCGCAGCGCCATGGCCAAGGGCCTGCGCGCCTATGGCGAGCTGATCGGCAACAAGCGCGCGGCCCAGCTCACCGCTGACGACGTCGCCGGCGGCGTGCGCGGTATGATGTCGGTGTTCCTGCGCGAACCCCAGTTCCAGGGCCAAACCAAGGAAAAGCTGGTAACCCCGGCGGCCAGCCGCCTGGTCGAAGTCACCCTCAAGGACCATTTCGACCACTGGCTGAGCGCCGACCCGGAGGCCGCCAACGCCCTTCTTGAGCTGGTGCTTGAGCGTCTCGACGAACGCCAGCGACGCAAACGCGACACCGAGACCGCGCGCAAGACCGCGACCCGCAAATTACGCCTGCCGGGCAAGCTGTCGGACTGCTCCCAGGGCAATGCGGAGGGCACGGAGATTTTTATCGTCGAGGGCGATTCCGCCGGCGGCTCAGCCAAGCAGGCGCGCAACCGCCGGACCCAGGCGGTGCTGCCGTTGCGCGGCAAGATTCTCAATGTCGCTAGCGCCTCGGCCGACAAACTCCACGGTAATCAGGAGCTCAGTGATCTGGTGCTGGCTTTGGGCTGCGGCTCGGGCGGGCGCTACAACGACGAGGCGCTACGCTACGAACGGGTCATCATCATGACCGACGCCGATGTCGACGGCGCCCATATCGCCGCCCTGCTGATGACCTATTTCTATCGCGAGATGCCCCAGCTCATCGCCAACGGCCATTTGTTCCTGGCGGTGCCGCCGCTCTACCGCTTAACGCAAGGCTCGGTCACCGAATACGCCCGCGACGACAAGCACCGCGACAAGCTGCTGAAATCCGGCTTCAAGGGCAAAGGCAAGATCGAGATCAGCCGCTTCAAAGGCCTCGGCGAAATGCCCGCGGCCCAGCTCAAAACCACCACTATGGACCCAGCCGCCCGCACCCTGCTGCGGGTCCGCGTACCGCGCGACCACAAGGCGAAAACCGACGACCGGGTGGAAAGCCTGATGGGCCGCAAACCCGAACTACGCTTCGCCTTCATCCAGGAAAACGCCGAATTCGCTGGCGAGCTGGACGTTTGAGTTCCTTGTAGAAAACCGAATCCCGGTTGACAGAACTGGCTGTTGTCCTCATATATGCCCCGCTCACGGCGGTCAGATACGTGACTCCGCAAATGACCCGTCAATGGACGGCTTGAAAATAACAAAAATTTTGTATGGCTTTTGATGATCTCGGGCTGAGCCCGGAACTCCTGCGGTCGGTTTCCGAAGCCGGCTATAACGAACCTACCCCCATCCAGGGCAAAGCCATTCCCGTGGCCCTTCAGGGCCGCGACTTATTGGGTTGCGCCCAGACCGGCACCGGCAAAACCGCCGCCTTCACCCTGCCCATGATCGATATTCTCGCGGGCGGCAAGGCCAAGGCGCGGATGCCGCGATCGCTGATCATTACGCCGACCCGCGAGCTTGCCATGCAGATCGCGGAAAACTTCGAGATCTACGGCAAGCACCACAAGCTGACCCACGCGTTGCTCATCGGCGGCGTCTCCATGGGCGACCAGGAGAAGGCGCTTAATCGCAGCGTCGATGTGTTGATCGCCACGCCGGGGCGGCTGCTCGATCTCTTCGGGCGCGGCAAGATCCTGCTCACCGGTATCAAAATACTGGTCATCGACGAGGCTGACCGCATGCTCGACATGGGGTTCATCCCCGACGTCGAGCGCATCGTCGGGCTGCTGCCGCCGCTGCGCCAGACGCTGTTTTTCTCAGCCACCATGCCGATGGCGATCCGCCGTCTGGCCGATGCCTTCCTGCACAATCCCAAAGAGGTCCGCGTCGATCCGCCGGCGTCGCCGGCCGAGAACGTCGATCACTCCCTGGCCCGGGTTACGCCCCGGGGCAAGGGCAAGATGCTGCGCGACCTGCTGGGTGGTGAATTCGTCACCAACGCCCTGATTTTCTGTAATCGCAAACGCGATGTGGACGCCCTGAATAAGTCGCTAAAGCGCTACAGCTTCCAAAGCGCGGCGCTGCACGGCGACATGCAGCAGTCGTCGCGCATCGAGACCCTGTCCGGCTTCAAGAATGGCGATATCCGCTTTCTCGTGGCCACCGATGTGGCCGGCCGTGGCATTGATGTTTTCGGATTGAGCCACGTGTTCAATTACGACGTCCCCATGCACGCCGAAGATTACATCCATCGCATCGGCCGCACCGGCCGCGCCGGCCACCGGGGCCGCGCCGTTATGCTGGTGGTGCCCGACGACGCCAAATATCTGGCCTCGATCACCCGGTTGATCGGCAAGGAAATCCCCGAGGTCGACATGTCCACCGGCGTCGCCAAGGTGGCGCCCGAAGAGACCGCTCCGAAAGCGCCTGTAGAAACACCGGTTGTCGAGCCCGCCGCCAGCGAGCCGACAACGGATACGCCGCAGGAAGCCGTGCCGGACGCATCGGTGACGGAAGCCGTTGAAGCTACACCGGCTGAACCGACATCGGTCGAACCGGCCCCGGCCAAACCGCCGCGCCGACGCTCCAGAGGTCGCCGCTCGGAGGCCAAGGAAGCCAAACCGGAGACGGACGACAAGCCCGCGCAGAAGACGGTGCCCGAGTCGGTGCCGGAGGCAGTGGAAGAAAAACCCAGGCAGCAAGCCGCCAAAGAAAAGCCGGCCCGGCGAAATGATCACGGCGACAACAGGCAGGTTGTCGGCATGGGTGACCACGTGCCCGCCTTCATGCTCCGCGAACCACCCCGCGTCGACGGCTAACCACGCGCCACCGGCTGCGTCGATATACAATTAGTCGGGCACAGGCGAGCCCGCTTTAAACGCCGTCCCGCCGGTTTCGGCCGAGGCCGAGCGCGGCGATGGTTCAACGGCCATATCGGGCATCAGGTCGACACCGGCTGCGATCTTGCCGGCAATCTCCTCAACCGTATTTTCCAGGGCAAGGAACCGCTCCGGCGTCGGCGGATGGCTGGCGCCGTGGTTCGATTCAATACTCCCCGGGTGCGCCACGGCCATGCGGCGCCAGAAATTGGGTACCGCTTCGATTGGCATGCCGGCCCGCGCCATGAGATAGAGGCCGACGTAATCGGCTTCAGCTTCGAAATCCTTAGAGTAGGCGCCGGCGCCGATGTTTGCCCCGGCGCGCATGAAGTCGCCGCCGGTATTGACCCCGGCGACCGCCGCCAAAACATCGAAAATCAATCCGATGCCAGCGCCGGCCATGGCATTGGCGCTCTTGGCCGAAATATGACCCATGGCGTTGTGGGCAATTTCGTGGCCGACTACCGCGGCCAGCTCCGTGTTGCTTGCGGCGAAGCGCATCATCCCGCTATAGAGAACCACATTGTCGCCGTCCGCGTAGGCATTCACCAGGTCGCCCATTTCCAGGTGCAGATCATAGTCGCAAGTTGCAACGCTGGTGATTGTGACGTCCCGTTCGCCTTCGCCCCAGGCGCGCACGGTGAGAGTCGTGGCCTGGCCGATGTCGAACTCACGCAGGGCAGCGAATACCTCGGCCAGGGCGCCAGGTTCGGCGGGTATGGGCACGCTATCCACGGCCAGTATCGCGTCACCCAGTTTGAGGCCGGACGCGGCCGCGGGCGAACCATCGGCGATGCCGACCACGTGGGCCTGATTGCTGTACTTGTTCAGGCGGCGATAGGTTTCGTAATAGTCGCCGCCGAAGTCTTCGGCGCTGAGCATGGAAAAACCGAACGACGGTCTGGTGCGCTCGCCGCACAGAGCAACGCCGGCATGCAACATGGCAAAAGCGGCGTTGTGTATGCGGGCAAGATCGTTCTGGTAATCGACGACCACAAGTTCTCGTTGCTTTTCGGCTTCTCGGGCCGCGAGTTCAGGATCGACATTCTGCTGCTTGGTTGCCGGCGCAACGCAGCCGGACAGGAACAGCGCCAAAACGGCAAGAACCTGAACCCGCTTCCCCCTAATCATAACAACACCTCTTAGTTGAGTTATGTTGGAGTATAGGCAATTACACCGCCCCTGCCTACAGCCGCGTCGCCGCCAGTTTCTCTTCGTCGAGATCAAAGCCGAGGCCCGGCGCGTCGGACAGCACCATCCAGCCGTCCACCAGGTCGAACGGCGTGGTCAGCATGAAGTCGCGCCGCGCCAGGGTCCACTGCGGCGGGTCGAAGGGAAACTCCAGATAGGGCGGATTCGTCAGGCCGGCGGCGAGATGGGTATTGGCGATCACGCCCATGCCGTCCGACCAGGTATGGGGGGTGAAAATGAGATCTTCGTCCAGGGCCCGGCGGGCGATAGGCACCAAGCCGGTGATGCCGCCAGCGAGGGTGACGTCGGGCTGCAGCACGTCGACACAGCCCTGATCCATGAGGGCGTCGAGTTCGTGGATTTCACGAGCCATTTCGGCGCCCGCGATGCGGATCGAAGTGGCGTCGCGCAGCGCCGTCATGCCCGCGTAGTTGCCCCGGTGCAGGGGTTCTTCCATCCAGAAAACACCGAGGTCGTGAAGCGCAACGGCGACCTCCATAGCCTTGAAAAATTGCCATGGTTCCTCGGTATCCCACGGCATGCGCCAGCCCTGATTACAATCGACCATCAGGGTAAGGCCGTCGCCCGGGGTGCGCCGGACGGTCTCAACCGCGGCCAAATCATCGCGCCAGTCCGCATGGTGAAAGCGGATCTTCATGGCCTTGAAGCCCTGCTCGCGAAACTGCTGGGCGGTTTCTGCCATGGCCCCGGCATCGCGCAGCGTGGCCGACGAGGCATAGGCCCGCACCCGGTCGCTGTGCCCGCCTAGCAATTTCCACACCGGTTTGCCGGCGGCCTTGCCGGCCAGGTCCCATAAGGCCAGATCAAGCGGCCAGCAGCGCCCGAAGTGGAAATTCAAATTCGACAGAACAGCATGGTGCCGGTCCAGATCAAGGGGATCACGGCCGATGAACAATTCTTCGTGGCCGGCGAACCCCAGCATGGTGTCGCCCGAGCCAATACCGACCAGTCCCTCGTCGGTTTCGACCCGAACGATGGTGGCGTCGAAGTGATCGCACGCCCGGCCATCCCAGGCCGGAAAGAACGGCGGGTCGAGATCAATCCGGTGGCGGCTGATCGTAATGCGATCAATTTTCATGGCGCGAAGGTTCTGGCTTCATGGCGCAGGAATTCAGTCCGGATCAGTCAGGACGGTCAGGGCCTCGCGGTACTTTGCAGCCGTCTTCTCGGCAATGTCCGTGGGCAGTTCTGGGCCCGGGTCCGTCTTGTCCCAATCGAGGGTCTCGAGATAGTCGCGGACAAACTGCTTGTCATAGCTCGGCGGGCTGGAGCCCAGCGCATATTGATCGGCCGGCCAGAAGCGCGACGAATCAGGTGTCGCCACTTCGTCGATCAACACCAGGGTGCCGTTGTCATCGACAGCGAACTCGAACTTGGTGTCGGCAACGATGATACCCCGGGTCTCGGCATAGTCGCGGGCGTGTTCGTAGACCGCGATAGCCGCCTGGCTCACCCGACTGGCGAGTTCGTCGCCAATCAGATCGGCGGCTTCCTTGAAACTGATGTTTTCATCATGGTCGCCCATCTCGGCCTTGGACGACGGCGTGAACAGGGGCGCTTCTAGCTTGTCCGCCTGGCGCAGGCCCTCGGGCAGGGGAATGCCGCAAACCTCGCCGGTGCTCTGATAGTCCTTCCAGCCCGAACCAACGATGTAGCCGCGCACGATGGCCTCGATGGGCAGGGGTTCGAGACGGCGAACCACCATAGAGCGTCCCTCGAGAGGGGCGCGCTCGGCCGGGTCGGGCACCACATCCTCAAGTGTCCGGTCGGACAGGTGATTGGCGACGATATGGCCGGTGCGCCCGAACCAGAAGTTGGACAGCGCCGTCAACACGTTACCCTTGCCGGGAATCGGCGTCGGCAACACCACATCGAACGCCGACAACCGGTCCGACGTGACGATCAACAAGTGATCGTCACCGGCGCCATAGATGTCGCGCACTTTGCCGCGATTAAGCAGCGGCAGGCTTTCCAGGGCGGAATTGAACATCGCGTCGGGCATCGGTATCTCCAGGAATTCAGGTTGGACTCAGTCTACAGAAATTCGCGCAGCGCCGCCGCAACAGTATCGGGCGCTTCGTTGAGAATCGAATGATGCAGGCCGGCCAATATATTCAGTTGTGAATTAGCTATACGGTCATGCATCAACCGCGCCATGCGCGGGTTCGAGCCAAGGTCATCTTCACCAGTCATGACCAGCGTCTCGGCGGTGATTTCCGGCAGGCGGTCGGCCAGATCGCTCTCGGCCAGAACCCGATAGGCGGCGGCGTAGGCCTTGGGATCATTATGCTGGTTGGCCGCTTCAAGGCGGTCGATAAGGTCGGGATTGGCAGCCTGAAACGCGGGCGTGAACCAGCGGTCCATGGATTTACGGAAGTGGGCGCCGGGAATGCCGTCCTGGACCATCTCGAGGCGCGTCTTGACCCGATCGCGCTCTTCCTCGGTGCGCCCGGACACGGTGCTGACCAGGGCTAGTTTCTCGACCCTATCGAGATGGGCCAAGGCAAACCCCTGAGCAATCAGCCCACCCAGGGAAAACCCCACCACATGGCTTCTGGCGATCCCCACATGATCGAGTAAAGCCGCCAGATCGGCGACGAAATTGTCGAGGGTGTAGGGCCCAGCAGGCTTGCCGAACTCGCCGTGGCCGCGCAGGTCGTAGCGCAGGGTCTGATAACCTTCGAGGCGCTCGACCACCCCGTCCCATGACTGACGGCTTGAGCCGACCCCGTGGATCAGGATGACGGCTGGCCCCTCGCCGCTCACGTCATAGCGGGTCTCAAGACCGCCGTTGTCGAACATCTCGCTCACGCCGTGCCCTCGAAATGAGGCATGACGTCGGTGATGAACATCTCCAGGGAGCGCCGGGCAAAGTCGAAGGGGATGGCCGGCATGGCGTTGCAACAAAACTGATCGACCCCGGCCCTCTCATACAGCCGCAGTTTTTCAATAACCTGTTCCGGCGTGCCGAACACCATTCGATCGAGCATCACTTCGGGCTGATTGTCGGATTGACCAGCGACTTCTTCGTAATCCACCGGCTCGGGAAAGCCGTTGATAACGCCGCCCAGGTTGTTGAAAAGGTTGGCGAAACGGCGTCCCGATTCAACCGCGGCGGTGAGCGGTACGGCGCAGTCCTCGTGGGCTGAATAAACGCAGGCCCGGCGCATCATCATATGTCGCGGACGCGGCACTTGGGAGTTATTCGCCACCGCTTCCTCGAACTTGTCGGCGAGAATCTGAATTTCCTCGCTGGGCCGCCCCAAAAGCGTGGTCATGATGTCGGCGCCCATCTTGAAGGCCCAGTCGAAGGATCCGGGATCACGGACGGCCACCCAGATCGGCGGGTGCGGCGTCTGCAGCGGCTTGGGCACCGATGTGGCCGCGGGGAAGTTCGAGTAGTGGCCTTCGTGGGCGTAGTCGCCCTGCCACAGGGCCTTCACCGCCGGGATGATCTCCTTCAGATAGGCGACGCCCTCGTGCTGTGACATGCCTTCCATGAGCCGGTCGAACTCATACTGATAGGCGCCCCGGACAATACCGAACTCAAGCCGGCCGTCGATCAGCAAGTCACACAACGCCGCTTCGCCGGCCAGCCTGATGGGGTGCCAGTAGGGCGCCACCACCACCGCTGTGCCGAGGCGGATACGTCTGGTATGGGCGCCCCAGTGAGTGAGAATAGTGAATGGGTTGGGCGCCGCCGTCATTTCGATAGCGTGATGTTCCGGTGTCCAGGCGATCTCGAAGCGGCCCTGGTCGGCCATGCGCACCAGTTCAAGGGCGTTGCGCGCCACCTCGGCCATGTCCTGGGCCGGATCGAGCCGCTCCATCTGGACGGAAATCGAAAATTTCATGGAAAATTCCTGGCTACCAGCAATCGTCGTGAAAGCGGCGACGATCGATCCTAGAATGGCCGCGGCAGAATTTCCAAAGGATTGTCGCGAGCCCAGCCGGACGCCCGCGGATTAACGGTCAGTCAGGCATGGTCAGCCCGCGCCGCCATGCTGGCGTCCAACGTGGCGTTATCGTCGTCGTTGAGGCGCCGCTCGGCCAAGGGTAGGATCGTGCCGTTTTCCCAACCCAGGTGCCGCCGCTGGAAGCTCGCGAATGCGCGCGCCTGGGTGGTGAAGGTGCTAGTATTGGTGGGCTGCGAACTGTCGGCGAACCCGCGCAACGGCGCCAGAAGAGCGCTGCAATTGGCGTCGTCCTCCTCATGCTCCACATGGAGCAACGCCAGCATTTCCTCGATCCGGTCATCGGGCAGACAGCGCTCCTTGAGCATCGGAAACAGGTCTTTCTCTTCATCGGCGATATGTAACGGCAGGTCGATCTCGAGAATTCTTTGATTCTTCACTGTCTATTCCGACCCAGG
>CAZYDR010000026.1:0-37309 GCA_964645285.1 uncultured Alphaproteobacteria bacterium
GGATGTCGACACCCTGGTCACCGCCCTTGGCCAACAGGCCGAGACCGGGCTCGAGGCGGAGCTTGAGGACTGGGGCGGCAAGGTCCTATTGGCCGGCGATTGCCTGGCGCCGCGCACCGCCGAGGAGGCCGTGCTCGAAGGACTCAAGGCCGGGGCCACCGTTTAGCAACCGTATGGAAACACCAAGGAGACGACGACTATGACCACCGGATTTCTTCACCACGAGAGCTATCTTTGGCACGACACCCGCAGTGCCGCGCTCTATCTGCCGGCCGGCGGCATGGTCCAGCCCGGCGAGCACGCGGAAAATCCTGAGACCAAACGGCGTATGCGCAGCCTGCTCGAAGTCTCGGGCGTGATGGATCACCTTGTCCAGTTGAAGCCGCGCCCGGCCACCGAGGACGAGGTGCTGCGCTATCACACCCGCGATTATATGGAGAGCCTCAAGACCATGAGCGCCGCCGACGGCGGCATGGCCGGCGAGGGTACGCCGTTCGGCCCGGGAAGCTGGGAAATCGCGTTGTTGTCGGCCGGTGGTGTGATCCGCGCCTTGGACGCGGTGGTCGAGGGTGAGGTCGACAACGCCTACGCCCTGGTGCGCCCGCCCGGCCATCACGCCGAGAAAGACGAGGGCCGGGGCTTCTGCATGCTGGGCAACGCAGTGATCGCCATCAAGCACGCCCAGGCGGTGCACGGCCTGGGCCGGGTCGCCACGGTCGATTGGGACGTCCACCATGGTAACGGTACCGAGCACGGGTTTTATGACGACCCCTCGGTGTTGACCATTTCGATCCACCAGGACGACAATTTCCCCACGGGTTCGGGCAAACTGGAAGATCGCGGCGAGGGTGCCGGCGAAGGCTACAACATCAACGTACCGCTGCCGCCGGGGTCGGGCCACGACGCCTATGTGGCGACCTTCGAGCAGGTCGTGGCGCCGGCGTTGCGCGCCTTCAAACCTGAGCTCATCGTCGTGCCGTCGGGCTTCGACGCCAGCATCTACGATCCCCTGGGCCGCATGATGGCGACCAGCGAAACATACCGTCGCATGACGGAAATCCTCATGGCCACCGCCGCCGAAGTCTGTGGCGGGCGACTGATAATGTGTCATGAGGGCGGCTACTCGGTGGCCTATGTGCCGTTCTGCGGCCTCGCCGTTATGGAAGTTATGTCGGGCAGCAACTCAGGTGTCGAGGATCCGTTCTACGCCGCCGCGTCGAGCGATGGCGGCAGTGGAATCCTACCCCATCAGAGCGCCGTGGTGGATGCCGCGGCGGCGGCCGCCTCGACGCTCGCCTGAGACCGCATCGCATGAACGTCATGGAGAACGCCCGAACTACCCCGTTCTGGTGGGAGGAGGCGCCGCGCCAGCCGATGTCCAATGTCGAGCTGCCGTCCAGGGTCGATGTCGCCATTGTCGGGTCGGGCTACACGGGCATGTCGGCGGCGCTGACCCTGTCACGGGCCGGGCGCAGCGTTCTGGTTCTGGAAACTGGCGATATCGGCTTTGGGGCCAGCACCCGTAATGGCGGCCAGGTCGGGGCCGATTACAAGACCGTGCTCGACCGCTTCAAGGTCAACCAGGACAACCGTAAGCAACAGGCCGCCCACCACGCCCAGCGCTGGGCCTGCTACGACTACCTGACCCATCTGATCGAGTCCGAGGGCATCGATTGCCAGTTCGAAAATGTCGGTCGCTTCGTCGGCGCCTTTAAGCCCCAGGATTACGACATGATGGCCCGTGACCTGGAGAGCGCCGGGACCAACCTGGGGGTCGAGGGTTATCCGGTGAGCCGGGGCGAGGTTTATAACGAGCTCGGCACCGAGCGTTACTACGGCGGCATCGTGTTGCCTCGGGACGGCGCGCTCCATCCCGGTCTGTTGCATCAGGGCATGGTCGACCGGGCCACGGAGGGCGACACAACCCTGGCGCCCCAGACCACCATGCTTGGTGTCGAGAAATCCGGCTCCGGGTTCAAGGTCGAAACCACCCGTGGCGCGGTCTCGGCGCGGAACGTGCTGATCGCCACCAACGGCTACACCCGTGAGGCGACCCCGGCGTTGCGCCGCGGCGTCATCCCCGTGGGCAGCTACATGATCGCCACCAACGAGGTCGCCCCGGCGGTGATGGCGCGGATCATGCCCAAGGGACGGGTCAACAGCGATAGCCGCAAGGTGGTGTTCTACTACCGCGCCAGCCATGACCGCCGCCGGGTGCTGATCGGCGGCCGGGTGGCGTCCGGCGATGTCGATGAACATCTCAGTGGCCAGCGCCTCCATACGGTACTGGCGGATATTTTTCCGGACCTGACCAACGTCGGCGTCAGTCATTCCTGGATGGGTTTCGTCGCCTACACCTTCGACCACAAGGCCCATCTCGGCGTCCGCGACGGCATCCATTACGCCATGGGCTACTGCGGCGGCGGCGTCCATCAGGCGACCTACTTCGGCCACTGCGCCGCCCAGCAAATCCTCGGCGCCAAGAAAAGTGAAACCGGCATCGACCCGTCCGCCTTGCCAACCCGCCCGTTCTACTGGGGCACCCCGTGGTTCGTCCCCCTGGCCGTCATGCGCTACAAAATCACCGACCTCTGGGGCATCTAATAATTAGGGGGACAGTATGCTTAATTAATTACATATACTGTCCCCCTAATTACATGGCCGCGAGACTGGCTTCCAACAGCGGGTGAGGATGGGGGAAGGGCCGAGCGACTTCGAAGGCGCGGGCGGCGCGCAGCACCAAGGCTTCCGAGAAGCGCGGGCCGACGATTTGCAGACCAATGGGAAGTCCCGCCCCGGTGACACCACAGGGCATTGAGGCGGCTGGCTGACCGGTCAGATTGAACGGTGACGTGTAAGGCACCACGTGACGCCAGCGGTCGTAGTCCTCGGTGTGATAGAGCGTGTCGGCCCGAGGCGCCGCGGTCGCCGTTGTCGGGGTCAACAGCAGGTCATAGGTCTCGTGGAACAGGCCCATGGCGTCGCCGAGTTCGACCCGGGCGGTCATGGCCGCGAAGAAGTCCTGTAGAGTGACTGAACGGCCCTGCTCGGCGATCTCCCGGAGGCGCGGGTCCAAGAGATCGCGCTTGTCGGGCGCGATGCTGTCTATCAGGTAGGTCATGCCCGCTTTCCAGTACTTCTCGAAGGTCGGGCGCAGGGGGGCGAACACCGGTCCCGGCTGCTCGACCGTGGCGCCAAGCTCGGCGAAGGCTTCGGCGGCAGCGGCCACGGCAGCCTCGACTTCGCCATCTGGTTCGGTGCCGCCGAGGTTCGGGCTATAGGCGATACGCAGTCCGGCAACGCCGCCGTCTAGGCCCTCACGCCAGTCCACTTCATGGTATTCGCTGGCGTACCAGTCGCGTCCGTCGGGCTTGGCCAGTTCGTTCAGCATCAGCGCCGCGTCACCGACGTTGCGGGCCAGGGGACCGTTGATGGCCAGGGTCGCGTAGGGGTTGGTTTGCGGCAGGTCGGGCACCCGCCCAAAGGTCGGCTTGATGCCGAACAACCCCGAATAGCTGGCCGGAATGCGGGTCGAGCCGCCGCCGTCATTACTATGGGCGATGGGTGCGATACCCGCCGCCACGGTCGCCGCGCCGCCGCCGGTGGAGCCGCCGGGAGAATGATCCGGGTTCCACGGATTACGAGTGGCGCCATTAAGCGGCGAATCCGTGATGCCCTTCCAGCCGAATTCCGGCGTCGTGGTCTTACCCAGAAGCACGGCGCCGGCCTCGCGCAGGCGCGCCGAGGATGGCGCGTCCACATCCCAGGCCTGGTCCGGGTCGGTGGTCAGCGAGCCATCCAGGGTCGGCCAGCCCTTGGCGAAGGTCAGATCCTTGATGGTGGTTGGCACGCCGTCGAGTGCCCCCTGGGGCTCACCCCTGGCCCAGCGCACTTCCGACGCCGCGGCTGACGCCCGGGCGCTATCAGGATCGAGGTGTTGAAATGCATTGAGGGTCGGCTCAATCCGCTCAATCCGCGCCAGGGCGTGGTCGACCACCTCGACCGGCGACAGGGTTTTGGCACGGAACCGCGCCACCGTCTCGGTGGCGGTCATATAAGCAAGTTCGTTATCCATGGCGACATTCCCCAAATGCAGAATTAAACAATCTGTTTAGCCGATTGGCGGTCGCGGGCCAAACTTCCCGTGGACTGGGGCGGCGCAATTGGCTATATGGCGACGCCATGACCGAATACCGATATCTCACCGACGACCACATCACCGCCTTCGAGCGCGACGGCTTCGTCGTGCTGCGCGGGCTTTACGATGCTTCCGCCATGGCCGAGATCACCGCCTGGACCGAGGATATCCAGGCGCGCCTCGAGACCGCCGGCAAGTGGATGAAATACTTCGACCAAAGCCTGGCCGAGCCGGGCGCGCGCATCCTCAACCGGGTGGAAAACTTCTGCCCCAATCACGACGGCTTCGACGCCCTGATGACCCACGGCGAACTGCCGGCTCGAACCAGTGAGTTATTCGGCGAGGCGGCGGTTCTCCACAAGGAAAAGATCAATTTCAAGATGCCTGGCGGTGTTGGGTTTGAATCCCACCAGGACGTCCAGGCCGGCTGGGACCGCTACGCCAAGCTCCATATCACGGCGCTTATCAGTGTCGATGCGGCAACCCTGGAGAACGGCTGTCTCGAAGTGGCGGCCGGCCACCACCGGCGCGGTATCATCGGCGAAAGCTGGAAGCCAATGGACGGCGGCGACCTGGACGGTACCGAATTCGTGCCCGTACCGACCGAGCCGGGGGACACGGTATTTTTCGATTCCTACGCCCCTCACCGCTCCGAGCCCAACCTCACCGACGCCCCGCGCCGGGTGCTCTATGCCACCTACAACAAACTCTCCGAAGGTGACCACCGGACCCAGTACTACGCCGACAAACGCCTAAGCTACCCGCCCGACATCGAACGCGAGCCGGGCAAGGACTACGTCTACAAGGTGTAGCTATCGCCGGTACTTCGCCGCGCCGCCAACCAATGTGAGATCGGTCCGGGTTTCCAGGATGTCGTCCTCGGGGACCGTGAAGACGTCGCGGTCGAGGACGGCGATGTCGGCTAGTTTGCCGACGCCGAGGGAGCCTTTGAGGTGGTCTTCGTCGCCGGCGTAGGCGCCGAGCGTGGTGTAGGCGTGGAGCGCTTCGGTCACGGTGATCGCCTGGCCCGGACCGATGGGGCGACCGGTGTCGGTCTTGCGGGTGACCATGGACCACATGGCGCGCCACGGATTGGGGCTGCACACCGGCGCGTCGGAGTGGCCCGGCGCCGCTACCCCGGCGTCGATCATGGCGCGGTGGGGCCACATGCTTTCCATGGCCGCCTCGCCCCGATTGTTGATGTAGGCGTCGCCGAGATCGTGCATGAAACCGGTGGCCGATGAGTCGATGACGTTGGAGCGTTTGAGGCGCTGGAGAATCTCCGGCGTCACGTTGCAGCAATGCTCGATACGGATGCGGTGGTCCTCCACCGGGTGGGCCTCGAGGCAGGCCTCCACCGTATCCATGGCGAAATCGATGCCGCGGTCGCCGACGCCTTCGATCTGGATACGCAGGCCGGCCTTGTGGGCGGCCATGGCGCGTTGGGTGAGGTCGTCGGTGTCGTAGAGCAGCATGCCGGTGTTGGGTACCGGCTCACCGGGAATCGGGGTGCCCACATAGGGGTCGTAATAGGCGGCGGTGCGGCCGCTGGTCGAGCAATCCGGGCACCACTCGACGCCGATCAGGCGCACCCAGTCGTCGCCGAAGCCGGTGCGGATGCCGGCGCCGATATAGGAATCGATCATGCCGTCCTCGAAGCCATTGGCAATGATTCCGGCCCGCAGGTGAAGCCGCCCGGTGTGCTTCATGATCTGGAACGCCTGAACCGCCTTGGAGCAAGTCAGGGAGTTGTGCAGCGAGGTGACGCCGTGGCTGAGGTAAGTGTCGAACAGCGGCTCAAGGCCCTCCACGTAGTCGGACACCGCGTTGCCGCTGGCGACCAGGTCGCGAAAGACGTGGGTGGCGGTCTCGCGCATGAGGCCGGTCAGTTCTCCGGTTTCCGGGTCCCTGTCGAGCTTGCCGAACGGCGGGTCCGGCGTTGTCTTGTCGAAGCTGACCTCGGCGCAGGCCTTTGAGTTGACATATCCGATATGGCCGTCGGTGCGCAGCACGAAGACCGCGCGACCGTTGCCGGCGGCGTCAAGTTGCTGGAGGGTCGGCACCCCGCCGATCTTGTTGTCGTCGTAACGGTAGCCGACGAACCAGCCATCCTGCGGCAGGGTCGCCGTGACCTTGTCGATATGGCTGAGAATTTCGTCGAGAGACTGGAACTCGGGCCAGCTCATGGCGTGCTGCTTGGTCAGCATGACCGCGTGGGCGTCCGGGTGGCAATGGGAATCGACAATGCCGGGAATGGCCGTGCGGCCGTCCAGTTCGATGACCTCGGTGCCCTGGCCGGACAGGCTGTCGATTTCGTCGTTGACGCCCATGGCGACGATGTGTTCGCCCTTGACCGCCAGGGCCTGAACGAAGCGCCCGGCGCTATCGAGGGTGGCAATATTGCCGTTGCGAAGGATCAGGTCGGGAGTCAGCGGCGAGGTCATGGCGGCTATTCTTTGGTCAGATAGTCGTAGGCCGAGAGTACGTGGGTGCGGACGATGTGGATGAATTCCTCGATATCCACATGTTCATCGACCGAGCCCATGCCGTAGGGGAACGGGCCGTAGACGTAGGCCGGCACGTCGATGTAGCGCCACAGGCGGGTATCGGTGCCGCCCAGGCTGACCGTCGGCTCAGGCGTGAAACCCTTGAGCTCCTGGACATTGGCCTGGACGATTTTGAGCAAATCACCCTCGGGATCGCACCAGCTCGGCGGGCTGTAGTTGATCTCTTCTACCGTGGCTTCCGGGTGGCCGGCGATGATCTCGTTGACCGCCGCCATGACCTGGTCTTTCTCGATGCCCACGGGCAGGCGGATATCGGCCTCGATGGTACATTCGCTGGGCACCATGTTGACCTTGAGGCCACCGGTGACGACGCCGGTATTCAGGGTGACCCGCTGCAAAATCTTCGATGCGCCTTCGCCCTGAGCCTTGTCGATGGCTTCGGACGCGGCCGCCAGCACCGCCTGAATATTGCCCGGCGTCTGTTGCTCGATCTCGGTGACGGCCTCGAGGTCGGAAATCAGGTTGGCGGCGATCTTGGTGGCGCTGGCGCTGAAGTGAGTGTAGGCGCCGTGGGCGCCCGGCGTGCGGATGGTGAACTTGAGCCACAGCGGCCCCTTTTCGCCAAATCGCACCGTAAAAGGGCTGCCCGGCTCGCCATTGAGGCAGGCGTCGCCATGGATCTCCGGGTGGTGCTCCATGAGATAGCGTGCGCCGTAGGGGCCGAAGGTTTCCTCGTCGGAGACGCAGGTCAGGGTCAGCCGGCCCTTGAGCTTGTCGCGCAGAGGATGGAGGTAGCGGTAGGTGAAGATCGAGGCGGTGGTGCCGCATTTCATGTCGGCCGCGCCGCGCCCCCAGATCTTGCCGTCGGCGATGGCGCCGCTCCACGGCGGCTGGGTCCAGGTCTCATCCTCGTTGACCGGAAAGCAGTCGATATGGCCGTTGAGCACCAGGTGCTTGCCCTCGGACCCGCAATCATAATGGCCGACCACGTTGGGCATTATCGGATGGGCTGAAATCACTTCGTAGGGCAAGCCCTCGCCGTCAAGAAAGCCGGTGATATGGGCCGCTGCCTCAAGGCAGTCGCCGGGCGGATTGGGGCTCTTAGCCTGAACAAAGCGACTGAGAAAATCGATCAGCAAGTCGCGGTCCTGGTCGATCCGCGCCAGCAATTCCTGTCTATGGTCACTCATGATGGTTCTCCTTTAAGGGGCGCGTCCGACCACCAGGGCATCGACGGCGACGCAGCCGTCGGGTCCGGCGATCAATGGGTTGACGTCGAGTTCGCCGATGCAGCCGCCGAGGGTTGCCGCCAGCACTGATAACCGCGCCATGGCTTCGGCCACCGCGTCGATGTCGGCAGGGGCCTGGCCGCGCGCACCGTCAAGCAGGGGACGGACGCGAAGCTGGTCGATCAGCCGCCGGGCGCCCGCGGAATCGATGGGCGGCAGGGCAGCGCGGGCGTCGGCCATGACTTCAACCAGTACGCCGCCAGCGCCGACCATGACCAGAGGGCCGAACTGGTCGTCACGGGTGATGCCCAGGACCATCTCGACGCCCCGGGCCGCCATGGGCGCGACGAGCACTTGCGGGCCAAGGCGCTGGGCCAGATCGTCGTAGCCTAAAGCGACGGCATCGCTGTTGGCGAGGCCGAGCTTGACACCACTCACGTCTGACTTGTGGTGGATGCCGTCCACGGCGGTCTTGAGAACTACCGGGTCGCCGATGGCCTCGGCCGCGGCGACAGCGCCGTCGCGATCTTCGGCGGTCTTGACGGTCAAGGCGGGGACACCGAAATCGGCCAGCAACGACAGTCCCTCGGCCTCGCTCAGGGCGTTGCCCTGGGACAACCGCTGGCGCCAGCGATCAACGATGGCGGAGGCCGGTGGGACCGGTGGCTGGGATGCGGGCAGGGCGCGGAAGTCGCGATAATCGAAAGCGCCGCGCACCGCCCGCAGCGCCGTCTCGATGCCGTCGATGACCAGCACGTTGTCGCCCATAAGATCATCCGCGATGCTGCCATAGCGTTGGCGCGCGACCCAGGTCCCCATGATAACCGGCTTGTCCGTGGTCCGCGCCGTGGCTCGGCAGCCTTTGATGAAGGTCTCCGTCAGAATGGTGCCGGTTCGAATATCGGCGAGCCATAGGCCGAGACCTGCGTCGGGATCCTTAACCAAGGCGTCAAAAACATTCGGGAAGGTGGTCTCGTAGTCCTTCAAGGTGCCCCATGCGTCGCAGGGATTCACCGGGTCGAGACCAAATTCCAGATTGTCGGCCAGAACCTTGGTAGTCTCTTCGTTGATCTCGGCAAATGGTATTTGGAGGTCGTCGGCGAGATCGGCCAGCATGCTGCGCTCGCCACCGGAATCAAGGATTGAAGCAACGCCGCCGGGACCTGCGCGGTTGGGCAGGGCGAGTAGTCCGGCCGTGGCTACCAAGTCGTCAAGGCTGGACACGCGGATGACGCCGTAGCGGTCACAAAGGGCCTGGAAGGCGTCGTCGCTGCCGACAATGGCGCCCGAGTGGCTGAGGGCGAAACCGACACTGGCCTCGCTGCGCCCGACCTTGATGGCGACCACCGGGATATCACGGGCCTGGGCCTTCTCCAGGGCGGCCCTGAATTTTTCCGGCTCGCGGATGGTTTCCAGGAACAGGGCGGCGACCCTGGTCGATGGCAGGTCCAGCGCGTAGTCAAGATAGTCGGCTACGGTGGTGGCGATTTCCTGGCCCGCGGAGATCGCCAGGTTGACCCGAAACCGCGCGCCGAGATTAAGCAGGGAGGAGAATGCCGAGCCGGAATGAGTGATGTAGGTAATCGGTCCCGGTCCGGCTCCGGCGCCGACGTTGAATGGGCAGATCGAGAGGTCAAAATCGAAGTTATAGAACCCCATGCAGTTGCTGCCGCAGCCCATAAGCCCGGCGTCGTCGCAAATGCGGCGCAATCGTTCGAGCAGGGGCGGATCGACGTCATCTTCCAGGTAGCTGCTGGAAAATAGCGTCATGGCGGGGACCCCGGCCGCGATCAGGGCGTTGAGTTGTTCTTCGACCCGATGATTGGCGACCACCAGTACCGCCAGATCGACGGATTCGGGAACGTCGCCGATGGTCGCGTAGCAGGGGATGCCGTCAATATCGTCGTAGTTCGGATTGACTGCGTAAAGCGGCCCCGTAAAGCCGCCCTCGCGGATGGTCTTGAGGATGGCGTTGCCGTGGGAACCTTCTCTCGCCGAGGCGCCGATGATGGCGATCGAACGGGGCTCAACCAGGGGGGTCAGACGGTGTCGGGTCTCTACTACCATTTTCTACGTGCTCCAAAATCTACTGATACCCGACCAAATTTTGTGGCGCGGATGATATACACGGCTCGGCCTTCCAATCCATCGCTATCTTTTTTCCGTGATGTGCGCCTTGCTCCCCGCTGGGCGGCGGAGTAGGCTGTTTTCTTCATCCTTAGCCAACTCCGTGAGGTGCCCCGTGCGCAAGAATTTCCCCTACGATACCGAAGACCTTTGGAACAAAGACCGTCGCCACGTGGTGCACGCCTGGGAGCCCCTGGACACCGGGCGCACGGAAGGCTCGATGATCATTGCCGAGGCTGAGGGAATTTACATTTATGATTCCGACGGCAACAAGTTCATCGACGGTCCCGGCGGCATGTGGTGCGTGCAGATCGGCTATGGCCGCGACGAAATGGCCGAGGCGGTCGCCGACCAAATCCGCGCCATGCCGTACTATTCGCCGTTCACCTATTTCGGCACCGCGCCGGCATCCAATCTGGCGGCCAAGATCGCCGAAATGGCGCCGGGCGACCTCAACAACGTGTTCATGTCCACGTCGGGCTCGGAAGCCAATGATTCGGCGATTCGCTTCGTTCAGTTCTTCAACAACATGAAGGGCCGGCCCGAGAAGAAGCACGTGATTACCCGCCAGGACGCCTATCACGGCTCGACCTATCTGTCGGCGTCGCTGTGCGGCAAGGAGCGCGACAAGAACCATATGGATATGATCACCGACTGGGTGCATCACATCTCGTCGCCAAGCCCCTACCGCCGGCCCGACGGCATGAGCGTCGATGATTTCCGCGACTCCAAGATCAAGGAACTCGAGGACAAGGTCCTTGAAGTCGGCGCCGACAAGGTCGCCGCTTTCATCGCCGAGCCGGTAATGGCCTCAGGTGGCATGATGGTGCCCCCGGCGGGCTATCACAAGATGTGCCTCGACGTGTGTCACAAGTACGATGTCATCTACATTTCCGACGAAGTTGTCACTGGCTTCGGACGCCTTGGTCATTTCTTCGCTTCCGAGCCGGTGTTCGATATAGTTCCTGACATTCTGACCTGCGCCAAGGGTCTGACATCGGGCTATCTGCCGCTCGCCGCAACGATCATCTCTGACCGTCTGTACGATCAGGTGGAAGGTAAAAACTCCGAGGGCCAAAGCTTCTCCAACGGCTACACCTACACGGCCCATCCGGTGTCCTGCGCCGCGGCGCTCAAGAACATCGAGATCATGGAGCGCGAGAAGATCTGCGAGCATGTCCAGGAGGTCGGCCCCTATTTCCACAAGAAGCTCGAGGAATTGCGGGATATCTCCATCGTCGGTGACGTGCGCGGTAAAATGCTCATGGGTTGCGTCGAAGCGGTCATGAACAAGGACACCAAGGAAGCCTTCCCCTACGAGGCCCAGATCGGCAAGCGTATCGACGTGCACGCCCAGGAGCGCGGGTTGATCCTGCGTCCGTTCGGCAGCATGTGCGTGTTCTCGCCGCCGTTGATCATCACTATGGAGCAGATCGACACCATGGTCGGCATCATGCGCGATGCCATCGAGGCGACTGTCGCCGATCTTAAGAGTGAAGGTGTGTGGAACGGCTGATCGTCGCTGTCTCAACGTCGGTAGCGATAAGGGAAGGCCCTGGTGGCCGACGCCTTGATTGACGTCTTCTGGCACGAGGGTGTGCTCGCTCATGATACCGGCCACGGCGTCTTTGAGCGGCCATCCTCGCCCTTTATGGCGGTTGACGAACTTCATCCCGAGAATGCCGACAGGGTGCGCAACATGTATGCCCTGCTTGAGCGCGGGCCGCTCAACGATTACCTGCGCTGGCATGACGGCCGCCTCGCTACCGCCGACGAGGTGATGCGTTTTCACACCCCGGCGTTTCTCGATGAACTCCATGCCGCCGATACGCCGGAGGGCCGCCGTTTCACGCCGACGACGCCGTTCGCCGCCGGTTCTCTCGATGCTGCCCTGGCGGCGGCCGGCTCGGCGATTGACGCCATGGCCCATGTGCTCGACGGCAAGGGTGATCTGGCCTACGCCCTGGTGCGTCCGTCGGGCCATCATGCGGCGCCGGGGGTGGCCGACGGCTACTGTTTCATCAACAACACGGCGCTGGCCGCCCAACTGGCCATTGATCGTGGTGCTGCGCGGGTCGCCATCCTCGACTGGGACGTCCATCACGGCAACGGCACGCAAGAGGGCTTCTACGAACGTGACGACGTGCTGACCGTATCGTTCCACATGGATCACGGGGCCTGGGGCCCGGCCCACCCCCAAACCGGCAAGGCCGACGAGGTCGGTCGCGGCGCCGGCCGGGGCTATAACATCAATGTGCCGATGCCCATGGGTTCGGGCGATGAAGGCTATCTCCGGGCCATGGACGAAATAGTGGTTCCCGCTGTCGATGCCTTCGTGCCGGAGATGATTGTGGTGGCGGCTGGTCAGGACGCCAACCAGTTCGATCCCAACGGCCGGCAATGCGTCACCATGGCCGGGTTCCGCCGCCTCGCCGCCGCCGCCAAGGCCTCGCCGATGTCCATAGTGGTGGACGCCTGTGCCTGGTTCAGGAAGGCGGCTATGCCATGAGCTACTCGGCCTACTGCCTGCACGCCACCCTGGAAGGGGTGCTTGGCGTCGGGCGTCTGCTCAATGATCCCATGGACTACTACAAACTCGATCCCAACCATGCCAAGGCCGCCATCGCCGACGCTTAAAAAGAGGTTGCCATGAGGACCGTCGATACATTTTCCCGCGACGTCCAGGTGATCGAGAACCAGTGGATCACCATGTCCGACGGCGTCCGTCTGGCCGCCCGTATGTGGCTGCCCGAGGATGCCGAAGACGACCCGGTACCGGCAATCCTCGAACTCATCCCCTACCGCAAGCGCGACGGCTATCGCGCCCATGACGACGCCATGCACGGCTATTTCGCCGGCCACGGCTATGTCTGTATGCGGGTCGATATCCGGGGCTCGGGCGATTCCGACGGCTTGCTGATCGATGAATACGTCAAGCAGGAGCAGGACGACGCCCTGGAGATCATCGCCTGGGCCGCCGCCCAGCCGTGGTCCAACGGCAAGGTCGGCATGATCGGTATTTCCTGGGGCGGCTTCAACTCACTCCAGGTCGCGGCGCGCCGGCCGGCGGCGCTCGGCGCCATCATCACCTCGTGCTCGACCGACGACCGCTATGCCGACGATATCCACTACATGGGCGGCTGCACCCTGGAGAATAATTTCTCATGGGGCGCGACCATGTTCAGCCAGCTCACCACGCCGCCCGACCCGGACGTAGTCGGCGACGGCTGGCGCGAGACCTGGCTCCATCGTCTGGAAAACCTGCCGCTGTTTACCGCCGACTGGCACGCCCACCAGCGCCGTGACGATTTTTGGAAGCACGGCTCGGTGTGCGAGGATTACGATGCCATCCAATGCCCGGTGTTTGCCATCGGCGGCTGGGGCGATGCCTACACCAATTCCATTCCGCGCTTGCTGGAAGGCTTGTCGGTACCTCGCATCGGGATTATCGGCGCCTGGGGCCACAAGCTCGGTCACGACGGCGTGCCGGGCCCGGCCGTGGGCTTTTTGCAAGAGGCGTTGCGCTGGTGGGACCAGTGGCTCAAGGGCACGGACACCGGCATCATGGATGAGCCCATGCTGCGCGCCTGGATGCAGGACAGCGTCGCCCCCGCTTCTGCTTATGGGGAGCGCCCGGGGCGCTGGATTGTCGAGCCCGCATGGCCGCCGGCCGACGGTATCACCCCGCGCCATCTTGCCCTCAACGCCACTGGACTTGGCGACGAGGCCGAGACGGAAATCGCGCTCATCCTGTCGTCGCCCCAGGATACAGGCACCGCCTCCGGGGCCTGGTGCAGCTATGGCAACGGCGACGACCTGCCCACGGACCAGCGTCACGACGACGCCGACTCACTGGTTTTCGATACGCAGCCGTTGGACGCCAGTGTCGAGATTCTCGGCGCCCCGGTGGTAACTCTGGAGTTCGCCGTCGACAAGCCCCTGGCCATGGTCGCCGTGCGGCTTAACGACGTGGCGCCCGACGGTGCGTCCCTGCGAGTCGGATACGGCCTGCTCAATCTGACCCACCGGGACGGCCACGAGACGCCCGAGGCTCTGGAGCCGGGCAAGCGCTATCGGGCCCAAGTCCGGGTCGCCGACGTAGCCCACGCCTTCGCGCCGGGCCATCGCATCCGGGTGGCCCTGTCGACCACCTACTGGCCGACCGCGGTGCCGTCGCCCGAAGTGGTGACGATGACCGTGTTCTCCGGTGCCAGCAGCCTGTCTTTGCCGGTGCGGACGCAGCGTCCCGAGGACGCCGCCGTGCGCTTTGAAGACCCCGAACAGGCGCCGGTCTACGAATCAACGGTTATCGAACCCGGTTTGTTCCAGCGCATGGTGAGCCACGACTTTGCCAGCGGCGAAACCGAGGTGGTGCGCACCGGCAACAGTGACCTGGTCTATGTCGACGAGATCGACCTGGTGTTCGGCCGTTGGCGTCGCGAGACCACTCGCATCAACCGCCACGACCCGCTGTCTTACGACTGCGAAATCACCTACGATTTCGCCTATCGCCGCGACGGCTGGGATGTCCGCACCGAGACCCGGGCCACCACTCAGGTCACCAAGGACGAGTTCATCTTCCATACCGACCTCGACGCCTTCGAGAACGGCGAACGCATCTTCTCCCGCAGCATCACGCGACGGGCGTCGCGCGACTTCGGCTAGCGCTACGGCGCCAACGGCCGCGTGCTGGCGTCGGTCGCTTATTGTCAATGTTAACTGAACGCTAAGCTGAAACCGCTAGCATTATTCTGTAACATTTCGGAATTTTCTTGCGGTGCGAGAGTTGTGCTCGGCCAGTCCCCTGATACTCCGCCGGGGATGCCTTGCGGGCGCGGCCGGAAACGCGAAGGCTCGATGACGCCTTGACGAGGCTTACAGCCGATCTGCCCGTACTCAAGGTCAAGATCTACAACCTCGACGGACTGACGGTTTATTCTTCCGAGCCCAGTCAGATGGGCACCGACAAGAGCGGTACCCATAGTGCTTCGAGCCTGTCTCGCGCTCGTCCAGGAACGAGCAAATGAAGGCGATGTGACAATTGACAGTGATCTTAGTGCGGATCTGCCAGCGCTCTACGCCGATGAGCGCAAGCTCAAGCAGATATTGCTTAACTTGATGTCCAACGCAATAAAGTTCACCCGGCCTGGCGGCCAGGTCACCTTGCGGGCATGGTCAGACGTCGGTGACGGTTTCGTGTTTCAGGTTGCCGATACCGGCATTGGCATTGCCCTTGAGGACATTCCGACAGTGCTCGATCCATTCAGACAAGTCGACAGCGGCCTTAATCGTGAATTCGAAGGTACCGGGCTGGGTTTGCCGCTATCCAAGGCTCTCGCGGAACTGCACGGCGCGTCCCTGGACCTGCAAAGCGAGACCGAGGTAGGCACCACGGTAACCGTGCGGTTTCCTGCCGAGCGAATTGTCCGGGACGTGGCCCACGGCTGAACGCGAAGACGCCCTAGGGCCTAACCCCCAACGCCAAACCGCCCGTCGCGCCATTTGACGGCGGCCTTGAGGCCTTGTTCGTTCATGATGCGCTTGAACTCCTCGCCCTCGGGTGTCTTGAGGGCGGTGATCAGCACGTCCATGTCGAGGGCCTCACGCAGCGCGTCGCGCATGCCCATGCGGTCGTAGGTGCGGTTGATCGACTGCTTGGTCATGGCCAGTTTGGCCGGGTCCATAACGGCGATATCGCGGGCCATGGCCATGGCGGCGTCCATGTGCTCGCCGTCGGGCACGATCTTGTTGATCAGGCCGATCTGCAGGGCGCGGTCCGCCGGGATGCGGTCGTTGCCGGTAAACAGCATTTCCTTGGCCTGCTTGGGACCGGTGATCCAGGGCAGCACCAGGGCGACGATGCCAGCGCCGAACTTGAGCTCGGGCTCGCCGAACTTGGTGCTCTCGGCGGCGATGGTGATGTCGCAGGAAATCGCCATTTCAAAGCCGCCGGCCAGGACGTAGCCATGAACCGCCGAGATGGTCGGCTTGCTGAGTTCCCAGAAGGCGATGATCATTTCGAAATCATCGATCAGCATCTCGCGCCATTCGGCGACGCCTTTTTCCTTGTCGTCGGGTTTCGACTGCTGGAGATCGAAGCCGGCGCTGAAAGCGCGCCCGGCGCCGTTGAGCACGACCACCCGCACATCGTCGTCGGCTTCGGCCTCTTTAAGGACGCCGCGAATCTCGCTGACCATGGTTTGGCTGATGGCGTTGAGCTTGTCGGGGCGATTAAGGGTCAGCACCCCGACAGGGCCCTGGCGTTCGAAGGTAATGGTCTCGTAGGTCATGGAATCCTCATAAGTATAAGCACGATGGGAGCGGAGGGAGTTCGGTTATTGCGCTGCCGCGACTTGGGGGAAATCGAAGCCGGCGGCTTGGAGGGCGGCGAACAGTTCTTCGGAGTCCGCCTCGTCGAGCGGCATCAGCGGCGGCCGCATGGTGAGCCAGCCGTCGTCGCCGTCGCGCCGGGCCAGCACTGCTTTGAGACCCGGAATCATGGGCTTGGACTGGGCCGCCAGACGAGTTGCCGTGACCGCTTCCTGCAACACTTCCGCCTGCGGCGTTTGCCAGCCGTCGTAGAGGTGACGAAGCGCCCCGGCGGCGATATTGGCGGTCGCCGTGATGCAGCCGTGGGCGCCAGCCTTCATGGCGTCGAGCATGTAGGCTTCGCTACCCGGGAAGACGCCAAAGCCGGGAAAGGCTTCGAGCAGCCCACGAGTGTTGTCCCAATCGCCGGAGCTGTCCTTGATGCCGACCACGATGTCTTCGTAGTCCTTGAGCAGGCGCTCTATCACCCCGTGGGTGACGGCGACGCCGGAGACCTTGGGGATATGGTAGAGATAGACTCGCAGGCGCGGGTCGCTGACCCGGTCGATAACTTCCGCATAGGCCCGGGCCAGGCCTTCGTCGCTTTGCCCCTTGTAGTAGAACGGCGGCAGCATAAGCACCCCGGCGCAGCCCAGAGCCGCGGCGTGGGCGGTGAGGCGGACGCTCTCGGGTATAGCCGACAGGCCGCTGCCGATAATCAGGCGATGAGGGGCGATGCCGGCTTCGACCACCGCGTCGGTCAAGGTCAGGCGCTCCTGCACCGAAAGGGAATTGGCCTCGCTGGTGGTACCGAACAGCACCAGGCCGTTGCAGCCTTCGGCCAGCAGCCACTTGCAGTGGCCGATGAAGCGTTCCGTGTCGGGCTCCAGGTCGGGCGTAAACGGCGTCAGCACCGGTGAGTAGATGCCGCGGGGCAAGGGCGTGATGTTCATGGCAGTGACCTTGTCTGAAGGGCCTAGCTCTGTCGCGCTTCGGCGATGAGCTGGCGGATGGTGTCGAGGCTGATGGCGCCGGGGACGATCTGGTCGCCGATGACGAAGCCCGGCGTGCCGTTGATGCCGAGCGCCTCCGCCAGGGTCCGGTTGCGCGCAATGGCGGCGTCGATTTCCGGGCTCTTCATCTCGGCCTGCAGGGCGTCCGTATCGATGCCGAATTTTTCGGCGATGGAGAGAATTCGCATTTCATTGAGCCGCGCCCGGCTCGACATCATGGCCATGTGGACTTCGGCGTAGCTGTCCGGTGCAATGCGATGGACGGCTAGCGCCGCGCGCGCCGCGATCACCGATCCATCACCGAGAATGGGGAATTCCTTATACACCAGGCGCAGGCCCGGATCCTCGGCCACGGCGGTCATGACGTCATCCATGACCCGTTTGCAATAGGAGCAGAAATAATCGAAGAACTCGACGATGACCACGTCGCCGTGGGGGTTGCCGGTCGTGGGCGCGGCCTGATCGTTAAACAACTCCTCGCGTTGGCTGACAAGCGTGGCGCGCGCCTGATCCGCTTCGGCAGCCTGTTCCCGCGCCTGCAGGATGTCGAACACCTCTATGACAACCTCGGGGTGGCTTAGCAGGTATTCGTGAATGGCCTCTTCGAGCGCTTTCTGCGTCGATGTGGCCGTGGCGTGCTCGGCACGGAGGTCCGGCGCCGCAAGCAGGGCAACCAATGTTACGGCTAGCACGAGACCTCGGCGGAGAAGTATCATCATGTTTGGAAACTCTTGGTAACGGCGGCTCGGGACGCGGGCGCGCATCATGCCACTGGCGACCTCACGCGGCAAGGCGGGGCACGAAGATTTGATACCTTAGTCGCTACGAACTCGGGCCACGGCGGCGCGCCAGCCTTGGTAGCGGCATTGGCGTTCGTCACTGGCCATTGCCGGGTCGAACCGGGCATCGCGCTGCCAATGGCCGGCGATGGCGCCCTGGGAGGGAAAGAAGCCCGTATGGAGGCCAGCCAGGAAGGCGGCGCCCAGGGCCGTGGTCTCGGTGACCACCGGGCGCTCGACCGTTGTGTCGAGCATATCGGCGAGAAATTGCATGAGTGTGTCGTTAACTGCCATGCCGCCGTCAACCCGGATGGCCTGGGGTGGGCTGGCGCCGTCGGCGGCTATGGCTTCCATGAGGTCGCGGGTCTGATAAGCCACGGCCTCAAGGGCGGCGCGAACGATCTCGGCGCGTCCGGTATCCAGGGTCATGCCGACCAGGGCGCCGCGGGCATCCGGATCCCAGTAGGGTGCGCCAAGGCCGACGAAGGCGGGCACCAGATAGACGCCGCCCGGAGCCGTGACCTCGGCCATCAACGCTTCGGTCTCACTGGTGCTGGCAATAAGGCCGACCTGATCTCGCAGCCACTTGACCGCCGCGCCGGCGACAAAAATGCTGCCCTCCAGGGCGTAGGACACGTCGCCGTCAAGGCGATAGGCAACGGTGGTCAGCAGGCGGTTGGTCGAGGCCACTGCCGTGGTCCCGGTGTTGACCAGGGCGAAGCAGCCGGTGCCGTAGGTCGATTTTATCATACCCGGCGTAAAGCAGGCCTGACCGAAGGCGGCGGCCTGCTGGTCGCCGGCAATGCCGGTGATGGGGATGGCGCCGCCGAACAGGTCAGCGTCGGTAATGCCGAAATCGGCGCTTGAATCCCGTACCTGGGGGAGCAGCTCGCGGGGGATATCGAATAACGCTAGCAACGCGTCGTCCCAGTCCTGGCGATGGATGTCGAACAGCATGGTACGGCTGGCATTGGTCGCGTCGGTGGCGTGCTCGCGGCCGCCGGTAAGGCGCCACAGCAGGAAGCTGTCGATGGTGCCGAAGGCCAACTCGCCGCGCCGTGCGCGATCCTTGGCGCCGTCAATGTGATCGAGCAACCAGCCTAGCTTGCTGCCGGAGAAATAGGCGTCGACCACCAGACCGGTCCTCGCCTGGATCATGTCGCCATGGCCGTCGGCGACCAGCCGGGCGCAGGTCTCGGCGGTGCGGTGGTCCTGCCAGACGATGGCGTTGTACAGGGGCTCGCCGGTTGTCCGGTCCCACAGCACCGTGGTTTCGCGCTGGTTGGTGATGCCGATGGCGCTGATGTCCGCCGCGCTGGCGGCGGCCTTGGCCATGGCGCCATTCACGACGTCGACGGTGGTTCGCCAGATTTCCGCCGGGTCGTGCTCGACCCAGCCGTCGTTGGGAAAATATTGGGTAAACTCGTGCTGGGCGACGCCGGCGACCTGGCCGGCCCGGCCGAACAGAATGGCCCGACTGCTGGTGGTGCCCTGGTCGATGGCGAGGATGAAGCGCGCCTCGGCCATGGCTACCGTTTCAGCGCCTGTTTGGCGACGAACTCGATATCCTGGGCGCGCAACTGGCCCGGCGAACCGACTGGAAGCATGTTGTTGGCTCGTTTGGCGAAGCCCATGGCGTCTTTGGGACGGCCGGTCAATATCGCCCGCTCGGCGCTGGCCAGCCATGACAGCCCGAGACGGTCGGTGCGTCCATAGGCGATGCTGAGCAGGTGATGTACGCCGGGTTGCTCGCGGTCCTGACGCAAGGCTGCTTCAAGATGTTCGATGGCGGTATCAAAGACCTGAATATCGCCGGTCTCGATCAGCGCCTGGGCCAGCCCGACCCGTATCAGAGATTCGTCGGGCAACAAGGCAACCGCGTCTACATAGGATAGTACCGCCGCGTTGATGAGACCGTTCTCGAACAGGATCTGGCCCTTGAGTTCGTGGAAAAAGCCGTCGTCGGGATATTCCGCCAGAAGATCGTCAACCTCTCCCAGAGCGCGCTTGAGATTGGCGCGGCGATGATATGCAAAGGCCCGGGCGTAACGCGCCGCCAGGCTGGTATCGCTCACCGGGTAGACCTTGATGGCCTTGCTCGGGTCGAGGTAGCCCAACAATTTGGCTTTCATGCGCGCGAAGCTGATCAGTTGGTCGTCCGGGGTCGGCGCATCAGCGAACGGTGAATTGGCGGCGTGGTTGCGCATGAAACTGATGCGGTCGCGGGTCAGCGGATGGCTTTGCAGGTAGGGATCCTGGCGGCTCGACACGAGAACTTCCTGGCCTTCCAGCAAGCCGAGAAACTCGGCCAGACCGCGCGACGACTGGCTGGTGGCGTCGAGCACACTTGTGGCGAACTGATCGGCCGATTGCTCCTGGGCCCGGCTGTATTTGAGAAACGAGCTTTGACCAACGGCGTTGCCACCGATGATCAATGCCAGACCGGCGTTGGGAGCACCGGCGACTGCCACCGCCGCGCCAAGAACATAGGACAGAATGTTGGCCGTGCTGGCGTTTCGAATGGCGTCGTTGGTGCGGGCCAGATGGCCACCGGCAATATGGCCGGTCTCGTGGGCGATGACGCCGATCAGTTGATTGGGGCTGTCGGCGACGATCAGCAAACCGGTATTGAGGAACAACCGCTGACCACCGGCAACGAAGGCGTTGAGGCGCTTGTCGTTAATTATATGGATATTTACCGCCGAAGCATCGAGGCCGGCGCCTTCGAACAGTGGCGTCGCGTAGGCGCGGATGGTACTTTCGATTTCCGCGTCTCGGATGAATGATCCTTGACCGGCTCGCGCGGGTACGGCAAAACCAGCCGCTACAAAGACCAGCAGGCTTATGGACAGAATAACAAGGCGAATAAACATGGCGTTCAGGCTTTCGCTATGTAGAGAACCTAGGTGCGCCGGGCGCGATCGTCAATCAGTGGCGTGTCAATCAATGGTGCGCCCCATGGCGTTGGCGCCAATTCTGTTTGCCACGGCCTTGGCGGCGTGCTCGCCGTCCGATCAGGCCCTGCGCGTGGTCGGGCTTATCGAGGGTGATGTGGGCGGGGTTTCCGCCGACGAACCCCGGGCGGCCTTGGTGGCGCGGAGCATTCTTGGCAATCAGGGAAATGCTGCCGACGCCGCCGTCGCTCTCTATTTCACGACCGCCGTGACGTTCCCGGCCAGCGCCTCCCTTGGCGCCGGCGGGGCCTGTCTGGTGTTCGATGCCGAGAACCGGACCATGGAGGCGCTGGAGTTTCCCGCCACGATACCGGCCGGCACCACGAACGAGACGGCGTTGAAAGTTGCCATTCCCGGTGCGGTGCGCGGCATGTTCGCGTTGCACGCCCGTTACGGCAACCTGGCCTGGGCCCAACTTCTTTCACCGGCCGAGCGGGCGGCCCGACTAGGCCACCCTATGTCCCGTGCCCTGGCCATCGATCTGGAGCGGGTTGCCGGACCCCTGTTCAACAACCCAGGTATTGCCGCCGTGTTCGGCCGCGACGACGGCTCGCCCCGGGGCGAAGGCGACATGCTGGTGCAGCTGGAACTCGCTTCCGTCATCAGCCAGTTGCGTACCCGTGGCCCTGGCGGCTTCTATTCGGGTGCTCTGGCGCGTCAGCTGGTCGACGCGGTGAACGCCGCCGGCGGCGCGCTGACCATTGAAGATATGCGCGGCTATCGGCCGGTGTGGCGCGAGACCTTGCATATTCCCTGGGGTGACGATGTGCTGCATACCATGGCGCCACCGCTTCCCGGCGGCGTCAGCCTGTTTCAGGTGTGGCAAATGCTGACCCAGGACGACCGCTACGCCGATGCCGCGACCGACGAACGCCGCCACCTCCTGGCCGAAGCGTCCATGCGGGCTTTCGCCGACCGCGGCGCCTGGCGGGTTGCCGGTGTGGCTGATGGCGTCGACCTCATCAGTGACGACCATATCGACGATCTCATGGCCGGCTATACCGCTAATCGACACACGGCAGCCGCTGGACTGACGCCGCCGCCGGTCAAACATCGCGAAAGTCCCAGTGGCACCAGTCTGGCGGTGGTTGATGGCGCTGGCAACGCGATCGCCTGTTCGTTTACCCTCAATAACTTCTTTGGCCGTGGCTGGATGGCGCCGGGTACGGGAATCATCATGGCGGCGGCCAAGCCGCCATCCCGCAGCGCCTTATCGGCCCTGGCGCCGGTCATGTTGGTCAACCACAATTCGGGCAACTTTATTTTCGCCGCCGCGGCCTCCGGGGGCGCCGCGGCGCCGTCGGCGCTAATCGAGGTCATGGCCCGTACGCTGATCGATGATCAGTCGCTGATCGCGGCGATTGCCGCGCCCAGGCTCTACCACGGTGGCCGTCCCGATGTAGCCATTGTCGAACCTGATGAGCCGGCGGCGTCGCTTGACGGCCTGCGTCAGCGCGGCCACCTGGTTGCCCAGGCGCCGGAAATCGGTCGGGTCAACGCGATCTATTGCCGCGACGGCATGCAGGAGAACGCCGCCGGTTGTAGTGTCAGCGCCGACCACCGGGGCCATGGGCTGGCGTCATTTGTCCAGATCGACTGACGAATAAGAAACACCATGACCACGCCAGCGCGAAGGGGTGATATTCCGCCATTTCTGGTGATGGAAGTCATGCGCGCCGCCGCCGCCCACGAGGTGGCGGGCGATAACGTGTTTCATCTCGAAGTCGGCCAGCCTAGTACCGCCGCGCCCCGGGGCGTGCTCGATACCGCCAAGGCGGCGCTTGAGGACGATGTCCTTGGCTATACCCTGGCGCTTGGTGTCACCGAACTACGCCAAGCCATTGCCGAGCATTACCAGAGCTTTTATGGCGTTAATGTGCCGGCGGATCGCATCGTCGTCACCACTGGCGCGTCAGGCGCATTTCTCCTTGCTTTCCTGTCAGCCTTTGAGGCGGGTGATCGGGTTGCCCTGGCCTTGCCCGGCTATCCCGGCTATCGCCATATTCTCAGCGCTCTCGGCAATCAGCCCGTGTCCATGGCGGCCGGGCCGGCGACCCGGTTTCAGCCGACCGTGGAGATGATCGACGGTATCGATGAGGCGGTTCACGGATTAATCGTCGCCAGCCCGTCAAACCCGGCGGGAACAATCATTCCCGAGGCCGAACTGGCGCGGCTCGCCGGCTATTGCGATGACCACCACATCCGCTTGGTGTCTGACGAGATCTATCACGGCATTACTTTCGGCGCTGACGCGGCGACCGCCGTGGCCTATAGCGACCAGGCCATCGTCATCAACAGTTTTTCGAAATACTTCTCCATGACCGGCTGGCGCCTGGGTTGGATGGTGGTGCCCGAGAGTCTTATGCGGCCGGTGGAATCCCTGGCCCAGAACATGTTCATATCGCCGCCGACCCTGTCACAGCGGGCGGCCCTGGCGGCGTTCGATTGTGGTGACGAAATCGCCGCCAACATCGCCCGCTATGGCCGTAACCGGGAGCTGTTGCTCGAGGAACTGCCCAAGGCTGGTTTCACTGCCCTGGCCCCGGCTGATGGCGCGTTCTACATCTATGCGGATGTTTCGCACATGACCAACGACAGCCAGGCGTTCTGTCAGCGCATGCTGGACGAGACCGGCGTCGCCGCCACATCGGGAGTCGATTTTGATCCCGAGCGCGGCAACGCCTTTGTCAGGTTCTCGTTCTCCGGTTCCACCGAAGACATGGCCGAGGCCGCCCGCCGCCTGCGTGACTGGCAGCACTGAACGACTAATTCCGAACTTTTACTCTGTTAGGCGCTTCCACCAGCCGCGCCGTGCCGGTTGAGCAGGCGTACTTTTCGCCTCGGTTGCCTCGGTGCTGGCGATAGTCGCGGCCGCCGGTACTTCCGGTTCGCTGGCCGGAGCCTCGACAGCTGGAGAATCGACTTCGATGGGTGCTGATTCAACGGCTGACGCTGCTTCGGCGCCATTGCCACTATCTGTCGCCGTCTCACTGGCTTCGGCGGTTGCGGCCTCGGCTTTGGCCGGCTTACGTCGCGACCGGCGTGCCCGCTTGGGCTTTTCGTCCGCTTCGCCGGCACTGTCTTCACTGGTCTTCGTGCCGGCCGCCTTGCGTCGTCGCTGACGGGGCTTGGGCGCGGCCTCGGCTTCTGGTGCGGCCTCGGCTTCCGGAGCAGCTTCGACTGAGGCCGTCGATTCTGGTGCTGCAGCCTCGCCGTCAGTGGTATCCGCCGGCGCTTCGGAGTCGGCTGAAGTTTCGACCGTCGAGGTCTCTTCGGCGATCGGCTCGCCGCCGCCGCGCCGCCGCCGTCGTCCGCCCCGCCGTCCCCGACGACGACGCTTGGGCGCACCTTCTTCTCCACTGTCGCTGCCGGGCTCGGTCTTGGCCTCGGTGTCTCCGACATCCGCGGCGATAGGCTGAGTCTGGCCGTCTTCGTCCTTGCGGTCCCGGCCGCCGCGCCAGCGGCGGCGGCCACGCTCGGGCTGGTCGCTGTCGGCTTTGGTTTCAGTGTGGCCTTCCTTGTCGTCGCTCTTACCCTTGACCCGCTCAAGACGATAGTCCGGCGGGATCAGGCTGTCGTCGCTGGCCAGGATGACGCTGAATCCGTAGCGCTCCTCGATCTGCATCAAACCAGCGCGCTTTTGGTTGAGAATATAGAGCACCACGGCGGTCGGAACGTAGACCGTGATTTCCTTACTGCGACCCTGAATGCCTTCTTCTTCGATGGCGCGCAGCACGTGGAGCGAAGTCGACTCCGTCGAACGCACATGTCCGGTGCCGCCACAATGAGCGCAGACCAGACTGCTCGCTTCAAGCAGGCTGGGGCGGAGACGCTGGCGTGACAGCTCCAATAGTCCGAAATGACTGATCTGTCCGATCTGGATGTGCGCCCGGTCGTCTTTCAAGGCGTCCTTGGTGCGGCGTTCGACCATACGGATGTTACGCGAGTGCTCCATGTCGATGTAGTCGATGACGATGAGCCCCGAGAGATCACGCAGCCGCAGTTGCCGGGCGATTTCGTCCGCCGCTTCCAGATTGGTCTTGGTGGCGGTTTCTTCGATATTGCGCTCGCGGGTGGCGCGCCCGGAATTGACGTCGATGGAGACCAGCGCCTCGGTCGGGCTGATGACGATATAGCCGCCCGACTTGAGATGCACCGTGGGGCTGTGCATGGCGTCGAGTTGATTGCCCACCTGGTTGCGGTGGAACAGCGGCACCGTGTCGCGGTAGGCCTTGACCCGCCGGGCGTGGCTGGGAATCAGCATACGCATGAACTCTTTGGCCATGCGGTAGCCTTCGTCGCCCTCGACCAAAATCTCGTCGATGTCGCTGGCATAGAGATCGCGCAGGGAGCGGTTGATGAGGTTGGCTTCCTCGTGAATCAACGCCGGTGCGCTCGATTGCAGGGTGCTCTCGCGGATAGTGGTCCATAGCTTGACCAGATAGGCGAAGTCACGCTTGATCTCCGCCCGGCTGCGTTCCAGCCCCGCGGTGCGCAGGATGACCCCCATGCCGTCGGTGACGTTGAAGTCGCTGACGATGGCCCGCAGCCGTTTGCGATCCTCGGGATTGACGATCTTGCGCGAGATGCCGCCGCCCCGGGCGGCGTTGGGCATTAGCACGCAATAGCGTCCCGCCAGAGACAGATAGGTGGTCAGGGCGGCGCCCTTGGTGCCGCGTTCTTCCTTGACCACCTGGATCAGCAGGATCTGCCGCCGCTTGATGACTTCCTGAATCTTGTAGCGCCGCATGGGTGTGGCATTGCGCCGTGGCGGCTCTTCGACGTCGTCGCCGCTGACGGTCTCGACATCGTCGTCGCCATCACCGGCGGCCTCGGTCGCGTCGTTGTTGTCTGATGGCTCGGCCGACTCGCTGTTGCCGCTCTCGATATCCGGTTCATCAACGCTATCGCCGGCGTCATCCGCCACCTCGTCGTTGGCCTGATCGTCAAGCGCCTGACGGTCAGCGATGGGGATTTGATAGTAGTCGGGATGGATTTCGTTAAAGGACAGGAACCCGTGGCGATTGCCACCGTATTCGATAAAAGCCGCCTGGAGCGATGGTTCGACCCGCGTTACCTTCGCGAGATAGATATTGCCCTTTAGTTGCTTCTTGGTCGACGACTCGAAGTCGTACTGGTCGAGCCGATTTCCGCTAAGAACGACAACCCGGGTCTCCTCCGGATGTGCCGCGTCGATAAGCATACGCTTTGCCATAAGGCTGTAACTCCATGACGAGACCTGCCCGAGAAAGCGCGAATTACCGCCTCGGTCGGGTCTGTCTTATTTTCGGCGAAGCCGTCGGCGACGTCTCTCGACCCACTGGCAAACGCGCACAACTGCGGCCAGGCTGGGGAGATGCTCAGACGTTCTTTCCCAATCATGTACGGGATCCGGCTTCGGGTTAGACCTAACGTTCGCACCATCTTATGCAGAGCCCGAAGCGGTAACAGTTTCGCTCCCTGACCGACGCCACCGGTACTTTTTGGCGCCCCGCCGCACAACCGCCGCGTATGGTGGTGAACTGGCTGCGTGAATTCGCAAGCGCATCTTACAAGGTTAAACTCAGGAACCACAACGGGATATTGTAAAGTCCTACCACGAACGAGAGTGTGTGAGCCTTATGTTCACTGTCATGGCCACTAAACCTTTTGCTGTCGGCTGCCGTATGGCGCAATATCTAGCGAAATTGCGAGTTGCCCGGCACTCATGGGTGTTGCATTGAGATCATTGTGGCGGCCGTTGGTCTGGCTGATTCTGCCACTATTCATTTCCCAGGCGGCCGGGGCCAACCCGGCGGTGACCGGTATCCGTATGGGCGCCCAGGCCGAGTCGACTCGGGTTGTGTTTGATCTCACGGCCGATCTCGAACATAACATTTTCACACTTCCCGACCCCTATCGAGTAGTTATTGATCTGCCTGAGGTCCAGTGGCGGTTGCCGGCTAACGCCCAGAACGTCAGCCAGGGCATGGTGCAGCGCTTCCGCTATGGCCTGTTCAAGCCGGGAGTATCGCGGGTGGTGCTGGACATGTCCGGGCCGGTGGTTGTGAGCCGTTCGTTCATGCTGCAGCCGACGGCGGACTTTGCCTGGCGGCTGGTGCTCGACCTGGCGCCGGTCTCGGTCGATGATTTCGATCGCCAGGCTGCCTTGGCGCCGGTGGCTGAGCCGGGCGCTGCACCGGCACCCTTGCCCGAAGCGGCACCGGCCTCCAACGGCAGCAAGCCACTGGTAGTCATCGATCCTGGCCATGGCGGCATCGACCCGGGAACCATTGGCATTGGTGGCGGCTATGAGAAGATCATTACCCTGGCCGCCGCACTGGAACTGGCGCGCCAGATGGAGGCCACGGGCCGCTACCGGGTGCTGCTGACCCGCGATCACGATGTCTTCGTTCCCTTGCGCCAACGGGTCAAGATCGCCCGTGACAATGGCGCCGATCTGTTTGTTTCGCTTCACGCCGACGCCCTCGACAACCGCACGGTCAAGGGCGCTACGGTCTATACCCTGTCGGAGAATGCGTCCGATGCGGAAGCCTCCGAACTGGCCGCCAGGGAGAACAAGTCCGACGTTATTGCCGGGGTCAATCTGGCCAACGACATCTACGATGATGACGTCGCGACTATTCTGATCGATCTGGCCCAGCGCGAAACTATGAACCTGTCGGCGGAGTTCGCCAATCTGGCCATTTCCGAACTGGCCAAGGAAGGCGAGGTTCTGCGTAAGTCTCACCGATTTGCCGGCTTTCGGGTGCTTAAGGCGCCGGATGTGCCGTCGGTACTCATTGAATTAGGCTACGTTTCCAATCCCCAGGACGAGGCCCGGCTTAATAATGCGGCTCACAGACGCCTGCTCATGGGCGCTCTGCGCCGCGCCATCGACAATTACTTCGCGGCCAGACAATTGGCGGACCCGACATAACTCCGCCACATTTGGGTTTTATTAACACTCGTTAACGTAAGAGGGGCCGCCAAGAGACGACTGAGAGGGGTGACGCCGGACCAATAGTTATTTCGGCCGGTTAACTGGGTATGATCCGACTGCTTGCCGTGCTGTCTGCTGTTTTTTTGTTGTCCGTGGTCGCCGCCGCGGGGGGTGGGCTGTATCTGTTGCACTACTATGGCCGTGGCCTGCCCAATTACAAACAGCTCGCCACCTACGAGCCGCCGACGGTAACCCGGGTCCATGCCGGCGATGGCCGGTTGCTGGCTGAGTACTCCACGGAACATCGTGTGTTCGTGCCGGTGGCGGCCATGCCCAAGCGCCTGATCAACGCTTTTCTCGCGGCTGAAGACAAGAATTTCTATCATCATTCCGGCGTTGATTTCGTCAGCGTGTTTCGCGCCATGCTGCGCAACGTGGTCAACTACGGTCAGGGTCGCCGGCTCCAGGGCGCGTCGACCATCACCCAACAGGTGGCCAAGAACTTCCTGCTGACTAACGAGGTCTCCATCGAGCGCAAGGTCAAGGAAGCGGTGCTGGCCTTTCGTATCGAGCGCGCTTTCGACAAACAACGGATTCTCGAACTCTATCTTAATGAAATCTATCTCGGCACCGGGTCTTACGGCGTCGCCGCCGCCGCCCTGGATTATTTCAACAAGTCTCTCGACGTGTTGTCGATCGCCGAGACGGCTTTCCTGGCGGCGCTGCCCAAGGCGCCCAACAACTACCATCCCATCCGTCACCCGGAGGCCGCCAAGGGGCGTCGCGACTGGGTCATCGGACGGATGCTCGAAGAGGGCTTCATCACCACCCGCGAAGCCGCCGCCGCCAAGGCCGAGCCGCTGGTAACGCGGTCCCGCGCGCCGACCGAATTCGTTACCGCCGATTATTTCACCGAGAGCGTGCGGCGCGAGTTGATCCGGCGCTATGGTGAGGAGACCCTCTACGAAGGCGGATTGTCGGTTCGCACTACCGTTGACCCGGTGCTCCAGCAAATGGCTGAACGGGCGCTGCGCGATACCCTGGAGGAATACGACCGCCGTCATGGCTGGCGTGGGCCGGTTGGGCAAATCGAGGCCAGCGCCGGCTGGGGCGCGCGGCTCAAAGCGGTAGAGCGGCCCGCCGGCCAGGGTGAATGGAACCGCGCCGTGGTCCTGGCGGTCGATGCCAAGGTGGCCTATGTGGGGTTCACCGATGGGTCTTACGGCCAGATTACGCTTGACCAACTGACCTGGGCGCGGGCTTGGCGCAAGGGCCAGCGCATCGGTCCGGAAATTCGCCGCCCGACTGATGTGCTGGCGGTCGGCGAGGTCGTGCTGGTCGAGCCTTTGATCGTCGCCGAGGGCGAAGCGCCGCTTGACCCGCCGGGCTTCGGCCTGCGTCAGATCCCGGATATTAGCGGTGGCCTGGTGGCTCTTGACCCTCATACCGGCCGGGTGCTGGCCATAGTCGGCGGCTATGATTACGAGATCAGTGAGTTCAACCGGGCGACCCAGGCCAAGCGCCAACCCGGCTCACTGTTCAAGCCGATCGTCTACATGGCGGCCCTCGACGGCGGCTTCACCCCGGCCAGCATCGTCGACGACGCGCCCATCACCATTGACCAGGGCCCCGATCTGCCGAAATGGAAGCCAGCCAACTACACCACCAAATTCTATGGCCGCTCGCCGTTGCGCATCGGCATCGAGAAATCCCGCAATCTGATGACCGTGCGGGTCGCCCGGGCGCTCGGCATGGACAAGGTGGCGTCCTATGCGGAGCGCTTTGGCGTGGTCGATGAACTGCCGCGCTACCTGCCCATGGCGCTGGGTGCCGGCGAAACCACGCTGCTGCGCATGGCCTCGGCCTACGCCATCATCGTCAACGGCGGCAAGCGCGTCGAGCCGGCCCTGATAGAGCGCATCCAGGACCGCAACGGCGAGACGGTGTACCGCCGCGATAACCGACCTTGCGAGGCTTGTACTGCGCTCCGGTGGAGTGGCCAGGCGGTGCCCCGGGTGCCCGATGCGCGGACCCGGGTGGTCGGCGCCGATACCGCCTATCAGATGGTCTGGATCATGCGCGGCGTGATCGAGCGCGGCACTGGCCGGCGCATCCGCGAGCTCGGCAAGCCCCTGGCCGGCAAGACCGGCACCACCAACGAAAACAAGGATACCTGGTTCATCGGTTTCTCGCCCGACCTGGTGGCCGGCGTCTTCATCGGTTTCGATCAGCCCCAGCCCATGGGCTACAAGGAGACCGGTTCGCGGGTCGCGGTACCGGCGTTCAAACGTTTCATGGCCGCGGCCCTGGCCGACAAGCCGGCGATCCCGTTCCGTATTCCGGCCGGTGTGCGGCTGGTGCGCATCGACGCCGACACCGGCCTGCTGCCCGGCGCCACCACCGAGCGCGTCATCCTCGAAGCCTTCAAGCCCGGCACCGAACCACGCACTAGCATCCCGAGCCAGGAGACCGGTACGGAGGGGCTTTATTAATTACGGGGCGGCCTAGCGCGGTACGACCGGCAGGAGGATGTGCGACGGATGGTCGGCCGAGTGGTGTATGGTCTGGGTCGCGGGGATCGGGTTGGCGCCTTGGCCCTGGGGCTCGCCGCTGTTGAGGTTGCGGTCGAACTCGTTGAACCGGCTGCTTGAAACCTCGACCCGGAGGCGGTGGCCGCGCTTCACCACATGGCTGGTCGACCATAGATCGATGGTATGGGTGTTGACCTTGCCAGGCTCGATCGTACCCGCGCGGATGATGCCATGCTGGATCAGGTGGGCGTAACCATCCTCAAAAACATCGACCAGGGTGACCGTGAAATCGGTATTCACCGCCGATGACGCGGCGTGGATCTCGGCTCTGATCTGGCCGGTGATTTCCATGTCTTCGTCGAGGGCGGCACTGGTGTAGACAACCACGTCATCGCGCTGTTCGATGGCAGTGCGGTCGGCAAGCCCGGCGATAGCCGCCCACATTTCCTCATCGAGCGTATCGGTGATGGGTTTGGCCGGGTCGTAGACGAAGCTGTCGGGCGTGTCGCCGCCGGCGTCGATGCCGAGTCCGCCGCTATCCTGCAAATAAAACGCGGTATCGACCGTCCGGGTCAGGGGCCATTGCTCCTCAAAGCGCCAGGCGTTGTCGCCCATGACAAAAATTTCGACCGGGGGGCGCTTCTCGAAGCCGTTGTCCATCCCCAAGAGGTAGTGATCGAAAAATGCTTGCGTGGTGTCCCAGCGATAGGCGCTCTGCGTGCCCACGTCTAGAGGACCGACAGTGCCCGTGAAGTTGCTGGTCCCCTCATGATCCCAGGGGCCGATCAACAGGTGTTTGTTTTCCGGCGCCGGGCTTTGGGCGATGATTTTTTGCCAGTCGGCCAGCCACGGCCCCTGAATGTTGTCGTACCAGCCGCCCCACAGCAGGGTGGGAACGGCGATCTTGTCGATGTAATCACTGAGGTCGCCGTCGCGCCAGATCTCATCGTCGCGGGATGGCCGGGTCGCCCATCGCTTGAACATTGCGCCAGGATGGGTCATGGCGTCGGGAATGGCGCTGAGCGGCAGGGTCCAGCAGTCGAGGCCGTCAAACGAATTGTAGCGCTGGGCGTCCATGCCCAGCGACCAGACGCCTATGGCGTCGAGCTCGAACGCACCCTGACGGTAGATAATGTCGTGGAGGTTGAACGGCGCCGGGTCACCCGGCGCGATGCATTTGACCGCCGGATGCCCGCTGATAGCGCCGCAGTATGAGGTGAACCCGTAATAGGATTCGCCCCACATGCCGACGCTGCCGTTCGACCAGTTCTGGCCGGTAATCCATTCAACACTGTCGAAGGTGTCGTCGATCTCATAACGACCGAAGGGCGAATCAAACGCGCCTTCCGAGCCGAACCTTCCTCGCACATCCTGGCACACGAAGGCATAGCCCTTGCGGGCCCAGAATTCGCCCGTGGCTCTCATGCTCATGAATTCGGTATTTTTTCCGTAGGGGTGGCGGGTAAGCACCGCCGGCACGGGGCCGGCGCGACCCGTGTCGCCTTGGGGCAGATAGACATCGGCACAAAGCCGTACACCGTCACGCATGGTGGCCATGATATTGCGCCGCACCTCAATGCCGGTGTAGCGATCCTCCGTGCCCGATGGAATATCACCCGCCGCCACGTCTTCGGTAATGCCGGGATGGTAGCCAATGCCTTGATTCTCAGTCATGGAGGAGTTCCTAGAGTTATCGGATGCCGCGATTGAGAGCGCCGTCGGCGACGATGCTCTGGCCGGTGATGTAGCCGGCGTCGTCGGACAGCAAAAACGCCGCCGTCGCCGCGATTTCGCCAACCGAGCCGGCGCGGCCCATGGGGATAACCCGCAGCATGTCATCGGTGGTTTCTTCATAGTTGTCGATAACGCCGGGCAGCACGTTGTTCATGCGCACCCCGTGGCGGCCATAGCGGTCGGCGAACAGCTTGGTGAAGCCGCCAAGGGCGCGGCGCAGCACGGCGATGGGGTAGATCAGGCGCGGTTCCGGCGCCAGCATGTCGGAAATGTTGACGATGGCGCCGCCGCCCTGGTCGGCCATGACGTCGGCCACCAGGCGCGACGCACGGATTACCGAAAGCACCAGCATGTCGAAGGCGTCATGCCAGGCATCGTCGCCGATGGCGGTTAACGGCGGCGCGTAGTCGGCGTCGTAGCCGAGCCTCGGCCCGGTCAGCAGGTCGTCTTCGTAGGCGCCAACACCGGTGGCGAAGTGGCCGTGGCGGCCGGTGTTGTTGATGACCGCGTTGATACGGCCGTGGCGTTCCATGGTCATCGCCACAAGGCGCTCGAGATCGGCCGGCTCCGTGACCGATCCGCTGATGCCGAAGCCGCCCAGCTCTTCGGCCAGGACAATGCTGGAATCGCTCGGCGACATGAGCGCCAGGGTATAGCCGCGCCCGGCCAGTTCACGGGCGCAGGCGGCGCCGATACCCCGGCCCGCGCCGGTGATAATGGCGACCGGTTGGGCCACTAGAACTCCTTACACAGGCGCAGGGAGTCAAAGATCGCGGCATGAATGTCCCGGCTTGCCATGGCGTCGCCGACCCGGAACAGCATGAAGTCGCCGGCCGGGTTGCGCTCGATGGTCTGGGGTCCGCCGGCGACCATGGCCTCGAGATCGACTTCACCGCCGTTACGCGATTGGGTCTTGAGATCGAAATAAACCCCGTCGCGTGGTTTGCTGCCGTGCTCGGCCACCACCTGATCGATTTCGCGCTCCTCCTGGTCGCCGTTGAGTTCGTTGGCCAGCACGGCGATCAGCTTGTTGCCCTCGCGATAGAGCCGCATGAGCCGGTGGTCAGGCGTCAGGATCGCGCCGCCGTCGTAGAAGCGCTTGAGGTACTGGGGCTGACTCGACGGTCCGACCTGCCAGGCTACGTGGCGGTCGGGGGTGACGATTTCCACCGCCACGTCCCGCGAGGTCATGAACTCGGCAGCCGACACGGCGCTATGGCGGCCGTCGTCGTCATAGACCATGACGTTTTCGCCGGGCGATACGGCGCCGCTCAGGATGTCCCAACTGCTGACCGCCAGGTCGTTGCCCTCGAAATCGCCGAGGTCGGCGTCGCCACCGGTGGCGATGATCACATAGTCGGGCTTCTCGGCCACGACCACGGCGGCGTCGGCGGGGGTTGAGAGGCGCAGATCGACGCCCAGCTCGCCCATGCGTCCCTGGAGCCAGCGGGTGATGCCGTCGAGGGATTCCCGATGTGGCGCCTTGGCAGCGATGTTGATCTGACCGCCGCATTTGTCGTCGGCCTCGAACAGCACTACGTCATGGCCGCGCTCGGCCGACACTCGGGCGGCTTCCAGGCCACCGGGGCCAGCGCCAACCACCACGACCCGGCGTTTGGTCTCGGCCTTGGGGATGGCGTGGGGCATGAAGCTTTCCCGCGACGTCGCCACGTTGTGGACACAGAGCGATTCGCCTATGCCGACGGCTCGGTCGATACAGTAATTGGAGCCGACGCAGGGCCGGATGCCTTCGACGTCTCCGGCCATCATCTTGCGCACCAGATGGGGGTCGGCGATGTGCGGCCGGGTCATGCCTACCAGATCGCAATGGCCTTCCTCGATGGCCCGGTTCGCGGTCTCCACGTCGGGCACCCGTTGGCCGTGGATCACCGGGATGCCGATTTCCTGCTTGATGCGGCTGGCCAGGTAGAGATACGGGGTCACCGGCATGCGCATGCTGGCCATGGCGATGTCGAGGTCGATGCTGTTGCGGAAGCCGCCGCCGATGACGTCGACGAAGTCGATATAGCCGCGCTCCACATGAGCCTGGGCGATGGCCACACAGTCGTCCGGCGAGAGCCCCTGGTCATAGAGTTCGTCGCCGGACATGCGGATGCCGACCACGTAGTCGTTGCCGACCTGCTTGCGTACCTCGTCGAACACCTCGAAGCCGAAGCGCATGCGATTTTCCAGGCTGCCGCCGTATTTATCCGTGCGCTGGTTGGCCTCGGGCGACCAGAAAGAGTCGATCAGGGCCTGGAAGGCGCAGTGGATTTCGAAGCCGTCGAGGTCGCCTTCCTTGCAGCGCCTGGCCGCCTGGCCGAAGGCCTCGATGACCCGGCGGAAATCCCATTCCTCCATCTCCTTGGGATGGGAGCGATGGTAGGTCTCGCGCACCCGCGACGGCCCGATGGGGGCCAGCCACGGATCGGTCTGCCACTGCATCTTGCGGCCGATATGGGTCAGCTGAATCATCAGCTTGGCGCCGTGGCCGTGCATGCGCTCGGCGAATTCCTTGAAGTAGGGAACCACCGAATCATCGGCCGCCGAAATCTGATTGTATTCGTTGGCCGGTGAGTCAACGGCGACCGTGGTCGAGCCGCCGAAAATGCTCAGGCCGATGCCGCCCCTGGCCTTTTCCTCGTGATAAAGTTGGTAGCGCTCCTGGGGCTTGCCGTTCTTACCGTAGCCCGGCGCATGGCCGGTGCTCATGACCCGGTTCTTGAAGGTCACGTTCTTGATGGTGAAGGGTTGCAGCAGCGCGCCGAAGCGATCCATGACGTCATTCCCCAAAATTATGTACGGGCAAGTTTACGCCCTCGAGTGGCGCCGGCACCGCCACGGCGAACAGCGTATCGCAGAGGCGGCGGCAAAGCCAAGGGAAGGATGGCCTTTGCCTGCGGCTGGGCGCGAGACTACAGTCCGGCGATGATTTCGCCATTGCCGTTGACAGCCTACAGCGACCCGTCGCCACCACCTGATACGATGCGGCGCAAACGCTTGTTGTCATTGGCAGAGCCCCAGGAACTGTTCGTCGAAAGGCGGGTCGCCGGCGGCGCCACCTGACTTCCCGAGGCCGGCAACGGCGTCGTCGGCTACGGGGTCATGGACGGGGAAGGAAGCCTCGTGGAGGTTTTCTACGAGGACGCCCTGGCGCCGAGCCTGGTCGAGGTTTTTCGGGAGCTCGTGGCAAAGGCAGGTTTGAAGACGGTGCTCTGCCAGACATTCGACGCGCCGTTAATGGCCCTTGCCACTGCCGTGCCCGGTCAGGCGAAGCCGGTGGGCATGCTGTTCCGTACGGCCGCCGACGCCATCCATCGGCCACGTTCGAATTCTTGAGTCCCTGGAATTTCGCCGCGCCGATGATCGAGCGCGTGCGCCCGGCGCAATTGACGACCACCAGGGTGTCGGGGTTGGGCGCCAGATCGCCGACGCGATAGACCAGTTCGGTGCCCGGCGTATCGATGCCGCCGGGAATGTTCATGCGGCGATATTCGTCGAACGGCCGGCTGTCGAGGATCACCATATCGGCGCCTTCGTCGATCAGGGCCTTGATCTCTTCCGCTGGCAAACGCGGCGTGTCGTCGTGAAATTCGACGTATTCGCCGAAAGCCTTGCTCGGTACGCTGCTGCCGCTGAACAGCTCGAACCCGGCGGCGCGCCAGGATTCCAACCCGCCGTCGGGGATGGCGACATTGCCATAGCCGAGGTCGCCAAGAAAGCGCGCGCCCCGCCCGGCAAGCCCGCATCGCCGTTACCGGCGTCCATCACCACGACCGCCACCCCGCGGCGGGGTACCAAGATGGGCGACCGCTGTTCCAGGCTGCCGAGCGGCAGGTTCCGGGTGTGAAATAGGTGCGCCTCGGTGAACGCGCCAGCTTCGCGCAGGTCGAGAATCGCGAGCTCCTCGCCTGAGCGGATCCAAGCCTTGAGATCATGGGGTAAAATCGTTTGCGCCATGGCATTGCCCGTTCGATGGAGGAATTGTCATCACCTTAGCAGTTGATCGTTCTCGGGGCTTCCTTCCATCCGCGCCGGGCGCTATACAGTCTCCCGAAATCGTTGCCCTGAGAGGTCGCCCATGCGCGCCGAGATCGAGAGCCTTGCCGGAGAAATTGAGCAGTCGTTGGCGCTGCTGAGGAGGCGTCTTTGACTGGGATGCGGCGCTACGGCGGCTCGACGAGTTGAACGCCAAGGCCGAGGACCCGTCCTTGTGGGACGATCCCCAGGCGGCCCAGACGGTGATGCGCGAGCGCACCCGGCTGGATACCGCCGTCACCGAATGTCGTGACCTGGAGCGGGCTCTGGCCGACAACCTGGAACTGGTCGAACTGGGCGAGGCCGAAGGCGAGGGGTCGGTGGTCGATGAGGCTATCGCCGAGCTCAATAAGCTGGGCAAGCGCACCGACAGGCTGCGCATCGAGAGCCTGCTCTCGGGCGAGGCCGACGGCAACGACTGTTACCTGGAAATTCACGCTGGCGCCGGCGGTACCGAAAGCCAGGACTGGGCCGAAATGCTGCTGCGCATGTATGTGCGCTGGGCCGAGGCCCACGGCTACAAGGTCGAGTGGATCGAGGAAAGCCCGGGCGAGGAGGCCGGCCTCAAGTCGGCCACCGTGCGTTTCAACGGGGTCAACGCTTATGGCTGGTGCAAGACCGAAAGCGGGGTTCATCGCCTGGTGCGGATTTCGCCCTACGATTCCAGCGCCCGACGTCACACCAGCTTCGCCAGCGCCTGGGTCTACCCGGTGATCGACGACACCATCGAAATCGTGGTCGAGGACAAGGACCTGCGGGTCGATACCTACCGGGCTTCGGGGGCCGGCGGCCAGCACGTCAACAAGACCGACAGCGCCGTGCGCCTGACCCATCTGCCCACGGGCATCGTCGCCCAGTGCCAGAACAACCGCTCACAGCACCGCAACCGGGCCGAGGCCATGGACATGCTGCGGGCCCGACTTTATGAACTCGAGCTGCAAACCCGCGAGGCCGAATCCCAGGCCCAGGAAGACGCCAAGAGCGATATCGGCTGGGGCCACCAGATCCGCTCCTACGTGCTGCACCCC
>CAZYDR010000027.1:0-23765 GCA_964645285.1 uncultured Alphaproteobacteria bacterium
GCTTGGTAGAACCTGTTTTTGGCCGTGACAGGCCCAATCTTTACGGGCTCGAACAGAACGTCATATCGCGGGTCACGAGTCATCAGGTCCTCCACTTCCAGGGCAATACCCGGTTATCGCATCAAATCGAATGAGATTGTTGAGGAAATTTCGGCGCCCGGCGAATCGATGACTTCAGCTTCGGTAGGGCACTTCCGGCAGTCCGGCCACGCCCGCATCGACCAGGAACAGACCGCCGGACAAGGGGGCCTCCTTGAGCTGATCTTCGGTCAGCAACAATCGTGCCGTGGTCACGTACACCTGATCCAGATTGTCGCCGCCGAACGCCAGGCTCGTCACTTGTGGCACCGGCATGCCGATAACCCGGTCGATGCGCCCATCCGGGTCGTAACAGGTAATCCGCCAGCCGCCCCAATGGGCGCCCCAGACGAATCCTTGGGCATCCACGGCCAGGTCGTCGGGCATGCCGTCGGCCGGATCGACCCGGACAAACTCCCGACGGTTGTCGATGTCGCCGGTCTCGACGTCAAAATCAAACGCGTAGATCACGCCATGGCCACTGTCGGTGAAGTACATGGTGCGATCATCGGGGCTCCAACCCAGGCTGTTGGAAACGATCACGTCGGGCAGCATGCGGGCAACGTCGCCGGTACCGTTGACCCGGTAGAGAGCGCCATTCGGGTCGGTTTCATCCATATCCGTGCTGCCCACCCAGAAGCGGCCCCGGCGGTCGCACTTGCCATCGTTGAACCGATTGTTGAACAAACCGGCCTCGGGGGTCGCGAAGATGTCAGGCGAATTTAGATTGGCGTCGAGATGGACCAGACCGGCATTGGTCCCGGCAATGAACCCGCCATCGGCGCGTTTTGCGATGCAGCCGAATTGGTAGGCTTGCGGAAACACCTGCCGGTCGCCGGATCGGGGATCGAAGCGAAAGATCACCTGATCCTCAATATCCACCCAATAAACCATTTTTTCCTTGGGGCACCAGAGTGGCGCTTCACCGAGGATCGATTGCGCCGGCCAGACACATTCAGTTGTGGGCGAAGCCACTATTCTTGGTCCCTGCGCCGCAGCAGCACCTGGGCAATAATCAGCAAGGTCAACGACACGTACAGCACCATGGTGCCGATGGCGTTGACCTCGGGCGTGATACCGCGCCGGATTGAGGCAAAGACGTAAATCGGCAGGGTCGTATCGGGCCCGGCGACAAAGAACGAGATAATAAAATCATCGAAGCTGAAGGTGAAGCTCAACAGGCACCCGGCCTGTTTCGCCTGCGCGAAATCGCGCCGGACCGGTTTCATCACTCGGAACATTACCGCCCCTACTATCGCCGTACCGGCCTGGCCGAAGAGATCGGCTTCATGGTCTCCTTGCCCCACGACATGATGCTGGTCATATCCCTCATGCGGGCCGGCACCAGCGCGCCGTTCAGCGACCGCGACATGAACAAACTGCGGCGCATGGAACCCATCGTCCACGCCGCGGCCGCCCGGCACTGGCGCAATCTGGGCCACCTGCAATCCCGCGATACAGATGCGGAAAGCGCCCGCCCGGCGTTGAACCTTCAGGTCATCAACGCCTTCAAGAACTTCGGTGACGGCGTCCTGACGCCCCGTGAGCGCGAAGTGGTGCGCATGGTGTTAAGCGGTCACTCGTCCAACTCCATCGGCCGCCAGTTCGAAATCACCACCGGGACGGTCAAAATTCACCGCAAGAACATCTACGCCAAACTGGGAATCTCCTCTCAGTCGGAGCTTTTCTCCCACTTCATCGCTTATCTGTCGGGTCTCGTGGCTCGCTAAGCGTTAATCGAGCAACGACGTGCTCTCGATATCGGCGACGAACATGTGGCCGGGGGCGTGGGAGATGGCGATTTCCGGTTTGGCGTTGATCACCACGGTCTGGGGGGTCACGCCGCAGGCCCAGAATACCGGCACCTCGCCGGGCTTGATGATCACTGCGTCGCCATAGTCGGGGCTTGCGAGATCAGTGATGCCGAGCGCCGCCGGGTCACCCACATGGACCGGGGCGCCGTGGGCTCGCACGTAAGGCCGTGTAACCTCCACCGCCGTGGCCGCCTGTTTCGGGGTCATTGGGCGCATGGAGACCACCATGGGGCCTTCGAAGCCGCCCGAGACGGCGCAGGCGCGGTCCGTGCGGTACATAGACGTGTTGACGCCCTCCTCCACATGGCGGATCGGCAGGCCGGCGGCGGTCATGGCGTCCTCGAAGGTGTAGGAACAGCCGATCAGGAAACCCACCAGATCGTCGCGCCATAAACCTGTGATGTCGGTAGGCTCGTCGACCAGTTCGCCGTGGCGGAATACCCGGTAGCGCGGCAGGTCGCTGCGAATATCGGCGCCGGGCGCGATGACCCGGGGCTCCGGGTCGCCGGGGTCGGTGATGTCGAGCACCGGGCAGGGTTTGGGATTGCGCTGGCAGAATACGGCGAAATCATAGGCATCGGACTTGGGCACGATCATCAGATTGGCCTGCACCCGGCCCGGCGCCTGGCCGGCGGTATAGCCGCTGAAGCTGCCGGCGCGGCATTGGCGCCTGATTTCGCCGGGATCAAGGATGATGCTATTTGGCATTGGTGTCGTACCATATGGTCACCGGGCCGTCGTTGACCAGACGCACTTCCATATGGGCCTGGAACTGGCCGGTCTGCACCGGCACCCCATGGCCGGCCAGGGCCTCGCAGAATTGCGCGACGATGGGCTCGGCCACATCCGGCGACGCGGCGTAGGAAAAACCCGGTCGGTTGCCCCGTGAGACGTCGGCGCATAGGGTGAACTGGCTGACCGCCAGGACGCTGCCGCCGGTATCAACCACAGACAGGTTCATCTTGCCGTCATCGTCTTCGAAGACCCGCAGGTTAGCGATCTTGCGGGCGAGAAACTCGCCCTGCTCATCGCCGTCGCCCTGCTCGACCCCGACCAAAACCAGCAGGCCGCCCTCGATGGCGGAAATCTCCTCACCGCCGACCGAGACGCCGGCCTCGCTGACCCGTTGCACCAATGCTCTCATTTCATACCTTCCTCGCAGCCAAAGCGCCCTCGGCGATGGCAATATCGGCGAGGCGCGGAGCCAGGCTGTCGCCGACCACGTGAAGCTCCATACCCGCCGTCTCGATGGTCTGGCGCAGGCCGTCGACCGCCTGATTGCCGTACCAGGCGATGAGCAGGTCAACGCCCTCGATGCGGCTTTCCTCGCCGCTGTAGACGTTTTGCAGCACCACGTCCCGGCTATCCAGGCTGGTGACATCGCTATTGGGCAGGAAGACCGTGCCCGCCTCCATCAGCCGGTGGTAGAGCGGCACCCGCAGGACCAGATCGATATCCTCGGCCACGGCGAAGGCCGGTGTCACCACATGGACCTTGCAGCCGGTCTCGATCAGCGCCTCGGCGGCGCCCAGGCCGATGACTCCGCCGGCATGGTCCCAGACCACGGCGACCCGCGCCTCGGGCCGGCCCTCGCGCACCACGTCATGGGGACTCAGCACTTCGACATGAGAGTCGGCGGCACCCTTTACGTTCACGGCCAGGGGTTCGGCCCCGGTGGCGAGCACAATGCTGTCCGCCTCAAGCCCGGCGATGTCGTCGTTGCCGATGGAACGCCCCAGTTCGACCCGCACCTGAAGCTTTTCGAGTTGCTCGCGGCGCCAATCGATGACTCCCTGGAACTCGGCCCAGGTGCGGATCGAGGTGCGCAGCATGAACTGACCGCCAAGCACCGCGTCGCGTTCATAGAGCGTTACCCGGTGGCCGCGCTCCGCCGCCACCCGCGCCGCCTCAAGCCCGGCCGGGCCGCCGCCGATGACCGCCACCCGCTTGGCCGTGGATGCCGGTTCGGCCGCACCCCAGTCGTGCTCGCGGGCGGCTTCCGGGTTTTGCATGCAGCGGATCGGCCCGCCGGCCAGTGCCCGGGCGATACAGACGTTGGCGCCGACGCAGGGCCGCACGTCGTCGGCCCGGCCGCTGCTGATCTTGGCGACGATGTCGGGATCGGCAATATGGGCGCGGGTCATGCCGACCATGTCGGCGTGACCGTCGGCTAGGATGCGCTCGGCGTGGTGCGGATCGACGATGCGCCCGACCGTGAACACCGGCAAATCGACCGCTTGCTTGATGGCCGCCGCCAGGGGCACGAACAGACCGTGCGGCGCCGGGGTCGGCGGCCAGTGGGTGGCACGGTGGACCCGGTCGAGATTGGTGCCGGCGATGACGTTGAGGTAATCGAGCTTACCGGTCGCCTCGAGCACCTGGGCGACCTCTTTCATGGCGCCCTGGTCGAGGCCGTCGTCGACGAACTCGTCGCCGGGGATTCGCATGCCGACGATAAGGTCGGGACCGGCGGCCTCGCGCACCGCCTCGACCACCTCGACGGGAAAGCGCATACGGTTCTCCAGGGAACCACCATAACGGTCTACGCGCTTGTTGGCGTGGGGCGACAGGAAGTTGGCGATCAACAGGCCGAAGGCGCCGAGGATCTCGATGCCGTCAAGGTCGCCCTGGCGAACCCGCCCGGCGGCGGCGCCAAAGGCCCGCACCATCTCGTCGATTTCAGCAACAGTCATGGCGTGGGGCGTCTCGCGCACCAGTTCCGACGACACCGCCGAGGCCGCCCACAGGGGCTGGCCCGGCTCGCCCGCGTAAATTCCGGCGCTGTAATGGGCCAATTGGGCCAGCATGCAGCCGCCTTCCTCGTGAACCGCATCGGCGAGGCGCTGATAGCCGGGAATGATGCTGTCGTCGGTGTTCTCCAGGGCATAGGGCGAGCCCAGGGCGCTGCTTTCATGCACCGGCGTCGCTCCGGTGATCTGCATGGCGACCCCGCCTCGCGCCTTGGTTCGGTGATAGGCCACATACTGATCGCCCGGCGCGCCGTTTTCCGCGATGCGCGGCACATGGGCGGTAACCAGCACCCGGTTACGCAATGTCTTGGGCCCGACCTTGAGGGGCGACAATAGATGAGGGAAATCCGACACAGTCATAGCCCGTTCCTACTCACTAATAACCATCGGCAGCTTGCGTGTTTTCGCCGCCGCTGGCAACGTGTTCGGCAGCATTATTATTAGTGGCGGAAATTGATCATGGCAGAGCAACCAGGCACCGCGACAGGGACCGGCGCCGGCACCCGGCGGGGCCGCACCATCCAGGGGCAATGGGCCAGCGCGGTGCCGGAGAATATCTACGAATGCACCAGCCGCGACCCCAATGAACTGGAGGTCTGGTGCTACACCGACCGGCTGTCCTACGCGTCCGGCGACACGGTGCAATCCCACGTCAACACCACGGTCCCGAAGTTCGACCTGGAGATCGTCCGCGATGGTAAGACACCGGAGACCGTGCACCGGGCCGACGCCTGGCTGGGGCCATGCATGAGACTCCGGTGGATTGCTCGATCGAGGGCTGCGGCTGGCCGGTGGCCTATGAGTTCACCCTGCCCGACGACTGGCGCTCCGGGGTCTACATCGTCCGCAGTTATGCCCGGCGCGACGGCGAGGTTTTCGACCATCGCCACATGTTCATCCTGCGCCCGGCCGAGCCCGGCCGTGATGCGCGCATGGTGCTGGTCTGCGCCACCGGCACCTGGATGGCCTATAACGAATGGGGAGGCAGCAACCACTACGAAGGTATCATCGGGCCCAACAACGACGAGTTCTCGACCCGCCTGAGCATTCACCGGCCGTGGAGCCGGGGCTTCGTCTGGCTGCCCAAGGGGGCGCCGCGCATCGCCCTGGCCCATCCGCCGGCGCAAAACGCCACGGTGCGCTACCCCCACATGGAATGGTCCTACACCAACGGCTACAGCAAGAAATACGCCTCCGCCGGCTGGGCCAGCTATGAGCGCAACTTCGCGGTCTGGGCCGAGGAACAGGGCTACGCCCTCGACATCATCGCCCAGCACGACCTGCCCGACCAGCCGGACATCCTGGGCGCCTACGACTGCGCCGTATTCATCGGCCACGACGAATACTGGTCGTGGGAAATGCGTGATGCGGTCGACGCCTATGTGGAAGGCGGCGGCAAGGCGGCGCGGTTCGCCGGCAACTTCATGTGGCAGACCCGCCTGGAGGACGATGGCGCAACCCAGATTTGTCACAAATACAATGCCCGGGAGAACGACCCCCTGCGCGAGACCGAGCGCAGCACCACAAGCTGGGAGGCCCCTGAAGTGGGCCGGCCAGGAGCGCTTACCTTCGGTCTCAACGCCAGCCAGGGGGTCTACACCCGCTATGGCTTTTGCTGCCCGCGGGCGCCCGGTGGCTTCACGGTCTACCGGCCCGAGCACTGGGCTCTCGACGGCAGCGACCTCTATTACGGCGACGTGTTCGGTGGCGAGTCGACCATCTTCGGCTACGAAGACGACGGCCTCGACTACACCGTCCGCCATGGCCTGCCCTACCCCACCGGCGACGACGGCGCCCCGGGCGGCGTCGAGATTATCGCCATGGGCCTGGCCACCCTGGTCGAGGACCACCACGGCCACGAAGGCGTGGTCCAGTACCTCGAAGACCTCGACGCCCGCTTCATCGCCGAGACCCTGTATTACGAGGCCACCGAGGAGACCATCGACCGGGTCAAACGGGGCTCGGGCATGATGGTGGCCATGCCCAAGGGCCAAGGCGAGGTGTTCCACGCCGGCACCGCCAACTGGGTCGCCGGGCTGGGCGGCCGGACACCGCGCGGCTCAAGCGGGTGTCCTGATCGCCGGCGTTGCGCAGGGCCTCGCGATAGGACCCCCGCACGTTGGTCTCGGGACAGGACAGGAAAGCGGTTCCCATCTGCACACCGCTGGCGCCGAGCGCAAAAAGCGGCGGCGATGCCCCGGCCGTCGGCGATACCGCCGGTGGCGATGACCGGCACCCGCACCGCATCGAACACTTGCGGCACCAACGCCATAGTGCCGATGCCGTCGTCCTCGAAGGACATGCCAAAGGTCCCCCGGTGTCCGCCGGCCTCCCAACCCTGGGCGATGACCGCGTCAACGCCGGCGGTTTCCAGCGCCCTGGCTTCCGCCACATTTGTCGCCGAGCAGAGAATGCGGCAGCCGATGTCCTTGAGGGCGGCGACCATGGCGGCCTCGGGCAAGCCGAAGTGGAAACTCACCACCGCCGGTTTGATCTGGAGCAGGGCCGCCAAGCGAGCCTCATCAAAGGTGCCAAAGGCCGGCTCGCCAGGGCTGGCCGGCGGCTCCCCCAGGGCGGCTTCGTCATAAAGCCCGGCCACCCGCTGGCGCACTTGTTCGTTCTTGGCACTGTTAGGAACCGGCGCCTCGTGAGCGAAGAAGTTGAGATTGAACCCGCGGTTGGTGGCGGCACGCAACTCGTCCGCTAAATCGCCTAGCTTATCGGGCGATATGGTGGCGCAGCCGATCGAGCCGAGGCCGCCGGCATTGCTCACGGCAGCGGCCAGGGCCGGGGTGGTCGAGCCCGCCATGGGTGCCTGTATTATCGGGTTATCGAATCCCAGAAGATCGAGCAGATCGGTACGCGGCCACATGGCGCTCTCCTTTACAATTTTGCGCACTATAGCGAACATATGCTAGCCATGGAGATTACTCGATTGCTGGCAAGGAGTAGCGTGCGATGGCGAACAGTGGAATGACCGTGGAGTCCCTCGACGGCGCGAATTTTAGCCGCCTGATCCGGTTTTCCGATGCCGCCGATGGGGCCGCCAAGATCGCCGAGGCCTAGGCCGAGCAGGACGCGCTGCTGGACGCGTTCCATCAGGCGCGGGGCCTGCTGGTAGTGCCGGACATGGGCTCGATCAACGACCAGCCCGAGCTTCTGGTGCGCCTCAGCCGCCTGTTCGGGCCGGAAGTCGAGGACTATCACCAGACTCTGACCGAGCGGGGCAAACTGCACGACAGCGTCGCCGAAATCCTGGTTATCTCCAACATGGCGCCATCAAGCCAGCCGCCGCCGGCCCGGCCCGAACCGCCGTTGACCGACGATGGCTATTTTCCCGTGCAGTTCCCCCAGCGCCGGGGCTGGCACACCGACCAGAGCTTTCGCCGGCCGCCACCGGATGTGGCGTTATTCTATGCGTTCATGCCAACGCCCAAGGGCCAGGGCCAGACACTCTATGCCGATGGCATCGGCGCCTATGCGAGACTGCCAGCCGACTTGAAGAAACGCGTTAAGGGACTGGAAGGCTACCATGTGGCGCCCGGAACCGGTCGCTCGGAAACGGCGGTGCGGGCGGGCGATACGCCACTCCCCCTGCTGCCGCACCAGCGCGCCCAGCGGCAACCGGTGGTTCGCATTCACCCGGTGACCGGGCAACCCGCCCTGTACCTGTGCGAGAGTGGTCAAATGGACTGGATCGTGGGGCCGATAGTGGACATGACACCCGGCCCCGATCGCGACGGCGAGAAACGTAGCTGGATTCCCGAAGACGGCAGCCGCCCGGCCGAAGGCCTGGACGACCGGGTCAACCTGAATGACTAATGCAAACCGGGTGCCTTAAGAAATGATTCCCGGTCGGCCGATGTGACCTCAAGGGTCATTTCGTCGCCGTCGCGTTCGATGGTCAGGGGGATGACCGTGCCCGCTGGGCCTTCGGCCCAAATGCGGCGAAACAGCTGCACCAGGTCACTGACCTGCGTGTCCGCCACTCTGACCACCACGTCGCCGGCCTCGAGGCCAGCCTCGTCGGCCGGCGCCCCTTCGGTCAATCCGGCAACCACTTGATTGCCGTCGGATTCCGTGGTGAACAGGCCGAGCCACGGGCGTGGCGGCTTGTCGATCTTGCCGAATTTCATGAGGTCGTCGAGGATTGGTTCAAGCAGATCGATGGGAACAGACATGTTGCTGTCGACGATTTCGTCGTCTTCGTAGCGCTCCTGAATCAATAGCGAGCCGATGCCCACAAGTTTGCCGTCATTTCCGATGAGCACCGCCCCGCCCCACAACGGATGCGCCGGCGCGGTGAAGATGGCCTCGTCGAGGACGTATTCCCAGTAGCTGGCGAATTCGTGCTTGGAAGTGATTTCCATGAGGGCGGCGTGGCGGCGGCCGCCGTGGCCGGCGACCACGACCTGGCCCCCGACCCTGACGTCATCAGTACTGCCCCGTTGTAGGGCCGAAACCCCCAACCGTCCCAGGGCCTGGACCTGTCCAACAATGTGGGACCACCTCAGCCACGGTCTACGGCGTGTAAGTCGCTTCGTCCTTCGACAGGCTCAGGGTGAGGGAGTTTGGGGTGGCGTCGTCGCCGCTCCTTACATGTTCGTCAGGTAGCGCTCGATCTCTACCGGCGTGACCTGATTGGCAAAGAATTCGAGCTCCCGTTCGCCCTGCTGGATCATGATGCCCAGGCCATCCTCGCCGATGACCTCGGACAGGAACGTGGAGCCCTTGGCCAGTTCTACAGCGGTCGCCAGGTCGGTCGGGATCGGCGCGGCGTCCTCGGACGCGTAAGCGTCGCCCGGTGTCTTGACGGTGGGCTCGAGGTCTTGTTCGATACCGTCCAGGCCGGCGGCAATCTCGCAGGCCATGAGGTAATAGGGGTTGCAGTCGGCGGTGCCATCGCGCTTTTCGACCCGCACGGCTGAATCCTTGCCTTCAATCACCCGCAGACCGACGGTGCGGTTGTCCACGCTCCAAGCCGTATTGATAGGGCAGAAGGTATAGGGCTGACGCCGGCGATAGGCATTGGGTGTGGTCGCCGAGGCCAGGGACATCTCAACCATGCGGCTCTGCATGCCGGCGAGATAGTTCATGCCCAGCGGCGACAGTTTGCCGCCGTCGGCGAAGACGTTCTTACCGTCCTTCCACAGGGAGTGGTGGACATGGAACCCGTTGCCGGATTCCTCGAAGAAAGGCTTGGCCATGAAGGTCGCGAGATAGTTCTGCGACGACGCCAGTTCCTTGACCAGGCTGCGGAAGGCGATGACCCGGTCGGCGGCGGTCAGGGCCTCGGAATAGCGGATATTGACCTCGACCTGCCCCGCCGCGTACTCCGGATTGGACTGCTCGATGGGAATGCCGACGTCGTTCAAGTGGCGACGGATCGGACCCAGCACATGCTCGAGCTCGGCGGCGCGGGCCAGACCGTAGACCTGGATGCCGCGATCGCGCGGCTTCAAGGTTTCCGGATCGAGCAGATAGAACTCCAGTTCGGCGCCGATCTGGACCTCAAAGCCCATTGCCGCCGCCCGGTCGAGGACCCGAATCAAGGCGTTTCGCGGATCGATAGGCACCGGCTTGTGGTCCGTACCCTCGGCCCGGCCGAAGCAAAACGCCACGCCCTCCTCCCACGGCACCGCATAGATCGGCCCGGTGGGAAAGATATGAAAATCAGCATAACCGTTGTCGAAATTGGTGAAAGGCGTGTCCCAGATATCGCAAGTCATGTCGAGGGCGAGCATGGCAAGCGAGACCGCCACGCCATTCTCGCAGACCGACGGCCAGTGACTGGCGGGAATCCGCTTGCCCCGCATGATGCCGTTGAGATCCCCGACGCCCACCACCACCGTATGCGTGCCAGCGGGCAATTCTGTCGTAGCCGTATTCATCGTTAGCCTCCCATTGCGACTTCTTTTTTTTGGATCTGTTTCGAGCCGAGGACTACCAGGAAAATACCCGGTCGATCCCCGCCATCTTAACCCCCGTAAATGCCGATACTTCCATGGACAATGCCCGCAGGTCCTCGACTTCGAGGTTATGCACAGACGACTTGCCGCAGGCCTTGGCGAGCAGGGTGATTTCCATGGTCAGGGCCGTGAGATAGCGCGCCACCCGCTCCGCCGCCGCCGGGACATCGACACGCGCCTCGAGCTCGGGCTCCTGGGTCGTCACGCCGACCGGGCAGAGACCCGTATGACAGTGATGACACTTGCCCGGCGCGGTGCCGAGAGCGGCGTAGTCGTCGAAGTAGCGCGGCGAGTTACAGCCCAGGGCGATCAAGGCGCCGGTGCCGATCATCACCGCGTCGGCGCCGAGCGCCAGACATTTGGCGGCATCGGTGCCGGAACGAATGCCGCCGGCGGCGACCAGCGAGACCTTACCGGACATGCCGCAATCGTCGAGCGCCTCCCGTGCCGCCCGGATGGAGGAAATAGTCGGAATACCGGTGTGGTTGAGCAGCAGTTCCGGCGACGCGCCGGTGCCGCCCTCGGCCCCGTCGACAACGATCACATCGACTCCGGCCTTGGCGGCGATGGCCACGTCGAAGCGTGGCCGGGTGGCGCCCATCTTGACGAAGATCGGCACCTGATAATCGGTCGCCTCGCGCAGTTCCTCGATCTTGACCTGCATGTCGTCGGCCCCGAGGAAGTCGGGATGGCGTACCGTGGAGCGCTGATCGACACCGAGGGGCAGCGAGCGCATGCCGGCGACCCGCTCGGACACCTTCATGCCGAGCAACAGACCACCGGTACCGGGCTTGGCGCCCTGGCCGACAATTAGTTCAAGAGCATCGGCCATGCGCAGGTGTTCCAGGTCGAGCATGTAGCGCGACGGGGTCATCTGATAGACCAGGGTCTGCGAGGCGCGGCGCTCGTCCTCCAGCATACCGCCCTCGCCAGTACAGGTCATGGAGCCGACCTTCGATGCGCCGTAACCAAGCGCCGCCTTGGCGTTGGCCGACAGGGCGCCGAACGACATGGAGGCGATGTAGATTGGGATGTCGAGTTCCAGCGGCTTCTCCACCAGGCCCGAGCCGCCGCCAAGTACGGTCTTGCTGTCGCAGCTCTCGCGATAGCCCTCGAGCGGTAGGCGCGTCATGGTCGCCGGCACGAAGGTAAGATCATCGAAGGTGGGAAAGCGCTTGTTGAAGGTATTGAAGCCGCGAATCTGATAGCGGCCGAGCCGCGACAGGGCGTGGATTTCTGAAATCGATTCCGGCGTCCAGCTTATGGAACCGCCTTCGTCGTAGGACGACGGCACCCCGGCCGGACGCTCGGAGACGGCGCCATCGGTCATGGCTACGGCTTCCTCCGACGGCATGTCGAAGGGATACTCAAAGGGGGTTTTCATATCATCAGCCATGCGCTCGCGTCCCTACTCTCAAAATGCCACAGCCGTTGGGCCGATATGATTTTCTGCCAGTCCCGTGAATTGTCGCCGAGTCCGCGCCCGATCAGCAGTTCCTCGACGGAAGCGACTTCCTCGGCTGTCGGCTCGACCACCTTGGTATCGACACCGAGGGATTCGATGGGCCCGGCAACCCAGACCTCGCCGCCCCACAGGGAATCGGCGCAGGCTCCGGCCGCGCCGCCCAGAGCGATTATGCGCCCGGCGTGGGACATGAAGCCCGACAGGTAGCCGATCTTACCTTCGACGATAATGTCGCCGCCCTTCATGGCAATGCCGCAGCGCGGCCCGGTGTCGCCCTTGACGTGAATTAGTCCGCCGCGCATGGCCGAGCCCACGGACATGCCGGCATAGCCGTTGACGATGATGTCGCCCGACGCCATGGCCTCGCCCACGGACCAGCCGACGTTACGCTCGACTTCGATGTAAGCGCCGTCATTGAGGCCGCCGCAATAGTAGCCGGCGCTGCCCTCGACACGCAGGCGAGCGCCCTCGGGCAGTCCAATGCCGATATTGTGCCGCGAGCGGGTATCGCGCACGACGACGGAATCGCCGTTCGCCAGGGCCGCCTTGATCTCCTTGTTGACCTCCCGGATCGGGCGGTCGCCGACGCTGACGATGGCCTCGCTCATGCCGCCGCCCTCAGGGTCGCGATGGGCCAGGTCTTGGTCATGCTCGGCCCATCGTAATTGATCACCGCGTTCTCGCCGGTGTAGATCATGCGCACCGCCTGCTCTTCCGTGGCCACCGCCAACTCGCCGCCCTCTTCAATGGCGACCAGGGGCTTGATCGCCCAGCGGTCCTTAGCGAAACCCATACTCTGGGTATTGGAAATCAGGAACGTAAAGACGCCGTCGATCTCGGAAATGGATTTCTCCAGGGCCTGGGCCTGGGTCAGCCCCCTGAACATCTGGTCGGATACCCACACCGCGATCAGCTCGCTGTCGTTATGGGTCATGAAGCGGTAGTCATTTTGCTCGAGACGATCCCGCCAGGTGTAGTAGTCGGTAATCTGGCCGTTGTGGACGATGGCGATGTCGGGGAACGGGCGAGCCCAGAACGGGTGGCTGGCGGTGGGCGAGACCGAGGATTCCGTGGCCAGGCGGGCGTGGCCCAGGCCATGGCTGCCAATGAAGTCGCGGATGCCGTGCTTGTCCGCCACCTCAACCGCGCCGCCCACGTCCTTGACGATCTCAAGGGAGCGGCCGACGGATTGAATCTCAATGCGCTCGCTGATGCTGTCCGCTTGGCGTGACCATTCGACGAAATCGGTGGGGTCCGCAATCACCATGCGAACGGAAACATGGGCGGTGTCGGCATCATCCCAGGTCGGGTCCGAGACGAAGTCGGAGCCGTTGTCGCGCAATATATCGAGGAACGACGTCAGGTCGTCAGACAGCCGCCGGCGATCCACCGTCATGGCGCGGACGATATAGCCGCTGTCGATGGGCGGGCCGTACAAGGCAAAACCGGTGGAATCCGCACCGCGGTGACGCTGTGCCTCCATCAGGTCGACCAGGTCGGCGCCCACCGTCCCCGGAGAATTTAGAATCCGTCCCGCAATTCCACACATACTCGGCTCACTCCCTCGGTCCACAGCGTACAAAAACCACCGTGGATTAGTGACATATCCACAATTTTTCTGCCAGTTCCCATGTTATACCGCGGAGCCGGGTCAAGGAGAATGGCAATGCGACTGCGGGGACGAGTGGCTCTGGTAACCGGTGCGCAGCAGGGGATGGACCGAGCCATCGCCCTGGCCTTCGCTCGCCAGGATGCGAATTTAGTGGTGAACTACCTGGATGATAAGGCGGCCGCCGAGACCCTGGTCGCGGCCATGGTGGCGGCGGGCGACGACCTGGGCGGTCTCGACATTCTGGTCAACAATGCCGGCATCTTTCCCCGCAGCGACTTCCTCGACCTCGCCGAAGACGAATGGGACCGGGTGCTTGACGTCAACCTCAAGGGCGCCCTCCTCTGCGCCCAGGCCGTGGCCCGCACCATGGTGGCCCAGGGCCGAAGCGGTGCTATCGTCAACATCACCTCGGTCATCGCCGCCACCGGCTCGGCCCCCGGCGTTCACTACACGGCCAGCAAGGCCGGGCTGGTCGGCTTTACCCGGGCGACGGCTCTGGCTCTGGCGCCCCATGGCATCCGGGTCAACGCCATCGCACCGGGCGTCGCCGATACCGCCCAGCCGCGCGACAGCATGAGCGAAGAGGAAATCAACGCCTACGGCGCGGCCCTTCCTCTGGGCCGTATCCTAACGCCGGAGAAAGTCGCCGACACGGCGGTCTTTCTGGCTTCCGAGGAGGCCCGCCAGATCACCGGCCAGACCCTGCTTGTCAACGGCGGTCATATATTCGCCTGAACAGAAGAGACGGAAGAGCCCCATGTTCGATCAACTTGTAACGTTTCTCTACACCCGCGACCTCGACAAGAGCGCCGCGTTCTATCATGAGACCCTGGAGCTGCCCCTGGTTCTCGACCAGGGCGGCTGCCGCATCTATCAGACCAGTCCGGAAGGTTTTCTCGGAGTCTGCCGCTGCAGCGAACAACGGCCATCACGGCCTGGCGGCGTCATCGTCACCCTGGTCACCGACGATGTGGACGGCTGGTACGAGCGCCTCAAAGCCAAGGGCATCGCCTTCGATACGACGCCCGCGGAGAAAGCCGAATACAACATCTACCACTGCTTCCTGCGCGACCCGGACGGCTATCAGATTGAAATCCAGTCGTTCCGCAATCCGGCCTGGCCCCGGCCGGCCTGAGGCCAAGAGCGCCTGGTGTTCACAAAGGGGCGATCATCAGGAAAAGCTCGCCCGTGTAGCGCAACGACGGGTGGTCGACCACCGGCGCGCGCCCGGCCACCGTGAATTCCGACTTCTCGTACAACGCCAGCGCGCCAGAGTTCTGGCCAAAAACGTAGAGGCTGATCTCGGAAAAACCCCGCTCCCTGGCTTGGTCGCAGGCAAACTTCAAGAGGGCCGAACCAACCCCTGCCTTGCGATACGCCGGTGAGACCGAGATCGTGACCAAATGATAGGTGCCAGCCGCGGGAAGTTCACCAAAAGGCTGGAATACCGCGAAGCGTTCTTCCGGAATTTCCGGATCGTGCGTGTCATTGGCGAAGTCGTCGAAGGGGAATGCGCTAATACCGCCGGCCACCTGACCGTCCAGCTCGGCGATCCAATGGTTCTTGTAGTACGCGGTGACGCCTGGACGGGCAAATTCCGGCTCGAGAAAACTCTCGACCGATCGACCGGGGACCAGCCCGCCGTAAAGCGCCTCTTCCAATCCGCCATGGGCGCTGATGGCGAATTGTGCGAGATGACGTGCGTCACCAATGGTGGCCTGTCTGATTATCATCGTCGTGCCTCACCCTATCAATATCACGCAAGCGCGTTGAAGCTGTCGCCCAGAGCCTCGACCAGGATGTCGATTTCATCGGTTTCGGTGATGAACGGCAGCCCCAGCTGGATGGTGTCGCCACCATAGCGCATATAGAAGCCCTTCTTTCACATGTCCATGGCGGCTTCAAAGTAACCGGACATCGCGCGCCAAGGACGCGAACCATCAAGACGTCCTTCGGTCGCCTTGGAATCTCGCTGCTACCTCTGGATTCCGTCGTCGAACCAGCTTTCATCGGCCTCGCCGTCTTCGGCGATGGTCGCGTTGTCGGGTCTCGGGCGCCGCTGCGGTCTGGCGGTTGGCCCTCGATCTAATCGAGACCCAATACGGTCTCTTCAATGAGAAAATCGACCACCGCCTCAAGCGCCTCGCGGTCGTCGGCGCCGCCGGCCTTGGCCGCCGCGAAGGCGCGGCGCTGGCGGTCGGCGCTGGTGCCGTGGGCGGCGATATGGCGGGTGTGCTCGATCTCGGCGACGCAGCCCAGGCGCTCGGCGTCCTCGCGTACCATGTCGAGCAGTTCGTCGAGCAGCTCCGCATAAGGTACCAACTCGCCCTTGCCGAAATCGACCAGGGAGTCGCTGACACCGTAACGCTGGGCGCGCCAGCGGTTCTCGTGGACCAGAATACGCGGGTAGACCCGCCAGCGCTGATTGTTGCTGCGCAAACGATACAGCATGCTGATGACGCATTGGGTTAGTGCCGCCACCGCCATGGCGTCGTCGAGCCGGGTGCAGACATCGCCGATGCGCATTTCCAGGGTCGGGTAGCGGGCGCTCGGACGCAGGTCCCACCACAGCTTGGTGGCGTCCTCCATGAGCCCGCCCTGGACCAATTGGCCGACCACGCGCTCATACTCGCTGAAGCTCTCATAACGATCAGGCAGTCCGGTGCGCGGCAGGGCGTCGAATACGGTCAACCGGTAGGAACTCAAACCCGTGTCCTCGCCGGCCCAGAACGGCGACGATGTCGTCAGCGCCAATAGATGGGGCAGGAAGTAGCTCATCTGGTTCATCAGATCGATGCGAAGGTCGTCGTCGCCGACCTCCACATGGATGTGCATGCCGCAGATCACCAGCCGCCGGGCGACCGCCTGGAGATCGCGGGCCAGGGCGTCGTAGCGCTCCTTGTGGACGTGCTGTTGCTCCTGCCAGCGGGCGAAAGGGTGGGTCGACGCGGCGATCGGCGCCAGACCATGGGCCTCGGACACCCGGCCCACGGTGGCCCTCAGGTGGGCGAGATCGGCGCCGGCCTCGGCCACGGTTGTCGCCGGACGGGTGCCGACTTCGATCTGGGCACGGAGAAACTCCGGGCTGACCCGGCCTTCGAGAAGCGCCTCGCATTCGGCCAGCATGGAGTCCGGCGGCGCCGCCGCTAGGTCACGGCTGGCGCGGTCGACCAGCAGGTATTCCTCCTCGATACCGACGGTCAGTCTTGGTTCCGGAATTGCCATGTCAGCCTGCCAAGGGTTCAAAGGCGGCGGGATCGGCGAGCACATTACGTAACGCCGCCGCCAGCCGGTTGGCCCAGGCCTCGGCACCGTGGTGAGTGTCGATGAGGTCCTGGCGAATTTCCACGGCCACATGGGGCCGACCGGATTTCTCCGCATGGGTCGGGATGGTGTAAGGCCGCGGCACCAGACCGGAATAGGGCTCGTTATCGCCGACCCGAATGGTTGGGTCGTCCCTGAGGGCCGCCAGCAATGGCGCCGACAACCGGTCATCGCCATGCCACAGCACACCCACATGCCATGGCCGCTCAAAGCCGTCCATCACCGGCGTGAAGCTGTGGATCGAGAGAATCGCCGGGTCGCCCCCTTGGGCGATGGCCGTATCGACCGCCCGGTGGTACGGCGTGAAGCAGGCATCGCGGCGGGCCCGGGCGGCATCGCTATCGAGTTCCCGATTACCCGGTACGGTCACGCCATCGCTAACCGCCGGGATCGAGCCCGGCGTGCCAGGCGGGCGATTAACATCGATGACAAGACGCGAATAGCCGGCCAACAGCGCCGGCGCATCGAGCAATCCGGCCAGGCGGCGATTCACGTCGGCAGCGCCGATATCCCAGCCGATGTGCCGGCGTAGCACCGATTCGTCGAGCCCCAGGTCTTGGAGCACCGCCGGCACCGCCCAACTCGCATGATCACAGAGCAAAACGGCGCGGGCGCGGCCCGTGGCATTGATCACCTTGAAGGGCGGCGGGTCATCGACACCGAGCAAGGCGGGCCGATCATTTTCCAGAGCTGTGGCGACATCGTTCATGGCCGCGACTATAAGGCGGCTTGGCCAGGCCACCAAGGGACGTTAGGCTCGCGCGACAGTGGATTGGAGAGAGACTCGTTTAATGGACAGCGGCACGAAACGCGACCTGCTTGGCGCCATGTTTCAGGCCGCCGTCGATGCCGCCCAGCCGGCCCGTTGCGTGCCGGGCGCCCTGCCCGCGCCGCCATCGGGGCGAACCGTGGTCATCGGCGCCGGCAAGGCCGCCGCCGCCATGGCCGCCGCTGTCGAGGATAACTGGCCCGGTGAGATCGGCGGCCTGGTGGTCACCCGCTACGGCCATGCTGTCCCGACCCGCCACATTGAGGTCGTCGAAGCCGCCCATCCGGTTCCCGACAAAGCCGGCCGCGACGCTGCCCGGCGCATCCTCGCCATGGTCGAGCCTCTGGGCGCCGACGATCTCGCCCTGTGTCTGATCTCAGGCGGCGGCTCGGCCCTGCTCGCTCTGCCCGCCGGGGACATCAGTCTGCAAGACAAGCAGGCGGTCAACCGGGCCCTGCTGCGCGCCGGGGCGACAATCTCGGAAATGAACTGCCTGCGCAAACACCTGTCGACCATCAAGGGCGGCCGTCTCGCCGCTGCCACCGCGCCGGCCCGTCTGGTGGCCCTGCTGATCTCCGACGTACCGGGGGACGACCCGTCGGTGATCGCGTCGGGACCAACCGTGCCCGACCCGACCACCCTGGCCGATGCCCGGGCGGTACTGGAGAAATACGCTATCCATGCCCCGGCTACCGTGGTGGCGCGGTTGACCGACGACAGTGGCGAAACTCCCAAGCCCGGTGACCCCCGCCTGGCCCGGGCCGAGACCCGATTGATCGCCACGCCGCTAGCGTCCCTCGAAGCCGCCGCCCGAATTGCCTGGGCCGCCGGCATCACCCCGGAGATCATCGGCGACGCCCTGGAAGGCGAGGCCCGCGACCTCGCCGCCGCCCACGCTGATCTCGCCCGCCAAGCGGCAAACGGCTCGCCACGGGTCATCCTGTCCGGCGGCGAAACCACGGTGACCATGACCGGCGGCGGTCGCGGCGGGCGCAACAGCGAATATCTGCTGGCCCTGGCTATTGCCCTCGACGGCCGCCCCGGGGTCCACGCCATCGCCTGCGATACCGACGGCATCGACGGCAGCGAGGACAATGCCGGGGCCGTCATCACGCCCGACACCCTGGCCCGCGCCGGTGCCGCCGGCCTCGATGCCCGCGCCTACCTCGACAACAACGACGCCTATGGCTTCTTCGAGGTCCTCGGCGATCTGATCATCAGCGGCCCGACCCTGACCAACGTCAACGACTTCCGGGCGATTTTGGTTGTAGGATAAGCCTCTGGCGTAGCCAGCACATCCACATTAGGCTGGTGAAAACAAAGGGAAATCATGCGCCGTCATAGCAACGCAAAGATCGTCGCGACACTCGGGCCGGCAAGTTCGGACGCGGCCATGATCCGTTGCCTGTTCGAGGCCGGCGCCGACGTCTTCCGACTTAACGCCAGCCATGGCGACCATGACGAACACCGGGCGCGATACGATATTATTCGCGCCCTGGAGAAAGAGACCGGCCGTCCGGTCGGTATCATGCTCGATCTGCAGGGTCCCAAGATCCGGGTTGGCGACTTCGCCCAAGGGGCGGTGGAACTGGAGGCCGGCCAGACCTTTCGCCTCGACTTCGACCAGACGCCCGGCGACAACAGCCGGGTCGGTCTGCCCCACCCGGAGGTCTTCGCCGCCATCGAGCCGGACACCGACTTCCTGCTCGACGACGGCCGCATCCGCCTGCGCATCACCAAGGCGGGCAAGGACTTCGCCGAGACCGAGGTGATCGCCGGCGGTACATTGTCGAACCACAAGGGGGTCAACCTGCCCGAGGTGGCCCTGCCCATCGCCGCCCTGACAGACAAGGACCGGCGCGATTTGCAGTTCGGCCTTGATCTCGGTGTCGATTGGATCGCGCTGTCGTTTGTCCAGCGTCCCGAGGATATCGCCGAGGCCCGCAAGCTGGTGGCCGGCCGCGCCGCCGTCATGGCCAAGTTGGAGAAGCCGTCCGCCATCGACCGCCTCGACGAGATCATCGATCTCTCCGACGGCATCATGGTGGCGCGCGGCGACCTGGGCGTCGAACTGGCGCCGGAAAAGGTGCCCGGCCTACAAAAGGAGATCGTCGCCCACTCACGCAGCGCCGGCAAGCCGGTGGTGGTGGCAACCCAGATGCTCGAATCCATGGTCGAGGCGGCCATGCCGACCCGGGCCGAAGCCTCCGATGTGGCCACGGCGGTCTACGACGGCGCCGATGCGGTGATGCTGTCCGCGGAATCCGCCGCCGGGGCCTATCCGGTGGAAGCAGTCGAAATGATGGCCCGCATCATTCGCGAGACCGAGCGCGACCCGCGCTACCGCCAGTTCCTCGCCGCCGAGGAGGCCGACCCGGAGGCCACCGCCGCCGACGCCATTACCGCCGCCGCCAACCAGGTCGCCGAGACTATCAACGCGGCTGTCATCTGCGCCTATTCCATGTCCGGCTCGACCACGCTCCGCGCCGCACGGGCGCGCCCACCGGTACCGATCCTCGGCCTCACTCCGATCATCGCCACGGCCCGGCGCCTGGCCATTGCGTGGGGCGTGCACAACGTCCAGACCGCCGACGCCACCGACTTTGTCGATATGGTCGATAGCGCCTGCAACGTCGCCCTGGCCGAAGGCTTTGCCGAGACCGGCGACCGCATCATCATCACCGCCGGCGTCCCCTTCGGCACCCCGGGCTCGACCAACACGCTCCGCATCGCCTGGGTCGGCGAGCGGTCGGGGTAGGAAATTTCGCCTGGATTGGAAGTATCAAGCGATGACGATTGAGAAATTTCAGATCGGCGCGTTCGCAGCGCAATTGCCAAGGGATGCAGCGGAAAAATTGCGAACCATCGAAGCGGCTACCGTCGGCCACTATCTGAACGATCGCTTCATGGACCCGGAAATCCGCCCGATTATAGACGACCGGCGGATCGCCGGCACGGCGGTGACCGTATCCATCGCCGGGGCGGATTCCGCCATGCTCTACTACGCCATGGACCGCGTGCGACCGGGCGACGTGTTGGTCATCGACCGTTGCGGCGATACCCGCCACGCCTGCTGGGGTGGATTCATGGCCGCCGTAGCGCGCAAGCGCGGACTCGCCGGTGTTATCATCGACGGCTGTGTCTGCGATCCCGCCGAAGTGCGGAGCCAGGGCGTGCCGACGTGGGCGCGAAGCGTTTCCGCGCTGACCACTAAACTCTACTACCAGGGCGGCTCCCTCAACCACCCCGTCAGCTGCGGCGGCGTCAGTGTCAGCCCGGGCGACACCATCATCGCCGACGACTGCGGCATCGTCGTGCTACCGCCGTCCATGGTGGCCTCGGTCACCGAAGTGTCGCTTGCCGAACAGGCCGAAGAAGGCGACTGGCTGGCGCATGTGGAGGCCGGCGGCATGCTCAACGATCTGGTCGATGTGGCGTCGATCATTGAGGGTCGCGACGATGCCTGATCCCATGGATACGCGCGCCGCGTGGCTGTCCACCCCTAATCACGCCATGGTCGAGATGGCCCGTGATCTCGGCTATGGCAAGTTCGTGCTCGACATCGAACACGGGCTGTTCGATTTCGATCCGACCGACAAGCTCATCGCGCTGATCAAGGCCATGGGCCTCGAGGTTTATGCCAAGGTGCTGGGGCCGACGGCGGTGCCGATCCAGCAGGCTTTGGATATGGGTTGCGACGGCGTCATCATTCCCCACATCGGCAATCTCGCCCATGCCAGGAAGGTCACCGCCACAGCCAAGTATCCGCCGCTCGGTGTCCGCAGTTTCGCCGGCTCGCGAACTTCGGGATACGGCGGAGCGGATGACCAATGGTACGCCGATGAGAACACCCGCTCGAAGTGCTTTCCCATGATCGAGTCCGCCGCGGCACTGGCCGACGTCGAGGCCATCGTGGCCCTCGATACCGTCGACGGTCTGTTCTTGGGGCCGAGCGATCTTTCGCTCAGCCGTGGCCGTGGCGCCTACCGGGAAAGCGACGCCGATATGGCTGATCTGGAACGCGCCGCAGAGGCCGCCAACGCCGCCGGCAAGCCCTGGATCATGCCGGCATGGACCGAGAATGAACGTCAAGCGGCCAGCGCGCTTGGCGCCGCTTTCATGGTCGTCGCCGATGAGTACGGCTCGATCTTCAATGGCCTCTTCCAGGCCAGGCATTGAGCCCCACCACAATCCAACACCCGAGGAAGAAATGTCCGATACTCTTTCCTGCGGCACCAATCTCATGCGCCTGCTGCGCGCCTACGACGTCGATACCGTGTTCGGCATGCCCGGCGTTCATACCCTCGAAGCCTATCGCGGTCTGGAGGGTTCGGGCATCCGCCACATCGGCGTCCGTCATGAACAGGGTGCCGGCTTTATGGCCGACGGCTATGCCCGGGTCTCCGGCCAGCCCGGCGTCTGCCTGCTGATCAGCGGGCCGGGCGTGACCAATGCGGCGACCCCGATCGGCCAGGCCTATTCCGACTCCCAGCCCATGCTGGTCATCTCCAGCGTGGCGGCCACCAGCGACCTCGGCATGGGGCGCGGCATGCTGCATGAGATCAGTGACCAGGTCCGCGTCACCGAGCCGATCACCGCCCTGTCGGCAATCGCCCTCGATACCGAACAGGTTCACGAATTCGTCGCCCGCGCCTTTGCCATCTTCGCGGCGGCGAGGCCACGGCCGGTCCATATTTCGGTTCCCCTCGACGTGCTAAGCGCGCCGGATACGGTTGAGCCCAGACGACGGGCCATGCCGACCCGCGCCTGGCCCGATCCACAGCCCATCGCGGCGGCGGCCAAGCTCATGGAAGGAGCCTCCAGGCCGCTCATCATCGCCGGTGGCGGCGCCATCACCGGGGCTGCGGAAATCGTTGCCCTAGCCGAGGCGACCGGGGCCGCCGTGCTGCCGACCATCGCCGCCAAGGGCGTCATTCCCGATGATCACCCGCTGGCCCTGGAAGCGACGCTTGAGCGCCCAACGACGCAGGATTTCATCAAGCAATGCGACCTGGTTCTGGCCCTTGCCACGGAACTCGCCGAGCCGGACATTGGCCTTCCCGGCAGTATTTCATTTGGCGGCAAACTCATCAGGGTCGATCTTGACCCGGCCGCCGTGACCCGCGATCACCACGCCGATATCGCCATCAACGCCGATGCCCGGATCGCCGTACAATCGATCACGCAAGCGCTCAAGCCGCGCAACGACGACAAGGCTCCGGGGTTTACAAGCACCAACGAAATCGCCAAGGTCAGGGCCGCCGAGCGCGCCGTCCTGACCCCGCTTGAGCAAAAACACGCGACGGTTCTCGAAGCGCTGCGCCGGGCGCTGCCGCATGACGGCATGGTTTTCACCGACATGTCGCAAATCTCCTACACCGGCTATTGCTTTTTCCCCTGTCTGCAAACCAGGAGCTGGTTCTTCCCCACCGGCTACGGAACCCTCGGTTTCGCGCTGCCGGCCGCGATCGGTGGCCAGCTCGCGGCACCGGAGCGGCCGACCGTAGCGCTGGTCGGCGACGGTGGCCTGCTGTTCACGGTCCAGGAACTGGCCACCGCGGTCGAGCAGAAGCTGCCCCTGGCGATTGTCTTGTGGAACAACGACGCCCTGGCCCAGATACGCGACGGCATGATCGCCCGCGATATTCCGCCCATCGGTGTCAACCAGCTCAATCCGGACTATATCGCCCTGGGCAAGGCTTTCGGCTGCCTGACCGCCGAACCGTCGAGCCTGGATGAGTTCGAGAGTGCGTTGACAGCGGCTTTCGCCGCCGACCGGCCGACACTCATCGAACTCAAGGAGGCCGCGCCTTATTTCTGACGCCGAGACCGGCGAACGCGCGGGGTAGAGCAGACGGCGACACCTCGAAGATTAATGGTTTAGGTAGTACCAATAAGGAGAGCACGATGAGTGAATTGGTCCATGTGGACAGGCGTGGCCGTGTCCTTGAAATCACCCTCGACCGACCCCCGGTCAATGCCAT
>CAZYDR010000027.1:23775-37231 GCA_964645285.1 uncultured Alphaproteobacteria bacterium
GGAGTCGGTGCAGGCGTTGGAGGAGCTGGAGGCGTTGGTCCAACTGGATTCTTGCAAGTGCAATGGTAGTGGCACTGGCCACCAGAGCAATCGGTGAGATCACCAATGAAATCAGCCTCGCCTTGCACGCGGCGCTTCAGACCCTGCAGAACGACGACGATCTGCGGGTTGGAATCATCACCGGTACCGGCGAAAAGATATTTTCCGCCGGTTGGGATCTCAAGAAAGTGGCCAAGGCCACCGACACCTCCGAGGTCGTCGCAGACTCCCTCGAAACCCCCGGTGGGTTCGCCGGAATCTGCGAATATTGGGAGTTGAAAAAGCCTCTAATCGCGGCGGTCAACGGCCATGCAGTCGGCGGCGGCCTGGAGATCGCGATTGCCTGCGACATCATTCTCGCGGCCGATCACGCCGAGTTCTTTCTCCCGGAAATGCAGCGCGGCTTCCTGCCCGACGCCGGCGCCGTGCAGCATCTCGGCCGGCTGATCTCGGTCAAGGTCGCGGTCGAGATGATGCTGACCGGACGCCATATGTCGGCCCAGGAGGCCCAGAGGTGGGGACTGGTACATGATGTGTTGCCGGCCGCCGACCTGATGGATCGCGCCCGGCAAATGGCGTATCAGATTGCCACCGGCGCACCGCTCACCCTGCAGGCTCTGAAGGAGGCCCTCTACCCCATGCTGTCCGTGCCTCTGCCCGAGGCCTTTGCCATGAGCCGCCGGGCCATCACCACCAAGACACCGGGCTCCGGACCCTTCCCGATCTACGAACGCATGTTGGCATCGGACGATTTCCTGGAGGGCGCCCGTGCCTTCGCCGACAAGCGCGAGCCGGACTTCAAGGGTAGCTGACGCGGCATATGTGTGTTGTGGACTGGAGCGGCGCGTCAGCTATAGCTCTTCAAATACGCGCCGACTTCGTTGAGCGAGGCGAGGCCCTCGGGCACATAGTGGCACCAGTATTCGGTGCAGTGGATCAGGCCCAGCAGGGTCTTGAAGCGGGCATCGACACCGGCCTCCCGCGCCGCCTCGACAACCCGCCTGCCGTCGTCATGGAGCACTTCCCGTTCGCCGGCGTGGATCAGGAATGGCGGCAAGCCGGTGAAATCGCCGAACACTGGTGAGACGTAGGGGGCGGTCAGGGGTGTTCCGTCGGTGATATAGAGGCTGGCGATCCAGGGTAGCATGGCCGGGTCCAGGTGAGCGCGCTCGGTCATGGACGGGCTGGCGCCGGTGAAATAGGTGGCTGGCGCAAAGGCGGCAGCGGCCCCGGGCAGGCGCCGGCCCTCGTCGCGCAAACGCAGCATCAGCGCCATGGTCAGGTTGCCGCCGGCGGAATCGCCGGCCAGGAAGACGTCGCGGGGCGAGCCTTCGCCGGCCGGTCCGTGGGTGAGCATCCAGGTCCATGCGGCGACGCAATCATCTAGCCCGGCCGGATAGGGATGCTCCGGCGCCAGGCGATAGTCGATGGCCAGCACCGCCATGCCCGTGGCGTGGTACAGTACCTCGACCTGATGGCGATAGCCGTCCAGGGTACCGACGATGAAGGCGCCGCCGTGGATGAACATGAGCCGCAAATCCGAATCGGTGCCCTCGGCCACCACCCATTCCGACGACACGCCGCCGGCCGACACGGCCTCGACCGCAGTGGTCGCAGCGACGACCGGGGCCACGCCATCAACCACCAAGCAGTCGTCGGTCTGGCGGCGATAGGCGGCGATGGTCTCGTCTAGGCCGGCGTCAGAGTCGATGCCTGGATGCTCGTAGGTCGCAAGCATCTTGTGAAATTCCGGCGACAGTAGGGGGCTAGCCATCGAAACTCTCGGACTGATGCACGTCGGCGCCTTCCAACATGGTCAGCAGGACGTTCGTGCCGCCCAGTTCGAAGGCGTCTATGTTGAAAATATCGCGATCGACGATGATCAGGTCGGCGAACTTGCCCTGAGTCAGGGAACCGGTGACGTCGCCGCGCCACGCCCCTGCCGCCGCGTTGTTGGTGTAGCCCTGGACCACGGTTTCCACGTCGATACGTTCCTCGGGGAAGAAGGCCGGGGCATCGGGACCGTCTTCCGGGGTCTGACGGGTCACCGCGACCTGCATGATTTCGAACGGATTAAGAGTCGTGACGAACCAGTCACTGGAAATCGCATAGGGCGCGCCGGTGTCGATGACCGACTTGAGGGCGTAGATATAGCGCATGCGCTCGGGCCCCATGAGGGGTGTCGCCACCTCGTGGTCCGGGTCCTCGGGCTGGGCCCAGAACGGCTGCCAATTGGCGATGGCGCCAAGCTCGCGGAAGCGCGGAATGTCATCCGGATGGATACTCTGAATATGGGCCAATTGATGGAACGCCGGCCACGGGCCGTTGGCCGCGCGCGCCGCTTCGATGCCGTCGAGCGCCACCCGCACGGCCCGGTCGCCGATGGTGTGCTGATGCAACTGGAACCGCGCCGCATCGAAGGCGACGAGCAATTGCTCAAGGTGATCGACATCGAACATGATCGGCGCGTTGCCGCCAGTGACGTAGTCGTCGAGCATGGCGGCGGTACCGTTTTCCATGACCCCGTCGATAAAGAACTTGGCCGAATGGAGATAGACCTTGTCGCTGCGAAAGCGCTGGCGCAGGTCGCACAGGCGCTCCACGGCGGCAGCCACGTCGGATTCATGAGGGAATACCTTGCAGGTCGAGGCGACCCGCAGGTTGAGCTCACCGGCATTGTCGAGGTCCGTATAGACCCGAAGGTGGCGCTCGTCGACCATGGCGTCGAGCACCCCGGTCAGGCCGTGGCGGTTGGCGTGGGCCGCGGCCCAGCGGACACCCGCGCGGTAGTCGTCTTCGCTCGGCCTGGGCGTCATGCCAAGGGCCCACCAGATGGCATCCTCGTGGAGAAATCCGTTGGGCTCACCGCCCTCTTGCCGAACGATGGTACCGTTGGCCGGGTCGGGGGTTTCGGCGGTGATGTTCAACTCGCGCAGGCCGAGAGAATTCATCGCCGCGTTATGACCGTCGTTGGCCATGATGAAGAGCGGCCGGTCGGGCACCGCTTGGTCGAGCATCTCACGGGTGAGGTTCGATGCGTTGAAGTGGCTAGCGGAGAAACACAGCCCCCGCACCCAGTAGTCATCCGCGGTCTTTGCCGCCTGCTCGCGAAGTTTGTCCTGGAGCGCGTCCAGGGTGTGAGCCCCGGTGAGATCGACACCAGTGGCGAAGCCGATGCCGGAATCCTGAAGATGAATATGGGTGTCCTGAAAGCCCGGCAGAACCAGGCGGCCGCCAGCGTCGATGGCCCGGGTAGCGCCGTTGGCGAGGTCCCGGATGCTATCGGTGTCGCCCAGGGCGACGATGCGGCCGTTCTTGACGGCCAAGGCCTTGGCGCCCGGATGGGCAGCGTCCATGGTGCGGACGTTGGCATTGATGACGATGGTATCGGCGGCGGACATTGAACATTCTCCGGTGATGGCGTCAAGCGGCGGCGGGCGCCGTAGTCGACGTTATATCACCGCGACGAGGGATAAAGCCAAGGCGGTGCGACGCCGGCTTCACCCTTCGACGGGCTCAGGGTGAGGCGTGACAACCACCTCACCCTGACCTTGTCGAAGCATCAAGGGGGCTGGGCCGCAGCCGTCGGCCACAACCCTCCTAAGCTGCTCGTACGCTGGCAAGGAAATCATCGACTTCCTTGCGTAGCATCTCGGCCTGCCCTGCGAGGTCGCCCGTCGCCTTCAGAACCTGGCTTGCCGCGGCGCCGGTCTCCGAAGTCGCCTGATTGACTCCGACGACGCTGGTCGATACCTCCTGGGTGCCGATGGCAGCCTGCTGGCTGTTGTTCGAAATCTCGGCGGTCGCCGCGCCCTGCTCCTCAATGGCCGAGGCGATGGCGGTGGAGACCTCGTCCATCTCCCCGATCTTCTTGTCGATGCTGCCGATTGCCGCCACCGATTCCTCGGTCGACGACTGGATAGCGGTGATCTGGACCGCGATGTCCTCGGTCGCCTTGGCGGTTTGCGTCGCCAGGCTCTTGACCTCGGAAGCCACCGCCGCGAAGCCCTTGCCGGCGTCACCGGCGCGGGCCGCCTCGATGGTGGCGTTAAGCGCCAGCAGATTGGTCTGACTGGCGATATCGCTGATCAGATCGACGACCTCGCCGATCTTCTCGGCGCTTTCGGCCAGACCCTGGACCGATGCGTTGGTCGACTGCGCCTCGTCCACCGCCTCCTTGGCCATTTGGGCCGAGTGCGCCACCTGGCGGGCGATCTCGTTGACCGAGGACGACATCTCTTCGGCCGCCGCCGAGACGGTCTGCACGTTGCTCGAAGCCTTGCTCGGAGGCGGCCGCCGCCGCCTGACTGTGACGGCTAGCCTCCGCCGCCGTCGTGACCATGGATTCGGTGGTCGATTGCATCTCGGTCGCGGCGCCGGCGACGGTCTCGACGATACCCTTGACGCTGCTCTCGAAGTTGTCAGCCATGCCGTTCATGGCCTGTTGTTTCTCTTCCCGGGCGACTCGCTCCATATCCTCTTGCTCGACACGCATCCGCTCCATCTCAACGGCATTCTCCTTGAACACCTGGACGGCCCGGGCCATATCGCCGATTTCGTCCTTGCGCTAGGTGTCGGGGACCTCGACGGCGGCGTTGCCGGAGGCTAGCTCCGCCATTGCGTCCCTGAGCTGTACGAGCGCGGCAACGAGTCGATAGCGGGTGAACCAGAAGACCAAGCCGACGAGGAAGGTCAGGGCAACGGCGACCGTCGCGGTCACACCTTTGAGGAAGCTTTCCGCCGAGGTGGTCGCGGTGAACACCGCGTCAGCGCTGTTTTCGCGGGATTTAGCCAATTCGTCATTGAGGGTTGCGATGGCTTGGAGCGCCGCAAATGCCAGCGCTGCTTTGGCCTCGGCCTTAGCGATACGCTTATGGTCCTGACGAAGAACATAATTCTTGAACTGGTGAATCATGCCGCCATAGCCGATGGCGCTATAGAGGTCGTTGACGTACGCGGCCTTCTTCGCCGGCCCACCTTCAAAACGGGCCCAGGCATCGGCAACGCCGTCGACCTTGCCGATTGTCAGCATCGAGCTTCCGACGACTGACACGGCCAGTACAGCGAGAAGAATGCTGATCGTCAGGCCAAGTGCCTTGATACTGAGGTTGAACGAGAAACGGGCTGTGCTCATGGTGTTTCCTCCGAGGATGTAGCGCACGTACGGATATGGTGAAATGTTACGTAGTCGTGGATCTGACCAGCCAAACCCAGGCACAGAATAGATCTAGAATTATTAATAAAACCTTGTTGTAACAACGTGTTACGAAATGAAACATCAATGAAACATAGTCTCGCCGCGAGACCTTTCACCGACGCTGTCGTGGCGACGTGCTTCCACGAAATCCGACCGTGATCCGGACATGACCCTCGAAACCTGATCCGGGAGGGCTTTAGAAATTTTCCAGTGTTGGTATGGATTGGAAGAGCTGCGGGCTGGTGGAGCGGAGTTGTGCCGTGTTATCAAAACGTGATCCCGACGGGGACTCTCACGCACTATTTTTGGATGAGCCGGAACGACCATGACCACTTACCCTGATCCTACGAAATCGGTTGCCGAAGTGTGGTATGCCGTCGAACCCTATGAAGACGGCATCCTACGGTTCAGAGAGTTGAATATCGATTCCTATGCGGTCGGCGATATGTGGCTGGTCCGTGGCAGCGAGCGCGACCTAGTCGTCGATACGGGCAGCGGAATCGTTACGCCAGCTCCGCTGATCGAGGCCGTCGCCGGCAAGCCGGTTACGGCGGTGACACTCAACGCCTCCTACGATCATGCCGGTGGCTGGCACAGCTTCTCCGACCGAACCTGCCACACCCTGGACGCCGCCGATCTGGAACATCCGGACGCCGAAAACGCCGCCGTCAATGACTATCTCAATGACGAAACCTTGTGGTCCCTGCCCTGGACTGGCTACCAGGTTCTCGACTATACAATGACGGCGGCGACACCGACCCGGCTGATCGATGACGGCGATTGGTTCGATCTCGGAGACCGCCACTTGGAAGCTCTTCATGTGCCGGGGCGGTCATCGGGTGGTCTGGCCATTTGGGAAGCCGCAACGGGCAGCCTATTCACCAGTGACATGTTATATGACGGCGATCACGGCTTGGCCTGGCCACCGGACGATCCGGCAAGCTATTGCGCCAGCCTCCGACGCATGCGGCAGTTGCCGGTGAAACGAGTCTATGCTGGCCACTACGGAACCATGGATCGCCAACGCATGATCGAGGTGATCGACGAGCAATGCGCTGACCTGGAGCAGTGATGACGACGGACAATTCAGACTACCTCAAGACGCTCCTCGACTACTACGAGGCGGAGGTCATGGGCGAGGCCTATTTCCGAGGCCTGGCCGATCACATCGGTGGCCCGGGGGTCCGTGACAAGCTCGTGCTGTTGGCGGATGTCGAACGCCATGCCGCCGCGGCGACCCGGCCGGTGGTCGACAGACACGGCCTGAAGCCCAGGAGCGAAGACGAACTGTTCGAAATCGGCAAGAGCCATGTCACGCACCACCAGGATTATAGTTGGATGGCGTTCGTGGACTATATGCTGGACCGCTATCTGGCCTATGTGGATGAGTTCGAGACCCTAGAACGCATGGCGCCGGCGGAAGATCGTCCCGCCCTCGAATTCCTCACCCGCCACGAGGTCGAGGTGATCGATTTTGCCAACAAGGAAAAGGCCGGCAATCCCGACAGCCTGGCGCCGCTCCACCAATATCTCGCTCACGACGCCTTTACTTCCGGGAGTTCGTGACGGAACAGGCGGTCGGCCGGATCGGTATCGAGTTCCCGGGCATAGCGGTGGCCGGCAAAGGTGGCGTGGAAGATCGCGCCGGGCGCCAGGCAATCGCCGATCCGCGTCACCGAGGTAATACCGGCCTTGGCGTTGGCGTCCTTGTCGGCCATGAGTTCGTGATAGAGCGTGTCGTCGGGCAGCCGGGCGGTGACCATGACCACGGCGCTGGCCGCAATCTTCTGCTCACGTCCGGTATAGACGTGCTCCAACGTCACCTCGTCGGCAGAGATGTCAGTTAGGTTGTGGTGGGTCACCATGGTGACGTCGAGTTTATCCAGCCGCCAGGCAATGCGCCGATGCTCAAGGGTGTGGCGGGTGTAGGAGGCGATCTCCGACTCAGGCGCCACAATGGTCACCTTGCAGCCGGCACTGGCCAACACTTCGGCCATCAGGCTGCCCATGTAGAAGCTATCATCGTCGAATACCACGACTGACTGGCCGGGCGGCCCGTCAGGCAGCCAGCCGGCCATGATGTCGTCCGGCGTGAATATATTGGCGCCGTCGCTGCCGGGCACCGGATCGTTGTTGAACCGCCCGACGCCGTCACCGCGCCAGTGGGCGCCGGTCGCCAGCACCACGTGATTGGCGCCGACTTCACGCACGCTGTCCGCCGTCATCTGGCTGTCCCGGTAGATCTCCGCATTGGTCATCTTGTTCAATTGGCCTATCCGCCAGTCACGCACCCGGCCCCACTCGGCGAGGCCCGGCAGTTTGGCCTCACGGGTCACCCGGCCACCCAACTCGGTAGTTCCTTCGGCCAGGGTCACCGCATAGCCTCGCTGGCCCAGGGCTCGCGCCGCCTCGAGCCCGGAAGGGCCGGCGCCGACCACCAGGACTGAATCGTCGGAACCCTTGGGGTCGATGTCTTCCGGATGCCAGCCGCGGCGATACTCCTCGCCCTGGGTCGGGTTCTGGGTGCAGCGGATAGGGATCGCCATGAAATGGCTGGAGACACAGATATTGCAGCCGATGCACTCGCGAATGTCCTCAACCCGGCCTTCCTCGATCTTCTTGGGCAGGAAGGGATCAGCGATTGACGGCCGCGCCGCGCCGATCATGTCGAGCACGCCGAGATTGATCAGCGAGACCATGGTGTCCGGCGAGGTAAAACGCCCGACCCCGACCACCGGCTTGGTGGTCACCGACTTGACGAAATCCATGTAGGATTCGTGGGTGTTCTCCGAGGCGAATCGCGAGGTCGGCGAGTCGCCTTCCCAGGTGCCAATCAGAATGTCCCAGAGGTCCGGCAACTCGGCCAGATATTCGAGGATTTCCTTGCCGTCCTCATGGGCCTTGAGGCCCTTGGGGCCGATCAGCTCTTCAATAATGATACGCACCGTGACCGCCACTTCGCCCTTCGACGCCTCGCGGGTAATGTCGATCATCTCACTCAGCAGCCGGGCGCGGTTCTCCAGGCTGCCGCCGTATTCATCGCTGCGCCGGTTGCGCGGCGACAGCATATGAAAGGCAATGCCCGAGAACTGGGCGCTGATATTGACGATGTCGACCCCGGCCTTAAGCGAGCGCAAGACCGCATCGCGCCACCAGCCGTGAAAGTCGCGAATATCGGATTTCTCCATGGCTCGCGCCTGGATTGGTTCCAGTTCCACCACCGGACGCGACTGCGGGCCAATGGGCACTTCCCGGCCCAGCCGGTTAGCATAGAAGCCGCCGCCATAGGCGAGCTGGGCGCCGAAAAGGGAGTCGTGGTCATGGACCTCATCGACGGCCTTGGCCAGCACCGGAATGTCGCTGTCGTCCCACAACGACATGACGATTTCGGGAAACATGTCGGCGTTGCGGTGGATCGCGCAGTGCTCTGTATGAATCACGCCCCAACCGCCCTCGGCCTTGACGCCCCGCATACGGGCATGGCCGAGCGGCCGCACCCGGCCCATGCCGTTGCACTGGCCGGGCTGGTAGAAGCGGTTGCGGGCCACTTTAGGCCCGATCTTGATGGGCTCGAACAGGATGTCGTAGCGCGGATCGCGGGTCATCGGGTGGTTCCTCCGGAAGAACGGCCAGGCAAGTGATCGGATGGTAAAGCGACAGGGGACAAATTGTCGCGCTCTATCGGTCAGATCCAGAATTTATCCCGCACCCGTGCCTCGCGGGTGCCGACAGGAGTCTCCACCAACAGCGTGGTGCCGGCGTTCCAATAGTCCTTGTGGACCATGGCGATGGCCACAGTGGTTTGAAAATCCGGCGACCAGGCAGCCGATGAAGCCTGTCCGGCAGGGGCGCCCGATTGGTCCGCCAGGGGCCACAACTGGGTCACGCCCAGCATCTCGGGGCCATCGATTTCCAGCGGTCGGATTTGCCGTTCGGGATTTTGCATTTCCCACAGAGCGTCTCGGCCGAGGCATTCGGCCGCCCTGTCCAGGTGACAGAACTTGCCCAGGCCGGCCTCGAAGGGCGTGTGGTTCATGGTGATGTCGTTGCCGTAGGACAGCAACCCGCCCTCGATGCGCTCGATGCCATTGGGGCAACCGGCCCGCACATCGAGGTCGGCGCCGGCGTCGAACAACGCATCCCACAGAACCTCGCCACCATCCGAGCCGTCACTGTAAATCTCGAAGCCGCCCTGATGGGACCAGCCGGAGCGGGCAATGACCAGGTTCCAGCCATGGAACGCGACGGTCGTGTGGCGGAAAAACCTGGTCGCTACCACTGCCTCGCCGAACACCCGGCCAACCAGCACATCAGCCTTCGGCCCCTGCACCGCCAGCAGCGACACGTCGGGCTCGAAAACCTTCACGTCGAGCCCAAAGCCACTCGCCAAGCCTTTGTAATAATACAGCATATCGGAGTCTGCCAGAGACACCCAGTAACGATTCTCGGCGAGCTTGTTGAGCACCGGATCGTTAAGCATGGCGCCCCGATCATCGACCATGGGAATGTAGTAGCATTGGTCATTCGCCATGGCCGCCAGATCGCGCGGCGTGGTCATCTGCACCAGCCGCCGGGCGTCGGGACCAATGATTTCCACCTGGCGCTCGCAGGACACGTCCCACAACTGCACGGCGGATTTCAGATGAGCGTAGTCCTCCGCCACCGAGCGAAACACCGTCGGCAGCAGCATGTGGTTGTAGACCGTATAAGCGCTCACGCCGGCGGCCTCGACCCGGCGGGAAAACGGCGTGCGGCGAAGGCGAAGAGAACCGGTTAGCAGGGGCGTGGGCATGGCGTTGGATTTCTTGGCTGACGTTTAAGGTCACCGAGTGTCACCATTTCCGGCCGCCTTGTCATCCTCCGCCTGGCCACCGGGCAGTCGCCTAGTTACGCGGGTCTCGTGATCGGGTAAAACGAAGCGGCAGCAACACGCTCCAGGGAGAGTAATCCGCATGAAGACGACAATTGGCGATCAAGCATTCACGGCGACGGGCCTTTATGGCACCGAACCCCAGCCCAATTACGCCGGGGCGCAAAGTTTCATGCGCCGCAAGTACACCCGCGATCTAACAGGCGTCGATGTGGCGGTAAGCGGCATCACTTTCGACCTGGCCACCAGCAACCGTCCCGGCACGCGCTTCGGCCCGGCCGGCATTCGCCAGGCCTCGGGGCAGCTCGCCTATGGTAATGTCTGGCCCTGGGGGTTCGATCCGTTCGAGCGCCTCGCGGTCATCGATTACGGCGATGTCGCCTTCGACCAGGACTACACCGACCGCATGCTGACAAATGTCGAAGCCCACGCGGACACCATCATCAATGCCGGGGTCACCATGCTGACCATGGGTGGCGATCACTTCGTTTCCCTGCCCCTGCTGCGCGCCCATGCCAAGAAGTACGGCCCCCTGTCCCTGGTCCACTTTGACGCCCACTCGGACACCTGGCGCGAGGAAAACTACAATCACGGCACCATGTTCTTCCATGCCATCGAAGAAGGCCTGATCGACTCTCACCGATCAATCCATGTGGGCATTCGCAGCCACAACCCCGAGACCCACGGCTTCACCGTGCTCGATGCGCCCTGGGTCCACGAACACGGCGTCGCCGCCACTTTGGCGAAAATTGAGCGGGTCGCCGGCGGCCACAAGGCCTATCTCACTTTCGACATCGACTGCCTTGACCCGAGCTACGCGCCGGGAACCGGAACGCCCGTAGTCGGCGGCCTGACGACCCACCAAGCGACGGCGATCATGCGCGGCATGGGCACCATGAACTTCGTCGCCATGGACCTGGTCGAGGTCGCGCCGATCTACGACATCGGTGAAATCACGGCGTTGGCCGGGGCCACCCTGATGCTCGACTTCCTGTGTTCACGGGCGGCCGACATGGAACCCGTAAAGACGGACTAACCAGCCACACCAATGAGCCCTGCCTCGGCACCCACCAAACCGACCTTCACGGCGCTGCTCAAGGCGGGCGTCGCTCACCAGCAGGGCGGCCGGCTTGCCGAGGCCGAGGCCGCCTATAAGCAGGCACTGAAAGTCACGCCGGGTCAGCCCGACGCCCTGCACCTGCTCGGCGCCCTTGCCAGCGGTGCAGGCAGACCGGAACTCGCCGTCGAAATGATCGGCAAGGCCATCTCGGCGGTCCCCAACCACGCCCCGTTTCACCATACCCTGGGTCAGGTTCTGATCGCCAACGGCAAACCCATGGAAGCGGCTGGGTCGTTTCGCCGCGTTATCCAGATCAATCCCGACCATAATGAGGCCTGCAAACGCGAAATCATGCTTGTCGCCGAACGGGCTGCCGGCCCAGCCGGACTAACCGAGACCAGCATCACCCATCTGGTTGCCCGCGCCGGCTATCCGGTGCATCTGGTGCCGGGTGAGCCCGACAACATCAAATTGACCTATCCGGAAGATTGGCAAGCGGCGCTGGATCGCCTGGCTGGCGAATAGAGCGCCCTACCAGCGGCTGCTGCGGGCCAACTTCGCATCCATGGAATCGCGTACCGCCTTGGGCGCCACCGAGCCGACCACCGGCGAGGCGCCCGAGGTCATGGGCGCATAGAGCCCCTGCTCGTCGACCGGTACCGAGGCGCGGCGCGACATACGATAGAGCGCGAAGACGCCGATGGCGGCGTGGACCACGGCGAGGCTCCAGAAATAGCCCACCGGACCGACGCCGCCCATGACCGCGCCGCTGACCAGCGGCCCGAAGCTGGCGCCGATGCCCTGGACCAGCACTAGGCTAGCGCTGGCCGCCACCATCTGGTCGGGCTCGAGGAAGTCATTGGTATGGGCGATGCATAGCGGGTACATGGCGAGCGACAGACCGCCGAGCACCCCGGCAAGCAGCACCATGACGCCAAGGGATGACCCTGAAAGGGCGACCCCAACCCCGGCAAACACCGTGGCAGCGAAGGTAACGGCAGTAATAATCCAGCGTCGGTCGACGTGGTCCGACAGGCGGCCGAGCGGCCACTGCAACAGCACGCCGCCGACAAACATGGCCGCCATGAAACCGGAAATCTCGGCTGCTGAATAGCCCATGCGGCCGGCATAGACCGCGCCCATGCCGACCAGTACCGCGTTGGATACGCCGACCCCCATAGTGCCGACGACGCCGAGCGGCGAAATGGCGTAGAGATCGCGCAACCCGACCCGGCGGGGCGCCTCGAAGGCCGGCGCCGGACCGGCGGTCAGCAGGATCGGCACCACCGCGATGGAGACCAGCACGGAGACCAGAACGAACAGCTCGAAACTGGTCGGGTCGGCGAGGTTGAGCAGGAACTGACCACCCGCCATGCCGCCCAGCATGATGGCGATATAAAAGCCGAGCAACTGGCCCCGGGTCTCGTTGGTGGCGCGGTCGTTGAGCCCGCTTTCGGCGACCACATAGAGCCCGGCGTAACACAGCCCGGTGACCACCCGGATAGCCGCCCAGGTGAGCGGTTCGACGACCACGGTAAAGGCCAACACCGCCGCCGAAGCGAGGGCCGCCAGGGCCGCGAACACCCGCACATGGCCGACCCGCCCGAGATAGCGCGGTGCCAGTACCGAGCCGGCCACGAAGCCCACGTAGTAGCCCGACATGACCAGACCGGTGGCCACCGCCGGAAACGCCTCAAGGGTCGCGCGGACACCAATCAGGGTGCCCTGCAGACCGTTGCCGATCATCATCAGTGCGAGGCCGAGGAACAACGGCCAACTCGCGCCCACCACTCTCAACATAGACCTACCCTCGCCGGTCGAATTTTTACTGGGCGCTTATGCAGCGGAAACGTCGCCGGGTCTACGAGAAAATAGCGCCGTGAAGCCACTTTTTTTTAGCGGCCGGTCCGAGATCCTGGTCCGGCGATTCCTGGCAAAATCAACTATCGTCGTGAGGAGCTGTCGATTGACCGCATCAACCACTGCCGCGGCGCCGCCGCCGAGGGCCGGATAGCGCTCGACTTCGAGCAACCAGGGGCGCCCGGCACGGTCGAGCAGCACATCGAGACCGAACAGCTTGGGCTCTAACGAGTGGCGCGGAACTGTCGCCTGATCGGCAAAGACTCCCGCCGCCTCGATCGCTGCCATCAGCCCTGACGCCAGCGTTTCGAGCGCTGGGCGCGGCGGTTCCGCGCCGTCATCCTCCAGGACCCACATCAGGACCCCAAGGCTCTGTCCTGCCCCCCTATAACTGGTCCACGTAACGGGTGATATTCAACGACGATGTGGA
>CAZYDR010000028.1:0-37109 GCA_964645285.1 uncultured Alphaproteobacteria bacterium
ACATGGTGATCCCTCAGATGGCCGAGCGTAAGGACGGCTCGGTGATCATCATCTCGTCCATCGCCGGGCTGGCCGGCGACAGCATGCTCGGCATTTACGCCCTCTCCAAGGCGGCCGACTACCAGCTCGCCCGCAACCTGGCGGTGGAGTGGGGCGAGCACAACGTCCGGGCCAACTGCATCGCCCCCGGCCTGGTCAAAACCGACTTCGCCAAGGCCCTGTGGGAAGACCCGGAACGCAACGCCCAGGCCGTCAAACGCTACCCCCTGGGCCGCCTTGGCGAGCCCGACGACATCGCCGGCACCGCCGTCTTCCTGGCCGCCCGCTCAGGCGCCTGGGTCAGCGGCCAAACCATCGTCATCGACGGCGGCTGGGCCGTTGGGCGGAGCCCGTGAGGGGGAGTGACATGAGCAGCAACAAAAGCATGGCCGAGCCGGCCACGCCGCGTCACCCGCGCGAGGGCTGGGATGCGACCTTTAAAAGAGCGACCGCCAAGGGTGACGATTTCCTCCTCACCCCGGACAGGTTCGAGCATGAATGGGAGTGGTGACGCGATGAAAATTAAGTGTATTTAGTAAACCGTCACCGTAATCTAATTTGGAGGACAGAGAGTTGTTCGAATGGTTTCGCTAGATAGACACCATCGTAATTGTCTTGGGAGTTGTTTTGGCGGTAGGATATATTCCTGTTGGTATAGAGTACTAGCGTGCAAATAATGAATTGAAAGATGAATACAAGAAAAAGAAATTATTCCTATATGTTGCACATCCATATCCACATCTTATCTTCAACGTGAATGCGCGATATACCCCTATAGGAATAGAACACGCGAGAAGGCATTTACTGTATGCGAGGCTGTGGGCGGTCGTTTTTTTGTTTTATCTTGTATATTTTACTATTTATGTAGGTCCGCGCATTTCCGGACGGCAGTTAGTTTCTCCATCCACTAATTTGTAGAGCGATGACAGCGGAGAGGTAACGACTCTCCCAAAAAACTCTAATGGTCTAAATCCATAGAGAGAACTGTTAGTAGGCTTGTTCGTAAAATACTGCATTGCGGTGACAGTCTAATAAATCTACGGATTAGAAATTACTAAACAGTGAGCTCGCGTCCGTTCGACGAAACATCACTCTCAGCCTCCCGCGCTAACCCCCGCGATCACACAGCCCTTGTCGATCAAAATCCGCACTCGCTCGCCCATTTCGGCGAAGCGTTCGTCCTGGGTTTGGCCGCGTAGCCAGCGGATATAGATCTGTTGGATAACCACGGCAATTTTGAAGGTGCCCCAGGCGTGGTACCAGGCGGACCGGCTGACATCGAGGCCGGAGAGGTCGGCGTAGCGCTGGACCGCCTCGGCGCGGGTCGGGAAGCCGTCGCGCCACAGGGGTGAGGGGCAGGAGTCGCGCCAGGTCAGCGGGTCGGCGGCCTCGGGCCAATAGGTCAGCAGGTAGCCGAGGTCCATCAGCGGGTCGCCGCGGGTGCACATGTCCCAGTCGAGTACGGCCACCGCCCGGGCCGGGTTGTCGTGGGCCACCAGCATGTTGTCGAGTTTGTAGTCGTTATGAACGAAGGTGGCGGCCTGGGGCTCGGGCAGGTTGTCGGCGAGCCAGGTGATGAGCCTGTCCATGGCCGGAATGTCGTGGTCCTTGGCCGCATGCCAGCGCCCGGTCCAGCCGTCGAGCTGGCGCTCGGCGAAGCCTTCGGGCCGGCCCATGGCCTCGAGCCCGACGGCGGCCGGGTCGACCGCATGAAAGCGCGCCAGGCAGTCGATGATCATTTCGCCGATATGCCGGGTCAACACCGGGTCGCCCTGGAGATCTTCGGGCAGGTCCTTGCGGATGACGAAGCCGTTGCGCCGCTCCATGACCATGAAGTCTGCGCCGAGGACGTCGTGATCGGTACACAGTACATAGCAGCGCGGCGCCAGGTCGAACTCGCGCCACAGCACTGACAGCACCCGATGCTCGCGGCTCATGTCGTGGGCGGTGGCGGCGACCGGGCCGAGGGGCGGGCGGCGCAGCACGAACTCGTTGTCGCCGAAGCGCACCAGATACGTGAGGTTGGCGTGGCCGCCGCCGAACTGGGCGTACTCGAACGGCCCCTCGGCGCCGTCAAGGTTGTCGCGCAGCCAGGCTTCGAGTGGCCCGGTGTCGAGCCGCTCGTCCGGTCGGACCTCGATGAGTTCGGAGTCAGCGGTCATCAATTGACCGCTGACAAGTCCGCGACCGCGGGCCGCCGACCGTTCGGCGGGAGCCAGCGTGGCGCTTGAACGCGCTTTCCAAAAACCACCTCTACCCCTGGTACTTGCGCAGTTCCAACCTCGCGATGGCCCGGCGGTGGACCTCGTCGGGGCCGTCAGCGAAGCGCAGGGTGCGGGCGTGGGCCCACGCGGCGGCGAGGCCGAAGTCGGGCGACACGCCGGCGGCGCCATGGGCCTGCATGGCCCGGTCGATGACCGTCAGCGCCATATTGGGAGCCACCACCTTGATCATGGCGATCTCCGAACGGGCGGCCTTGTTGCCGAGCTTGTCCATGCGGTCGGCGGCCATCAGGGTGAGTAGCCGCGACTGCTCAATCTCCATGCGCGAGTTGGCGATGTCGGCGCGGATGGTGCCCTGTTCGGCGATCGGTTTGCCGAAGGCGACCCGGCCCAGCACGCGCTCGTTCATGGCCTCCAGGGCGCGTTCGGCGACGCCGATCAGCCGCATGCAATGGTGGATGCGGCCCGGTCCCAGGCGGCCCTGGGCGATCTCGAAGCCGCGGCCCTCGCCGAGCAGGATGTTGGTCGCCGGCACCCGGACATTCTCGAAGGTCATCTCCCAGTGGCCCTCGGGGGCGTGGTCGTAGCCCATCACGGTGAGCGGGCGCACCAGGGTGATGCCCGGCGTGGCCATGGGCACCAGGATCATCGATTGCTGCTTGTGGCGATCCGCCGACGGGTCGGTCTTGCCCATGAAGATGAGGATCTCGCAGTTGTTACCGCCGGCGCCGCTGATCCACCACTTGTGGCCGTTGATCACGTAGTCGTCGCCGTCGCGCACGATGCTGGCCTGAATGTTGGTGGCGTCCGACGAGGCCACGGCGGGCTCGGTCATGGCGAAGGCCGAGCGGATTTCGCCGGCCAGCAGGGGCTTGAGCCAGCGCTCTTTGTGTTCGTCGGTGCCGTAACGCTCGAGCACTTCCATGTTGCCGGTGTCCGGCGCCGAGCAGTTGAAGACCTCGGCGGCCATGGGCGAGCGGCCCATGATCTCACAGAGCGGCGCGTATTCCAGATTGGTCAGGCCGAAGCCGCGCTCGCTGTCAGGCAGGAACAGGTTCCACAGCCCGGCGTCGCGGGCCTTGGTCTTGAGCTCTTCCATGATAGGCGGCAGTTCCCAGCGGTCGTCGATCTGCCGGTAAAAGGTCTCCTCGCTGGGATAGACGTGCTCGTCCATGAAGGACATCAGGCGTCCGCGCAGGGCCTCGACCTTGTCGCTGTAGTCAAAATTCATAACTGGTATCTCACTTTCAAATGGTCGGGAGAACGTAGTCCTTGTAGACCTCGCGCAGGCGCAATTTTGCTATTTTTCCGGTCGCCGTATGGGGCAACTCGTTGGTGAACACGACATCGTCGGGCATCCACCACTTGGCGATGCGGCCGTCTAGGAAATCCGTGACGCTGTCCTTGGTCAGATCGACGCCGTCGCGCGGCACCACCACCAGCAGCGGTCGTTCGGTCCACTTGGGGTGGGGTATGGCGATGGCCGCGGCCTCGGCGATGTCCGGGTGGCTGACGGCGGTATTTTCCAGGTCGATGGAACTGATCCACTCGCCGCCCGACTTGATCAGGTCCTTGGCCCGGTCGGTGATGCGGATGTGGCTGTCGGGCTCGATGGCGCAGACGTCGCCGGTACGGAACCAACCCTCGTCGTCGAAGGACTCGGCATTGGCGTCGTCGTCCCTGAAGTAGCCCGAGGTGACCCAGGGGCCGCGCACGTAGAGCTCGCCCGAGGTCTCGCTGTCGTGGGGCAGGCGGTTGCCCTCGTCATCGACGATCTTGATATCGACGCCGTAGAGCACCTGGCCCTGCTTGAGGGTCTCGGTGATCCGCTCATCCTGATTAAGCTTGGCCATGCGCCGGGGGTTGATGCCGGCGGCGGCCACCGGGCTGGTCTCGGTCATGCCCCAGCCGTGGGTCAGGGGGACGCCGTAGTCCTTGTCGAAGGCTTCGATCATGGCGTGAGGCGGGGCGGCGCCGCCGCTTACCAGCATGCGCAGGGTATCGACCCGCTTGCCCGAGGTGCGCAGGTACTCGAGCATGCCGAGCCAGATGGTGGGGACGCCTGCGGATACCGATATGTTCTCGTCTTCCATCAGCTGCTGCAGGGTCTCGCCGTCGAATTTCGGTCCGTTGAACACCAGCTTGGCGCCGACGATGGGCGCCGAGTGGGGAATGCCCCAGGACTGCACGTGAAACAGCGGCACCACCGGCATCACCGTATCGTCACCGCGCAGGGAAAAAGCGCTGGCCAGGGCGCCGAAGGCGTGCAGCACCGTCGAGCGGTGGCTGTACATAGTGCCTTTGGGATTGCCCGTGGTGCCCGAGGTGTAACACAGGGCCGAGGCGGTGTTCTCGTCGAAGTCGGGCCAGTCGTAGACCGGTTCCTGGGCCGCCATTAGGGTCTCGTAACAGATGACGTTGGGCAGGCTGGTCTCGGGCATATGGTCTTCGTCGGTCATGATGACGAAGCCCTCGACGCCGCCGATCTGGTCCGAAATACCTTCGAGCAGGGGCACGAAGCTGACGTCGGTGAAGATGAAGCGGTCCTCGGCGTGATTGAAGATATAGACCAGTTGCTCCTGGAACAGGCGCGGGTTGACCGTGTGGCACACCCCGCCCATGCCCGAGATGCCGTAGTAGAGCTCGAGGTGGCGATAGCTGTTCCACGCCAGGGTGGCGACCCGGTCGCCCTGTTTGACGCCGAGGGCTTCGAGCACGTTGGCCAGTTGCTGGACCCGGGCGTAACAGTCCCCCCAGGTGTAGCGGTGTATCGGTCCCTCGGTGGTCACCGAGACGATTTCCACGTCCCGGTGGCAGCGGTCCGCATGCTGAATCATCGATGGAATCAGCAGCGGTCGATCCATCATCAGGCCTTCCACGGCCAAACCTCCCGGTTGTTTCGTTTTTGCGCCTTATTTTGTCTACATCAGCCCGTCTTCGCGGACTTCAAGGAATGACTTCTTGAACGCATCAATGACCTCGTCGACGTCCTCGGCGGAGTGGGCCGCCGACAGGAAGAACAGATGAATGCCGGGAACAATGACGCCGTTGTTCATCAGGTTCAGGTAGAACTCACGTTCAGCCTCGGTGTTCGTGTTGGCGACATCGCGCGAGGTTTCGATGGGCTCGCGCTGGAAGTGGAGATAGAAGATCGAACCGGCGTTGAGCAACTGGGCGCCGATCTGGTTCTCGCGGCAGAAGTCGTTGACGGCGTCGGCCAGGCGCTGGCTCTGGGCGTTGAGCTTGGGATAGATGGTCTCCTTGTTGTCGCGCATGTGGCGCACGGCGGCGATGCCGGCGGCCATGGTCAGCGGGTTGCCCGAGAAGGTGCCGCCGGAGAACACGCCCCGGGGGTCGGCCTTGCCGAGGCCGAGCAGTGCCATGACATCGGCCCGCCCGGTCAGGGCGCCGATGGGCATGCCGCCGGCCAGGGCCTTGCCGTAGGTCGCCAGGTCCGGGGTAATGTCGTAGGCCTCCTGGCCGCCGCCGTAGGCGACGCGGAAGCCGGTGACCACTTCGTCCATGAGCATCAGCACGTTGCACTCGCGGCAGACCTCGAGCAGACCGTGAAGGAACTCGGCGTTGTCGTCGCGCGGCACCGTGTTCTGTACCGGCTGGACGATGACCAGGGCAAGCTCGTCCGCATGGGCGCGAACCAGGCCGTAGGCCGCCTCGTCGTGATAGGGCAGCACCATCATGGTGTTGTCGTTGACCACGTCGGGCACACCGCGGCCGAGAATGCGGCCCAACGGCGCGTCGCGCGGGCTGTCGGGCGCCGCCTTGATCAGGGCGTAGTCGTGGGAGCCGTGGTAGTTGCCGTCGAACACCGCGACCTTGTCCTTGCCGGTAAAGCCGCGGGCGACGCGCATGCCGTACATGGTGGCTTCGGTGCCCGAATTGCAGAAGATGGTCTGCTCGCCGCAGTTGGCCGCTTCGTTGAGTAACTCGGCAAGTTCGGCCTGCAGCGGGTTGTGCAGCCCCACATGCCAACCCTTCTTGATCTGCGCCGCCATGGCGTCCTCGATGACCTTGGGCCTGTGGCCCAGCAGATGCGGGCCGAAGCCCATGGTCAGATCGATATAGCTGTTGCCGTCGACATCGGTGACCCGCGAGCCCTCGGTGGATTCGATATAGATCGGATGGGGCATCTCGAAGGTCTGCACCACCTCGACGGCCAGCACGTCGCTGGCATCGGTGCTGATCGCCGCCGATTTGGGCGTGCGCGCGGCCAATTCATTGCGGGTCCGGGCGCCACGTGAGTCCGGCTTGATGGTCGTCGTTGCCGCGGTATCGCTCATAACACGATCTCCTTAATGTCCGACGGTGCTGCCGCCGTCAAGTTGCCAGGTCGCGCCGGTCACGAAACCGGCCTTGTCCGATGCCAGATAGAGAATCGCGCCGGCGATCTCCTCGGGCCTTGCGATGCGTTTCATGGGGGCGTAGGCGCGGGCCGGGTCGAGGTCCGCGTCGGTGATGGTGCCGGCGCGCATCATGTCGGTATCGACGCCGCCGGGACAGACGTTGTTGATACGCACGTCGGGCGCCAGATCGAGAGCCAGGGACCGCGACATGTTGATCAGCCCGCCCTTGGAGGCGCAGTAGATGGAGTTTTCCGGCTGGCCCATCATGCCTGATTCCGAGGCCGTATTGACGATGTTGCCCTTGGCCGCGCGGAGCGCCGGCAGCGCCGCCTGAATGCAGAAGAACGGCCCCTTGAGGTTGATGTCCATGATGTGGTGCCAGTCCGCCTCGCTGGCGCTGTCCACCGGGCTATGGCTGAACACGCCGGCATTGTTGACCAGCACGTCGAGGCCGCCGAGGCCGTCGAGGGCGGCGCCGACGGTAGCGTCGCAGCCGGCCTTGTCAACCAGATCGCCGGGCGCCGCCACCGTGCGTTCGACGCCAAGCTCGGCCAACGCCTTGTCGACCGACTGATTGGTGCGGCCGTTGACCGCGACGGTGGCGCCGTGGTCGAGGAAGGCTCGCGCCGTAGCGATGCCGATGCCGCGGCTGGCCCCGGTGACCAGTACCTTCTTGCCCGTGAAGTCCATGGCGTGTCCCCTCCGTCAGTCCGTGAAACCTAGCATGATCATTATCAGCCGGTCAGTACCTCCTGACCGCGTTTGTAGAGTTGGTTGGCGATGATGATGCGTTGAATTTCGCTGGTCCCCTCCCAGATGCGGTCGACCCGCACTTCGCGGAAGAAGCGGTTGGCTACGTTCTCCGACATATAGCCACGCCCGCCGAAGATCTGCACCGCCTTGTCGGCGACCCGGCCGGCCATTTCCGAGGCATACAGTTTGGCCATGGCGCATTGGCCGTGAACCACCTTGACGTCGTCACCGCGATCCATGGCCTCGGCCGCCTGATAGGTCATGAGCCGCGCCGCCCACAGCTCGGTCAGGCTGTCGGCGAGCATGATCTGGATGGCCTGGAACTCCGATATGGCCTGACCGTAGACGATACGCTCCTGGGCGAACTTTGTGGCTTCGTCGATCAGTCGGCTGGCCGCGCCGCAGCAACGCGCCGCGATCATCAGGCGCTCGTAGCGGAACCACTCGTTGGTCCAGTGCATGGCGTCAATTTCCGGGTCGATCATGTTGTCCGCCGGCACGAAGGTGTCCTTGAACGAGAAAATCGGGTGCTCGCTATGGCTGTGCATGTATTTCGGCACTCGCACGACATCGACACCATCGGTGTTCTTGTCGACGAAGAACAAGCCATGTTCGCCTTCGTGATCGCCATCGGCGTACTTGGCCTGGAAGATGAAGAAATCACCACGGCCGCCGCCGGTGGCATGCATCTTGACGCCGTTCAGGGCATAACCATTACCCGAGCTCTTGACCGTTGCCGCGATGGCGTCGACATCCGAGCCGGCGCCCTCCTCGGTGATGGCGTAGCAGTGCTTGCGGGTGCCCGTGATCAGGGGTTGGACCCAGGTCTCCATTTGATAGGGCGTTGCGACCTCGACTAGGAAGCGTGGCGGCGCCGACCAGCAATGACCCTGACCGTTGGTGGCGCGGCCGCCCTGCTCGTTGACGACGACTTGCTCAAGGTAGCTCAGGCCGCCGCCGCCCATCTCCTTGGGCAGAGTCATGGCCCACAGACCGTTCTTCTTGGCCCATTCCTTGTTCATGTCGCGGTACTTGTCCACCGCCTCGGGGTTCTCCTCGCACTCCAGCTCGCGGGTGATACCGATGTTATCGACGAAATCGCGCACTTTGGCTTGAAAGGCGCGGGCGCTGTCGGGAAGGGGATAGGACATGACGTTCACTCCGGGACTGAACGGTGGACGGGATAAAGGGTGGCCTCCGGGTTCAGATTGCATCAACCTGCCGGGGCCCGCAAGGCGACCATTCCGTACCAGGAGGAGAAACACCATGCCCGAGCGGACGTTTCACTGGCCCGAAGGGCACTGGGACTGGCTGATCCATCTGTCGCACCAGCACGGGGTGCGTTGTGGCGAGCTGATTTTCGTCGGCGGCCAGGTCGACAAAGACATGGCCGGCCTGCGCCTCAACCCCTATGACCTAGCGGCCCAGACCGCCACGGCGGTGCGCCATATCGGTACGGTGCTGGCCGGCTTCGACGTCGGCCTCAAGGACGTGGTCAAGCTGGTCGCTTTCTACGTCAATGACGGCGGCGTCGATGAGCGGGCGTTTCTCGCCGATATCGGCCGTCACCTGGTGGATCACGGCGTCGAGACCGGCCCGGCCATAACCCTGGTGCCGTTGCCCTGGCTGGCCTATCCGGAAATGCTGGTCGAGATCGAGGCCGTTACCATGGTGGGCGACGGCAAGCGAACTACGGCCAACCCGCCCGAACTCATGCCGCTGCCGACGCCGTTCAACCACGGCCTGCGCCGCGGCGAGCATCTCTGGATCGGTGGCCAGACGCCCCATGACGCCGACGGCGCGCTACGCCACTCCGGCGACATGGTGGCCCAGACCAAGGTGGTCATGGACAACATGAGCCTGGTCCTGGCCGCCATGGGCGCCGACGTCAATGACGCCATCAAGTTCAACATCTGGTTCCGGGGCGACGGTACCGTCGATTCCTGGACTGACGCGGCAGTGGCGCGGGGCGAGTACTTCAACAATACCGGCCCGCCGGCCACCGGCCTGCCGACACCGAACCTGCCGGCCGGGGAAATGACCCGGGTCGAGGTCTGGGCCATGCGGGCGGAAGACGGTTCATACATCCCGCGCCAGTACGCCTGGCCCGAGGGCACCTGGGACTGGCCCATTCCCTTGCCCTACCAGATGGGCGTCAAATGCCGCGATGTGGTGGTGGTCGGCGGCCAGGTTCCCCTCGATGCCAAGGGCGCGGTCATGGACCCGGGCGAGCTGCTCGACCAGACCCGCCGGACCATGGAATTCATCCGCCGCGTGCTGGCCGAGTTCGATCTGACCATGGACGATATGGTCAAGCAGAACGCTTTCTATAAGGGCGAGACCGGACCGGATGTTATCGTCGCCAATCAGGCCCTGCGCTCGTCCTACTACAGCGAGCCCGCCGGCGCCTCGACGGGCATCCCGTTGGCTTTCCTGACACAGGATGATTTGATGATCGAAATCGAAATTATCGCCATGATGTGATAGATTAATAAACATCTGTAATATTAAGTAAATACGGAGAAATATCATGCGTGTCGTCGTTGCCATGATGAGTCACGAAACCAATACCTTCTCGCCGGTGCCGACGCCGTTATCGAGCTTCGGACCCGGCGGTCCGGCCTATGGTCAGGGGGTCGTCGACGCCTATGGCGGCACCAATACCTGCCTTGCCGCCTTCCTCGATATCTTCAAGGAAGCCGGCGGCGATATCGTCACCCCCATCGCCGGTACCGCCATGCCCAGCGCGCCGGTCGAGGCCGAGGCCTACCAGACCATGTCCGACGCCATTTGCGAGGAGATCGACAAGGGTTGCGACGTGCTCTGCCTCGAACTCCACGGCGCCATGGTGGCCGAGACCACCGACGATGGCGAGGGCACCTTGCTCAAGCGCATTCGCACCATGCGGCCCGATCTGCCCATCGCCGTGGCCCTCGACCTTCACGCCAACATCACCGACGACATCATGGACAACTGCACGGTGCTGACCGGCTACAAGACCTATCCCCATATCGACACCTACAGCACCGGGGCGCGGGCCGGCGAAATCCTGCGGCGCGCTCTGGAGGGTTCGATCAAGCCGGTCATGGCCTGGGGCCGCCAACCCATGCTGGCCCATACCCTGTGCATGAACACGGCGGTCAGCCCCATGAAGGATCTGATCGACCGCGGTCTCGAGGCCGAGGCCCGCGACGTGCTCGATGTTTCGGTGTTCGGCGGCTTTCCCCTGGCCGACATTCCCCGGCCCGGCCTTTCCGTGGTGGTGGTGGCCGATGGCGACCAGGCGGCGGCCCGGGCCACCGCCGATGGTATCCTCGCCGAGGCCTGGGACAAGCGCGTCGATTTCGTCTGGGATTCAGAACCCTTATCGAGGTCCGTGGCCAAGGCGAAAATGTTTACGGAAGGTCCGATCCTGCTCATCGACCACGCCGACAACTGCGCCTCGGGCGGTACCGAGGACACCACCGCCGTGCTCGCCGAGATCATGCGCCAGGGCCTCGATGACGTGGCGGTGTTCGCCATTCGCGACGCCGAGGCGGTCGAGGCGCTGATCGCGGCCGGCGTCGGCTCCACGGTAACCCTGCCGATCGGCGGCAAGGTCGATATGCCGACCATTCAGCGCAAGGGTGAACCGATCGAGGTCACCGGTCGGGTGCGCGCCATCACCGACGGCCAGTTCACCGTCACCGGGCCGATGATGACCGGCACCCGCGCCCATCTCGGGCGCACGGTGGTGCTCGATACCGGCAAGATCGAGATCGTCATCACCGAGAGCAATCACGAACCCTGGGACCTGGGCTGTTTCCGCTCGGTCGGCATCGAGCCGACCCACAAGCGCTACCTCATGCTCAAGTCGCGGGTCCACTACCGCGCCGGGTTCGAGCCCATCGCCAAGCACATCATCGAATGCGACGGCGTCGGCGTGACCAGTTCCGACTACAGCCTGTTCCCCTTCGAGAAGGTCGAGCGCCCGGCCTATCCCCTGGACGTCGATATGGCGTTGTAGTGCGCCATTTTGCCTGGCTCATTGTCGTAGGCTGGCTCGCCGCCTGTGCCTCAGGCTCTCAGCTGCCGCCAGTTGACGGGGGCGAGCCGGCACAGGGTATCTATGTCTATAGCAACGGCTGGCACACCAGCATTGTATTGCCGCGCCAGGTGCTGCCGCCGGGGCTGGTTCCCGAGGCCGGGGATTTTCCAGGGGCTGCGTTTCTCGAGTTCGGCTGGGGTGACCGCGAGTTCTATCCGTCCCCGGACCCTGATTTAAGCGTGACGCTGGCTGCCGCCTTGACGCCGACGCCGGCGGTCATGCATGTCGCCGGCTTGCCGCGGCCGCCGCGGGACCACTACGCCGACGTCGATGTGTTGGCCATGGATTTGAGCGCGGCGGCGTTCGAACGCCTGGTCACACGGATCGACGCCAGCTTCGACCGGCCCGAGGCCGGCCGTGCCGATCACCTGGCCCAAGGTCTCTACCACGACAGCTGGTTCTATCCCGCCCACAGCGAGTTTCATCTGTTCAATACCTGCAACACCTGGACCGCCGACGTGCTGACAGCCGCCGGGGTCGGCGCCTCCCTTTCCGGCGTCAACCGGGCGGATGACCTGATGGACCGGCTGCGCGATCTGCCGAACGTGACTCAGATAGCCAGGGAGCCTAATTGAGGGGCTTGCCCGCGCCACGCGCCGGGTCCAACATTGTTCAATCGAGTAATCGCTTTTCAGGAGGGCTGGCGCCATGACTGCCACGACATGTATTCGCAATGCCGACTGGGTTATCGGCTGGGACGCCGAGGCCGAGAGTCATCAGTACCTGCAGGGCGCCGATGTGGTGTTCGCCGGCGATGCCATTACCTTCGTCGGCAAGGGCTACGACGGCGCGGCGGATACCGAGATCGACGGCGCCGGGCGCTGCGTCATGCCGGGCCTGATCGATATCCACAACCACACCTCGACCATGCCGGTATTCAAGGGCATACGCGAGGAACTGGGCAATCCCAAATTCTACATGAGCGCTCTCTACGACGGCTGGAACCTGTTCGCCCCCGAGCCCGAAGACAAGGCATGGAACGCCCGTTTCGCCTATTGCGAACTGCTGCTGTCCGGGGTCACTACGGCGGTCGATATGTGCGATCCGTTTCCTGGCTGGCTCGAAGCCATGGCCGACAGCGGCCTGCGCGGCTACCTGTCGCCGTTCTACGCCTCGGCCCGGTGGTATTCCGACAACGGCTACCAGCTTAAATACGATTGGGCCGAGGACGGCGGCAAGGCGGCCTTCGACCGCGCCTTCGCGGCCATGGACGAGGCCCGCGGCCACAATTCGGGCCGCCTGTCAGCCATGGTGACGCCGGGCACCATCGACACCTGCACGCCCGAGCTGATGCAGGACAGCCTGGCAGCGGCCGAGGAGCGCGACCTGCCGTACCAGCTTCACGCCGGCGAGTCGGCCATGGAATTCCTCGAAATGACCCGGCGCCACGGCAAGAGCCAGATCCAATGGCTCCATGAGCTGGGTATCCTGGGGCCGCGCACCACCATTGGTCACGGCATCTTCCTCGACCATCATTCGTGGATGCATTGGTCGGGTCGCGACGACATTCGCCTGCTGGCGGAGAGCGGTACCTCGGTGGCCCATTGCCCGACCGTGTTCAGCCGTTATGGCATCACCCTGGAGAACTTCGGCGCCTATATCGATGCCGGCATCAACCTGGGTATCGGCACCGATTGCCATCCCCACAACATGATCGAGGAAATGCGCCACGCGGCGGTCATGGGCCGGGTCGCGGCCGAGGACATGTACGCCTTCAAGACCGCCGACGTGTTCCATGCCGCCACCATCGGCGGGGCCAAGGCCTTGTTGCGGGACGATATTGGCCGTCTTGCCCCGGGCGCCAAGGCGGACATCGTCCTCGTCGATGTTACCGACCCATCCATGCGGCCGGTCTACGATCCCGTGCGTTGCCTGATCTATACGGCGGCCGACCGGGCGGTGCGCAATGTCTATGTCGATGGTATACAGGTGGTCGACGATCACCGGGTCGTCGGCCTCGACTTCGACGAGGCGGCGGATCACGTCAGCGACACCCAACGGCGAATTCTCGACAAGGTGCCGTCCCGTGATCATCAGGGCCGGCGCGCCGACGAACTTTCGCCGTTAACCTTTCCCCTGGCCGGCAGTTGACGTCACTTTCATGGCTAACGGGTTGAATTAGCACGTATTGCGTTGCTCAAAATGTAATTTATGGTGCGTCGAACCCGCGCTTGTCCCGGCATTGCTGCTTTGGCTTGCCAAGCGCCATGTCGCCGTGCCAAATGCGTCTCCCGAAAATACAGGCGAATTGGTCGAGAGGGACGCTATGAATGTCGGAATTATCGGCTTGGGCAACATCGGCAGTGCGTTGGCCGCCAACCTGCTTCGCGCGGGTTTCTCGCTGACGGTTCACGACCTGCGGCGCGAGGCCGCCGAGTCGCTCATCGCCGCCGGCGCTACCTGGGCCGACAGCGCCCGGGCCACGGCCGAGGGCGCCGATTTTCTTATCACCTCTCTGCCCTCGCCAGCGGTTGTCTCGGCGGTCATGGAAGGGCCCGACGGCGTGCTCGCCCATCTCCGCTCCGGCGCCATTTGGGTCGAGATGACCACCACCGACGGCGACGAGGTCAAGCGTTTGGCGGCACTGGCTGAAGAACGTGGCATTATCACTGTCGAGGCTCCCGTGACCTGCGGTGTCGAACGGGCTATTACAGCCGACATCACGCTCATCGTCGGCGGCGATGCGGGCCATATCGAGGCCTGCAAGCCGGTATTCGACGCGGTCTGCTCCAAGGTCGTCCACACCGGTTCCCTGGGCAGTGCCAGCGTGGCCAAGCTGATTACCAACATGTTCGCCTTCATCCACCTGTGGGCCATGGGCGAGGGCCTGATGCTGGGCAAGAAGGCCGGCATCGACGTCGGCACCACTCTCGACGCCATCAAGGCGAGCTACGGCAACAGCTTCGTCGCCGAGAACGAAGCCAAGTTCATCCTCGACGGCAGCTACGACGTGGGCTTCACCATGGCCCTGGCCGCCAAGGATCTTCATCTGGCCTATGAACTGGGCCGCCAGCTGGGCGTGCCGTTGGAACTCGGCGGCTTGGCCGAGCAAATTTTCCAGCGCGCCCGCGCCCAATACGGCGACGACGCCCAGTCAACCCAGGTGGTCAAACTGCTGGAAGATACCGTCGGCACCGACCTGCGCCATCCGGGCTATGTAAATTAGCGACCCCTTCGGCGCGTTGTGCTATTGAAGCCGTCCCGTCCCGCGCCATCATCATTGCCATGTTCATTCAAACCGAAACCACCGACCTCGACCATGTCCTGAAGTTTCTGCCTGGCCGTCCCGTGCTCGACGGCGAGGCCATGACCTTTGGCGATGAGGCGGCGGCCCAGCTTTCGCCGCTGGCGGCCCGGCTGTTCCAACTCGAGGCGGTCTCCGAGGTCGCCCTCGACGGCGAAGCGGTTATCGTGAGCAAGACGCCGGATGCCGACTGGCAGCTCCTCAAACCGGCCGTCTTCGGCGTCATCATGGAGCATTTTCTGGCCGACAAGCCGATCCTGGTCGATGGCAACGAAATTCTCGAAGCCGACGTCCGCGCCCTGATCGACGAGCGCATTCGCCCCGGTATCGCCGCCGAGGGCGGCGATATCCTATTTTACGGCGTGAGCGATGGGGTGGCGCGGCTGGAACTGGTCAACAGGGGTCTTGCCGCGCCAGCCTTCAGTTTTCAAATCCGGGTTGAAAACACCATTCGCCACTATCTGCCCGATGTCGCCGCCGTCGAGTTCGTCCGCGCATCGCCGCCGACGCCGCTGCCGGTGGAGAAGCCGCACAGCACCCTCGATCTCGACGATCCCGAAACCGTGGCGGTCAAGACCCTGCTCGACGAGCAGATCAATCCGGCGGTCGCCGCCCATGGCGGTTACATCGCCCTGATCGCCGTCGAGGATCATGTGGTTCATCTCAGCCTGGAAGGCGGCTGTCAGGGCTGCGGCATGGCCGACGTCACCCTGCGCGAAGGGGTCGCGGCGGCAATCCTGGACCAGGTGCCGAGCATCACCGACGTGCGCGACGCCACCGACCACGCCAGTGGGACCAATCCCTATTACCGGCCCTGATGGGCTGGCATGAGCCCGTTTTAGGAACTTAGCGAATAGGTGCCGGCCTCGGTCGGTTCGCCTTCGCAGGCGGCGCGGCCGTCTTCGACCATGTGGATGAGGTGGGCGAGGACCGAGCGCGCCGCCGCCGGGTGGAGGCCGCGGTCGATATCCGGATACATGGCCTCGACCATGGCTGGTATGGCGCCGATGCTACGGCCCAGGCAGTCGGTGATTTGACGTTCGCGGTCCTGGCGGTGGGCGACAAAGGCCTCGACAAAGGGCTTGGGGTCGGTGATCGGCGCCCCGTGGGTCGGCCAATAAACCTGGTCGTCGCGTGCCAGCAGTTTTTGCAGGCTGGCGAAATAGTCACCCATGTGGCCGTCGGGCGGCGAGATCACCGACGTTGACCAGCCCATGACATGATCGCCGCTGAACAGGGCGTTCTCTTCGGCCAGGCCGAAGCACAGATGATTGGAGGTATGGCCCGGCGTGTGGACCGCTTCCAGGGTCCAGCCCTCGCCGGCGATGATATCGCCGTCGCCGACGGTAACATCGGGCACGAAGTCGTGGTCGCCGCCTTCCTCCACGCTACCCGCCGCGCTGCCGCCATGAGGTCCGAAGCCGTAGGTCTTGGCGCCGGTGGCGGCGGCGATCAGCCGGGCCGCCGGCGAATGGTCGAGGTGAGTGTGGGTGATGATCTGATGGCTGATGGTTTTACCCTCGAGGGCCGCCAGGATCGCGTCCACGTGTTCAGGCAGTTCGGGCCCCGGGTCGATGACCGCGACCGTGCCGCGCCCGACAATGTAGGTGCCGGTACCGTGGAAGGTGAATGAACTCGGATTCGGCGCGATGACGCGGCGGATCAGCGGCGAGACCTGGTCGGCGACGCCGTACTCGAAGGTCAAATCAAAATTGAAGGGTATTTTGGCGGCCACCGGCGGCTCCTGAATAAATGAAGAGCGATATTATGCGACGACGCCCGGCGCCGGGCCAAACAAAACGGGCGCCGGATGGCTCCGGCGCCCGCTTCTGGTCTTTTATGGTGTGTGGCTGTCTCAGCCCGCGGCGCGAACCGCCATGGGTTCGTCTTCCGCGCCCTCTTCCGGTTGCGGGTCACGCAGCACATAGCCCCGGCCCCATACCGTTTCGATATAGTTGTCGCCGCCGGTGGCGCCCGAGAGCTTCTTGCGCAGCTTGCATATGAAGATGTCGATGATCTTGAGTTCGGGCTCGTCCATGCCGCCGTAAAGATGGTTGAGGAACATCTCCTTGGTCAGGGTCGTGCCCTTGCGCAGGGACAGCAGTTCGAGGATGCCGTATTCCTTGCCCGTCAGATGCAGCGGCCGCCCGTTAACCTCGACCGAATGGGTATCGAGGTTGACGTTCAGCATGCCGGTGCGAATGACCGCCTCGGAGTGGCCCTTGGCGCGCCGTACGATGGCCTGGATGCGGGCCACCAGCTCGTCCTTGTCGAAGGGCTTGGTGAGATAGTCATCGGCGCCGAAGCCGAGGCTCTTGATCTTCTTGTCCGGCTCGGTCAGGCCCGAGATAATGAGGATCGGGGTTCGCACCCGGGCGGCGCGCAGCCGGCGCAGCACCTCATAGCCGTCAATGTCGGGCAGCATGAGATCGAGAATGATGATGTCGTAATCGTAGAGGCGGCCGATTTCGAGGCCGTCCTCGCCTAGGTCCGTGGCATCGCAAACGAAGCCCTCGGAACCAAGCATCATGGTTATGCTTTTTGCTGTCGTGGTGTCGTCTTCGACCAGGAGTACGCGCATCGCCTTTGCCCCATCTCGTTGCACGGAAATTCATTAACCTTAATTGCGATTCTTAACGGAGCTCCGTAAAGAAAAGGTTAACTCGCTTTGACATTCGGTTAATTTTTTTGCGCCATGGGCGACGGAAGGTTGCCGCGATTAAGGGTTGGTCAATGGTTACAGCTTAGATCATCGGGTGGTGATGAAGTTTATGTCGGGAACCAGCCGGCCTTGGATGGGGCTTTCCCGGACCAGCCACGGAAGCCCGCCCACCGCCGCCGGGCAGACGACAGGACAATCAGGAGAAAGTCATGAGCGAGTGTATTTTTTGAGCGGATCGGCGGCGAGCCCGTCGTCGATGCCGCGGTCGATCTGTTTAACCGCAAAGTCCTGACCGATGATCGGGTAAGCCGCTTCTTCGACGACATCGACATGGACGTCCAGCGCGCCAAGCAGAAGGGCTTTCTTACCATGGTGCTCGGAGCCCCAAAGACTACACCGGAAGGGACCTGCGTGAGTCACACAAGCGTCTGGTCGATGACGGGCTGAACGACTCGCATTTCGATGTGGTCGCGGTGCACCTGCAAAACACCCTCGATGAACTGAGGGTGCCCAGTCATCTGGTCAACGATGTCATGACCATGGCAGCCGGTACCCGCGACGACATTCTGAACCGCTAGATGTGAGCGAGCTTCGCTTCAGCGGCGCGGTCTATGACTGCGAGCCGCCGGAGACCGTGCTGGAAGCCTTGACCCGCCATGGTGTGGCCGTGCCGTTTTCCTGCCGCAACGGCATCTGCCTGACCTGCATGATGCGTTGCCGGGAAGGGGCGGTGCCCGAGCGTTCCCGGAAGGATCTCAAGGAGACTCTCAGGCACGAGGGCCATTTCCTGCCCTGTGTTTGCCGGCCCGATCAAGACCTTGAGATCGAGCTTTCCGACGCCGCCGCCATATTCGGCCGCGCCGTGGTCCAATCGGTCGAGCCCGTGGCGCCGAATATCTGCAGAGCGATTCTCGAATCGGCGACGCCGCTCTATTACCGGGCCGGTCAATTCGTTAATTTGCGGCGTTCCGACGGCTTGGTGCGAAGCTATTCCCTGGCCAGCGTTCCCCATCTCGACGACAGCCTCGAAATCCATGTAAAGCGCCTGCCCCGCGGTCGCATGAGCAACTGGATTTTCGACGAGATGGCGCCCGGCGACGGTCTCGACATCCAGGGACCCAATGGCGATTGCTTCTATGTTCCGGGTCGCCCCGAGACGCCGTTGCTGTTGATCGGCAATGGTTCCGGCCTAGCGCCGTTGCTCGGCATCGCCCGCGACGCCCTGGCCAGCGGCCATAAGGGCGAAATCCATCTCTATCACGGTAGCCGCCGCCCCGATGGCCTCTACCTTGACGCCGAACTGCGGGCCATGGCCGGCGATCACGTTAGTTTTTCCTACGTGTTCCACGTCTCGGGCGAAGCGGCGCGTGATTGCGACCGCGCCGGGCGCGCCGAAGCCATTGCCCTGGGTGATCACCCGGACCTCAAGGACTGGCGCATCTACCTCTGCGGCTATCCGCCCATGGTCGCCGGCGCGCGCAAGAAAGCCTACCTGCTGGGCGCCGACCTGGCCAACATCTACGCAGATCCCTTCGAGCTTCAGGATCTGCGGGCCGAACCTCGGGACTAAATCCGCCCCAGCGCCGCCAGCACGCGCTCCGGTGTCATGGGGATGTCGAGCCAGACGCCCGTGGCGTTGTAGACCGCTTGCGAAATCGCCGGGATCGGCGCCGCGATGGGGGCTTCGCCCGCTCCCCTGGCGCCGTAGGGGCCGGCGGGATCGTAGGAATCGCCGAACAGCACGCGGGCCCGGCTCGGGAAGTCGGCGGCGCGCAGGACCTTGTAGTCGAGAAAGCCGTCGTTGATGATCGCCCCGGTCTCGTCGTCGAAAGCCAGACCCTCGTGGATGGCGAAGCCGGCGCCGCCGATGGCGCCGCCGATAACCTGGTTGGCCAGCACCGGCGGATTGACGACGGTGCCGCTGTCCTGGGCCGCGATATAGTCCAGCAACCTGATCTCCCCGGTTTCGATATCGACTTCAAGATCGACGAAATGGGCGGCGAAGTGCCTGGCGAAGGTGGTCGAGGGCGGCAGCACATGGCAGGTTCGGCCGGTGATCGTCGACAGCGGACCGAACGCATCCGACCGGTTGACGTGCAGCACCTCTTCGACGGTAGCCCGCAGATTTTTTCCTTGTGTCGGGCTCTTGAACACGACCTCACCGTCCCTGACGTCGAGGTCATCGGGGTCCGCGTCGAAAATCTCGCGGGCCGCGACCGCGAGAAGTTGTTGCTTGGCGTCGATGGCCGCCGACCAGGTGGCGAAACCCATCCGGTACATGGTGTTGCTGGCGATCGAGCCATGGCTCCAGGGGCAGGAATCCGTATCGCCGGTCTCGATCTCGATCCGCTCGAAGGGAATCCCAAGAGCCTCGGCGGCGACCTGGGTCTGGGTCGTCTCGCTGCCCTGGCCCTGGCGTCCGACGGCGCAAAAGACCTTGGCGCTGCCGTCCGGATTGATGCGCACGATGGCGGCCATGTTGCCGTCGAGCTCGACGCCGCAACAGTGAATGCCGGTGCCGACGCCGACGGCGCGGCGTATCGGGCCGTCGACGCTGTAGGGCTTGCCCCAGCCGAGCCACTTGTCCTTCCAGCCGAAGGCCTCGGCGCCGTCACGCAGGATTTGCGCCGTCGATCCGCTGGACAGATGGAACGGCTCGGGCCAGCGCTCACGCATGTCGTCCGGGATATTCGCCCGCCAGCCCCCGAGGTCCGCCTTCATCGCCTCGGCGATCTGGGGAATGTTCTTGCCTTTGATGTGACGCAGCGCGTCGCCCGGTGCGATCTGGTTGTTGAGGCGGAATTTCACGGGATCAATGCCGAGTTTTGCCGCCGCCATGTCGCACAGCCGCTCGACGGCGCTGCTCAAGGTGACATCGCCAACGCCTCTCATGCAGCCGGCGGTGACCAGGTTGGTCGATACGCCCTGGACGAAGCAACGGCCGTTTTCGGTCCGGCCCCAGTTGTCGAGGGCAAAAAAACCAACGCTATCCTTGAAGCCATAGCCGCCGTTGTCGATCACATGGCGGACGTCGATGAAGCTGATGCGGCCGTCTTCGGTGACGCCGATGCGGCCCGTAGCGTGCTCTTTGTGGCGGCGCTTGACGGTGGCGAAGCACTCGGCGTTATCGAGCTCGATCTTGACCGCCCGGCCGACCTTCCTGGCCAGCAGCGCCGTGATCATCATGAAGTTGTTGCTCCACCACTGGCCGAGGGAGCTTCCCGTCGGTCCCGAGATGACGCGAATCCGGCTTTGCGGCAGGTCGAGCGCCTGGGCGAGCCCGCTCTGCAATTCCGAAGGGGTCTGCGACGACGTTCGCACCGTCACGCTGCCGGCGTCCCATTCGGCGACGCAGGCGTTGCGCCCGATGGGCGCCATCTGCTGGCTGGCGAAATCGACCTCGCATTCGATGACGTGATCCGCCTGCCGCTCGCCTTCACTGATGTCGCCCCATTCCACTACGTAAGGCTCGCGCGCATTGCCGTCTTCATGAATTTGTGGCGCGCCCGGCGTCAGCGCCTGCTCGGCGTCGAGTACCGCCGGCAGCAATTCGTAGTCGATCTCGATCAACTCAAGCGCGACCTCGGCGATAGCCTCGGTCTCCGCCGCCACCGCCGCCACCTCGTCGCCGGCAAAGCGGGCGACGCCATCCAACGCCGCGCCCCGATAGTTGAGCCAGCAGCCGTCCCACACGGTGCCGGGGGTGTCGCCAGGCAGCAGCACGCCGAGCACGCCGGGTAGTGACTCGGCCCGGCTGGCGTCGATCCGCTTGATGCGGGCATGGGCGTGCGGGCTTCTGAGTATCTTGCCGTGGGCCATGCCGAGAACCGCCAGATCGACGGCGAATTCGAGGTTGCCGGTAACCTTCTCGACTCCGTCCTTTACCGGCACCGGCTTGCCGACGATGGTGAATTCACTGTCAGTCGTCATGTTCTCCTCGCAGCTTGCGCGCCGCGTTCAACACGGCCTTGATGATGTAGGGGTAGGCGCCGCAGCGGCAGATGTTGCCGCTGACCGCCTGCGCCGCCTCGCGCTCCGTCGGGTCGGGGTTGCGCTCAAGCAAGGCCTTGGTGGCCATGATGAAGCCCGGTGTGCAGAAGCCGCATTGGAACCCCTGTTCGTCGATGAACGCCTGTTGAATGGGATGGAGATCATCGGCCGTGCCGAGGCCCTCGATCGTCGTTATCTCACGGCCTTCGGCCTGCATGGCCAGGACCAGGCACGCCGTCACCGGCTCGCCGTCCATGATGACCGTGCAGGAGCCGCATTCGCCTTCGCCGCAAGAGACCCGTACGCCCATCAGCCCGAGCTTGTCGCGCAGGATGTCGGACAGCCGCTCATGGGATGCGATGTCGAGGTCATGGCTCCGGCCGTTCACGGTCAGTGTAATCATGTGGTCGCGCCTCCGAGCTGGGCGATACAGTCGCCGGCCGCGCGCCGGGTAAGCACGTCGCACATCTCCCGGCGGTAGGCGCCGCTGGCGCGAATGTCGCTGATCGGTTTGCTGTCGGCGGCGGCTAGGCGCCCGGCTTCAGCGACAACGTCGTCATTCACCGCGCCAAGGCTTATGCCCTGAAGCACGGCTTCGGCGGCGCGGGAGCGAAGCGGGACGGGGGCCACGGCGCAGAGCACGACGCGCGCCTCGGTTATCACGCCGTCGTCGGCCGTGAGTGCTACCGCTGAACCGGCAAGCGCGATGTCGACCACCGTGCGGGCCACTCTGCGGTATGACGCCACGCGGCGACCGGCGGCCGGCGGCACGGTGACCGCCAGCAGCATTTCGTCATCGATGAGAGCGGTCTCGTTGACGCCCTGGAAGAAGTCCTCAAGGGCCAATTCCCGCTCGCCGGCCGGGCCGAGGACGCGGGCCCGTGCCTCCAGGGCCATCAGAACCGGTGGCAGGTCCGCCGACGGCGCGGCATGGCAGAGGTTGCCGCCGATTGTCGCGATGGTTCGCGTTTGCGGCGTGCACATGAGCCGGACGGCCGCCGCCAGCGCCTGCATCTCGGGATCGCCGTTCACCGATTGCTCAAGGCTGTCGACGCTCGCCAGGGCGCCGATGTGAATGCCGTACTCATCCGTCTCGATAGCCTTGGCGTCGTCGAGGAATGTCAGGTCGATGCAGTGATCAATTTCGGCGTTGCCCCGTTGCCACGACAGCATCAAGTCGGTGCCGCCGGCCCAGAATCGGGCCGCCGCGCCGAAGCGCGCTTTCACATCGACCGCTTCCGCCGCCGAGTTGGGCCGGTGATAGGTGAAGGGCGCTCTCATTTCGCCTACCCGCCCTGGTCTTCGCCGATGCGCTCGGCGATGGCGACGATGCGGTACATGGAACGCAGCACCGGCTTTTCGATCAGTTTGTTGTCGATGACCACCAGGCCGCTGTCGCCGTCCTCGAAGGCGGCGATGATGCGCCGGGCCCGGGCGATGGTCTCGGCATCGGGGGTGAAGTGGCGGTTGATGACCGGGATCTGCTTGGGGTGGATGGCGCCCTTGCCGGTCATGCCGAGGGCGGCGGAGGCCCGCGCCTCGGCCTCCAAACCGTCCATGTCGTCGAGGTCGAGGAAGGGTACGTCGATGAGGTCGAGGCTGGCGCTGGCCGCCGCGTGGACCACTTTCGAGCGGGCGTAAAGCAGGGCGTCCCAATAGGGCTCGACGCGAAGGTCGGCCGCCATGTCGACGCCGCCGAACAGCAGCGAGTCTATGCGGTTGCTGGCCCGGGCGATCTCGTGGCAGGCATTGAACCCTTCGTTGGTCTCGATGATGACGTGAAGACGAATGGTGCTGTGAGGGCCGCTGAGCAACTCGTCGATCAGCAATACTTCGTCGGCCGACTTGACCTTGGGCAGCATCAAGGCCGGCGGCGGCGCGTCGCTTTCGATGATGGCCAGCAAATCGGCGAGGCCGTCGGCGCCGCGCGGGCTGTTGATGCGGACGATGGGTTCGACCCCGGGGGTCTCGGGGCGCCCGGCGAACAGCGCCAGGGTCTTGGCCCGCGCCTCGTCCTTGTGCTGGGGCGCGATGGCGTCCTCGAGATCGACACAGACGATGTCGGCGCCGGCCTTAAGTGCCTTGGCGAACATCTCCGGCTGGGTGCCCGGCGCGAAGATCAGACTGCGGCGCGGCTGGTAGGTTGTCTCGGCCATGGTGTCCTCGTTGTCTTAGCACCGAACCATGCCACGACAGCCGGCAGGTGGCACGCGGAACTTGGTCGTTGGCGCCGGGTCTAATAAACCCCGGCGACTCGGGCGCGCTGCTGGATCAGGGCCAGCACCGTATCGATGGTCGGTGACGTGATCCCGGTGAGGCGGGCGAACTCCTGAACCGACGTCAGCAGGGCGTCGATTTCCATGGCCCGGCCCTTCTCCAGGTCCTGGAGCATGGAGGTCTTGTGTGGGCCCACGGCGGCGGCGCCATCAAGACGCTTCTCCACGTCGATGTTGAATTTGACACCCAGCGCCTCGCCCACCGCCTGGGCCTCGACCATCATGGCCCGCGATACCGCCCGGGTGCCGGGGTCGGTGGCGACCTCGTCGAGCATGGCGTGGGTCAGGGCGCTGATTGGGTTGAAGCACAGGTTGCCCCACAGCTTGATCCAAATCTCATCACGGATGCGCGGCCGCACCGGCGCCTTGAGGCCGGCGGCGATCATTACCTCGCTGAGCCGAACCGCTCGTTCGCTGCGCTCGCCGTTGGGCTCGCCCAGGCTGAAGCGGTTGCCCTCAACATGCTGGATGACGCCGGGCGCCGGCATGTCGCAGGCCGGATAGACGATGCAGCCAAGCACTCGCTCGGGGCCGATACGCTCCCACTGGACGCCGCCGGGATCGACGCTCGCCAGGCGATGATCCCGCCACGGCCCTTCGAGCCCATGAAAGTACCACCAGGGTATGCCGTTGACCGCCGTCACCACCGTGGTGTCCGGGCCGAGCAGGGGCTGCATGGTCTCGACGATGCCCGGTACCGAGTGGGCCTTGAGGGTGATGATGACATAATCCTGGGGTCCGGCCTCGGCCGGGTCGCTGCGGCAATTGGGGTGGCTGATGCGCTCCTCGCCGCCGATCAGCAGCTTGAGGCCGTCCCGCCGCATGGCCTTCAGGTGTGGCCCGCGGGCGATCAGAGTGACGTCGATATCCGAAGCCGCCAACTCGGCCCCGAGATAGCCGCCGATGGCGCCGGCCCCGAAGATGCAGACGCGCATCAGCCGAGACCCAGTTTCTCGGCCAGGCCGATGCGTTGCAGTTTGCCCGTGGTACCTTTAGGAATTTCGTCTAAGAACAATATCTTACGGGGCACCTTGAAGTCGGCGAGTCGGGTTGCCACGAAGTCGCGAAGGTCGCCTTCAGTGGCGCTTTCGCCGTCGCGCAGCACCGCCGCGGCGGCGACCTCCTCGCCGAGTTTGTCGTGGGGCATGGCGAAGGTCACCACCTGGGCCACGGCCGGGTGATCCATCAGCACCTCGTCGACCTCGCGCGGCGAAATCTTCTCGCCGCCCCGGTTGATGATCTCCTTGAGCCGGCCGGTAATGGTCAGGTACCCCTCCGGGTCGATCACCCCCTGATCGCCGGTGCGGAACCAGCCGTCGGTGAAAGCTTCGGCGTTGGCCGCGGGGTTGGCCTCGTAACCCGGTGTGATGTTGGCGCCGCGAATGACGACCTCGCCGGTGGCGCCCGGTTTGAGCAGTTCGCCGTCTTCACTCATTACCGACACTTCCGGCCCCGCCGCGATACCCACGGTGCCGGGCTTGCGAGCCAGGGGCGGCAGAGGATTGCTGGCCATTTGATGGGTCGCTTCGGTCATGCCGTAGGCCTCGATGACCGGCGCGTCGAAGGTTGCTTCAAGCTCGGCCATGACCTGGGGCGGCAGCGACGACGATGACGAGCGAATAAAGCGCAGGCCGGCGTCGGCGATGGCCTCGGCGTTGCGCGCGGCGCGCGACAGGATGGCCTGATGCATGGTCGGCACGGCGGTGTACCAGCTCGGCCGTGCATCGCTCAGCCAGGAAAAGAAGCGCAGCGCATTGAAGCCCGGCGTGCAGTAGACGCTGGCCCCGGCGCCCAGGGTCGCCGACACCGCGGCAATAAGACCGTGAATATGAAACAGCGGCATGATGTTGAGGCAACGGTCTTCGCCGGTCAGCTCCAGGGTGGCGCCGATGTTGGCCGCCGAGGCGCACAGGTTGCCATGGGTCAGGGGTACGATCTTGGGCCGCGACGTGGTGCCCGAGGTGTGGAGCAGCAGGGCAACGTCGTCGGGCTCGGCCAGGACGGTACCGCCTTCGCCGTCCCCGGCGAACGAAAAGCCGCCGGCCGGGTCAGCGGCGGTAACCACGATCTCGTGGACCGCGATGCCCAGCTCCCTGGCGGCCTCCACCGCCGGCGACTCGCTGCCCTGTTCGACAACCAGGGCCTTGGCCGCGATATCCCTCATGTAGAAGGCGAATTCATCCTTGCGATAGGCGGGGTTGAGCGGCGCCGTGGTCGCGCCGCAGGCGATGGCGATGAAGGCGGTCGCCATCTCCGGGCCGTTGGGCAGGACGATGGCGACCCGGTCGTTGCGGCCCAGGCCGAGCCGGTTGAGGGCGCCCACCGTGCGCCGGGCGAGGGCGCGCAGGTCGCCATAGGTCAGTGACTCGCGGTCGGGCGCGGAGATAGCGACGGCGTCGTCGTCGCCGGCGGCGAGTAGATCGAGAAGAGTGGAAGCCTCGGCCATGCTGCTGCTTTCCTGTTCCACGAAATGGGTACCTATCCCCACAGGGTGGTATAAGCTCGCCCGCCATGAGCCACAATACTTGGTTTCACCGCATCGTCCGCGTTGGAGTGCGTCCCCTGGTGCGGACGCCGCTGATGCCCAACCACGTGACCACCCTGCGCCTCGCCGCCGGTCTCGGGGCAACCGCGATCTATGCGGTCGGCGGTCCGGCGTGGAGCCTGTGGGGCGGGATTGTGTTCGTGGTCTCGGTGCTGCTCGACCGCGCCGATGGCGAATTGGCGCGGCTCGCCGACAAGCGAAGTCCCGGAGGCCACCAGTACGACCTCATGGCCGACACCGTCTGCAACGCGGCTATTTTCATCGGCATCGGCATCGGCCTGCGCGACGGGCCGCTGGGCTTGTGGGCGGCGGCATTGGGTGTTGTCGCCGGACTGGCGGTGGCCGTGGTGCTGATGATGGTACTGCGTCTTGAAGCACTCGCCGGCTCCCGCGCCGCCGAACTCGACAGCGCCGCCGGGTTCGACGCCGACGACGCCATTCTGTTGGTTCCCGTGCTGGTCTGGGTCGGCTGGGCCGACTGGATGATTATCGGCGCCGGTATCGGTGCCCCGACCTTCGCTTTGTTCATGTATTTGAAATTCCGCGTGCGGCTCAGTCGGTCGCCGAGGTAGGTCAATGGCACAGGCCAGCGACAGCGAACGCCAGCGCGCCGAAGCCGCCATCGGCCGCACTGCCGAGGCCCAACGCAAGGCTACCGCCAAGGCTCTCGCCGGGCGTCGCTCCGAGGCGCGGCTGTTGCGCATGATGGGCGTCGCCCTGGCCCGCCGGGCCGAGACGCTGATTGCCCGGGTCCACAAACTGTCGCCGCCACCCCGGCCCATTGCTTGCGGGCCGGGTTGCCCGTTCTGCTGCCATGTGCGCCTCACCGTCAGCCCGCCGGAATTGCTGCTGGTCGCCGACTATCTGAGCCGCACCTGGCCGGCCGAGCGGCTCGACGCCCTTAAGACCAAGCTGGCCAACCTCGATCGCCTGACCCGGGGCCGCGACGCCGAGGCCCGCGAGGCCATGCGTCTGCCGTGCCCCATGCTGGTGGATAATTTCTGCGCCGTCCACGAGGTCCGCCCGACCAGCTGCCGGGCCGTCGCCTCGGTCGATGTCGCCGCCTGCCGGCAGTCGTATGACTCCCGCATGACCGACCCGGTGCCCCAGGTCACCATGCAACTCAACGCCGCCAACGGCGTCGGCTACGGCGTCATCGCGGGATTGATAGAATCAGAGTTCCCCGTAGAAAACATCGAATTCATCGCCGGCCTGCGCATCGCCCTGGAAACCGACAACGCCGCCCGGCGCTGGCTAGACGGGGAGGGGTTGTTCGCGCCGGCCAGTGATCCCTAACTCCGCTTCGCCAACCGCAGCTTGACCAGCGTCCAGGCGGTCCACAGGCAGTAGACCGTGGCGCCCAGGCCGCAGAGGATGAAGAACGGCTCGAGCCAGCCGAGCCAGGTTATCGGGGCGATGAGGTAGATGCCGTCTTCCAGTTCGAAGCCGGCCATGCAGGGATAGCCGACGGCGTCGCCGTCGGTCAGTTCCATGGCTTTGTCGAGGTCGAGGTTGAGGAACATGGAAAGGATGGCCGAAGCGAAGCCGGCGGCGCCGAGGGCCAGGGCCCAGTTGCCCAGGCCACCGCCTGCCAGGCCGATGCCCATGCCGGCGAAGAGGGCGCCGTAGCTCAAGCCGCCGCTGATGTAGTCGAGGTAATAGCCGAGCCGCGAGGTCTTGCCGGTAAGCCGCGCCAGCTCGCCGTCGAAATGGTCGAGAAAACGCGCCAGCACGAAGATGCCGGCGCCCCAGTTGGCCGCCGCGGCATCACCGGTGGCGAAAAGCCAGGCGGCGCCGAGGCCGAGCACCAGGGTGAGCACGGTGATGTGGTTCGGCGTCACCGGCGTATGGGCCAGGGGCCGCACCATGATGCGGGCGAGACGCTGGTCGTAGGGTGGTTTGTCCACGGCTTGGGCCGGTCGGTTGCGGGTCGTCGTAACCTGATTTCGCCGTCTGACTCTGTCAAGCCCGGCCTTGACCGGTGACGCCGCGCCGGGGATTGTGCGCCAGCCAATATTCCAGGGACTCGTTCGTGCGCCTGTTTCGACTGATCTATCTGCTCCTCGGCATCGGCCTGCTGGCCGCGGTGATCGCCGCCAGCGATCTCACCGCCGTGGGTGATTGGCTGTTCCGTCTGGGACTGGCCGGGGTTGTCACGGTGTTCGTGATCGATTGCTGCGCCTTCCTCTGCGACTCAGGGTCGTGGTGGCTGATGCTGTCGGGCGACAAGCTCGAGGCCGTCTGGCTCTATCGGCTGTGGCGGGTGCGCATGGTCGGCGAGGCGTTCAACGCCATTATCCCGGCGGCATCCCTCGGCGGCGAACCGATCAAGGTGTTGTTGCTCAAACGGCTGTACGGCACCGACTACCGGGCGGCGACCGCGTCCCTGGTCATGGCCAAGACCATCATACTTCTCGCCCTCATCGGTTTTTCGGCCATCGGCCTGACCGTGATGTTGCAGGCCGAGGCCCTCGCCGAGGCCTATGGCGCCCTGGCCGGAGCCGGGCTGGCGGCATTGGCCAGCGGCGGGTTGGGGTTCTTCGCTATTCAGCGCTGGCGCATGGCCAGCCGCCTGGCCGGCTGGCTTGCCCGTCACCGCATGGGGCGGCGGCTGGAACGCGCCCTGATCCACTTGCAGACCATCGACGACAGCTTCATTGATTTCTATCGCCAGCGGCCGGGCCGGTTTGCCGGCGCTCTTGCCCTGGCCCTGGTAAGCTGGCTGCTGGGCGCGGTGGAACTATACATGGTTCTCTGGTTTTTCGGTCACGGCATATCGGTGGCCGAGGCCTTGATCATCGATTCCGTATTGCAGCTGATGCGAGCCGGGACGTTCTTCATTCCGGCTAGTATCGGGGTCAGCGAGATGGGTTTCGTGGTCCTAGTCGGGGCGCTGACCGGCCAGCCGCCGCTTGGGCTCGCCGCCGCCATCGTGCGCCGCAGCCGCGAGGTGCTGTGGATCGCCTGGGGAGTAATGCTCGGCTGGCGCCTCTCGTTCACCCCGGCCATGGCTGCCGCCGAACGGGCTAAAACCGAGACCGCACCCGATACATAAAGGCGGAGCGTGAACAATTCCTGGGTGTCGCGGACGCCGCGTAGGCGTGGCGGCCGACCGGTTGCAGCCGTTGGGCGCAGGTCGCGGCGGCTCCAGCGAAGGCTTCGGAGACCAGCACGTTGTAGCCGGGCGGCTGACACAGGGTTTCGATGTGGCTGGCCTCGTTGACCGCCGGACCGATGACCGTGAAGTCGAGGCGGTCGGCGGTGCCGACGTTGCCGTAGAGCACGTCGCCCAGGTGCAGGGCGATATCGAGTTCCATGGCCAGCCAGTCGATGGCGCGGCGTTCCTCGTTGAGGGCCGTCACCCGGTCGATGGCGTCGGTCGCCGCCGACAGGGCCAGGCTGCACAACGGGTCGGCCTCGTCGGTACTGGTGTCGAAGGCCGCCAGCAGGCCATCGCCGAGGAACTTGAGCACGTGGCCGCCACGATCCATGACCGGTCGCACCATGCATTCGAAATACTCGTTGAGCATGTCACCGATGCGCTCATAGGGCATGGTGTCGCTGACCGTCGTGAAGCCGCGCAAATCGGCATAGAAGATGACCGCCGGCAGGACCTCCATCATGCCGGGCCGGATATCGCCGGCGAGAATGCGCTGGCCGCTGGCCGGGCCGACGTCGAGGGACAGCGCCAGACGAGGCAGCAGACGCTCGAGGATTTCGATGTGCTGGTCGCTGAAGCCATCCTCGTAATCGGTCGACCACGATGTCGCCATGCCGGTCATATGATCGCGAATCTCGGCCACTTCGAAGTGCACCATGCGGGCAAAATAGTCGGTGTTACCCTGGTCGCGGATATCTTCCAGAACGGAAAACTCCAAGGCCGTGGCCGGGTCGTCCAGGCGTCGCCGCATGCCGGCATACGCTTCTCGATCATGTGGAAGAACGGGCTCTAGCTCCAGGCCATGGCGCCGTGGACCTTGACCCCTTCGGCGATCAGCGCCATGGGCGCGATATCGCCGTCGTCATAGAGAAAGGCGGAGGCGTACGGCAAGATGTCGGCGCTCATGTGGAACAGGCATTCCTCGGTGCAAACCACACCCCAGCCGCCTTCGCCCTTGGCTGCGCGCATGGCCGCCTGGCTGCGCGGATACTGGGTTCCCATGCCGTTACAATGGGGTGCCTGAAAGAAGCGGTTGCGACTTTTAACCGGGCCTATTTTCACCGGCTCGAAAAGCACGTTGTAGCGATTGTCGCGAGCCATGTCTGCTCCCTGAACGCGAATTATACTATGCCGACACACGTGGCGGGCGGCACATTACTTCCCAGCGGGCACAGGATGTCAACGGGTGTCGTTGCGCCGACCCCGAGGGCCGGGTACAACCGGGTACAACAAAGCCCAAGAGATGATTCTTATTGGAGGAAGATGCCATGGCACGGGATTCACGCTTCGATGTTTTGTTTGAGCCGGTGAAAATCGGCCCGGTGACGTCACCTAACCGGTTCTATCAGGTGCCCCATTGCACCGGCATGGGTCATCCCCTGCCCAAGTCCCTGGCCGCCATGCGCGAATCCAAAGCCGAGGGTGGCTGGGGCGTGGTCTGTACCGAGTATTGCTCGATCCACCCGTCGTCGGACGACACCCCGTACCCCTATGCCGCCCTGTGGGACGAAGAGGACGTGCGCGGTCAGGCGCTGATGACCGAGGCGGTCCACCGCCACGGCAGCCTCGCCGGGGTCGAGCTGTGGTACGGCGGCATGTCGACGGCCAACCGGTTTTCCCGCGAGATCTCGCTGAGCACCCAAAGCCTGCCACTGTGGCACCCGGACCCGGGTCAGACCCATGCCATGGACAAGACCGATATTCGCAATTTCAAGCAATGGCATGTGGACGCGGCACGGCGCGCCAAGCAGGCCGGTTTCGATATCGTCTACGTCTATGTCGCCCACGGCTATCTGCCGGCCCAGTTTCTGTCGCGGCAATACAACAACCGCACCGACGAATATGGCGGTAGCATGGAGAACCGCGCCCGGCTTATGCGCGAACTCATCGAGGAGACCAAGGAGGCGGTCGGCGATACCTGCGGTGTGGCCGTGCGCTTGGCGGTCGACGACCTGACCGGTGAATACGGCATCACCAAGGAGAACGAGGGCCGCGACGTCATCGAGATGATGGCCGAGATGCCCGACTTGTGGGACGTCAACATTGCCGACTTTCCGAGCGACGCCCAGACCTCGCGCTACGTCGAGGAAGGTGCTCAGGAGTCCTATATCGACTTCGTCAAATCCCTGACCACCAAGCCGGTGGTCGGCGTCGGGCGTTTCACCTCGGCCGACGCCATGGTCGGTCAGATCAATCGCGGCGTGCTCGACATGATCGGCGCCGCGCGGCCGTCCATCGCCGATCCGTTCCTGCCGAAAAAAATAGAAGAAGGCCGCATCGAGGACATCCGCGAGTGCATCGGCTGCAACCTGTGCATTTCCGGCGATGCCTTGGGCGTGCCCATCCGTTGCACCCAGAACCCCACGGTGGGCGAGGAGTGGCGCAGCGATTGGCATCCGGAAACCATCGCGCCGAAGGGTTCGGACGACAAGGTGCTGATCATCGGCGGTGGACCGGCCGGACTCGAGGCGGCGCGGGCCCTGGGCCAGCGCGGCTACGACATCCATTTGGCCGAGGCCACCGCAGAGCTTGGAGGGCGCATCAACGCGGAAGCGAAGCTGCCGGGATTGTCGCCCTGGGGCCGGGTACGCGACTATCGGGCCTACCAGATCCAGCAGATGGCCAACGTCTCGGTTTATTACGAAAGCCGTCTCGACGCCGCCCAGGTGCGGGAATTCGGCGCCGCCCATGTGGTCGTCGCCACCGGCTCTCAATGGCGCGCCGACGGCGGCGGGCGTTCGAACCCCATGGGTGTGAAAATCGACGGCGAAGTCGTGGTCTCGCCCGACGACATCATGGCCGGCATCGAGATTCCCGATCCAGTAGTGGTGTTCGACGACGACCATTACTACATGGCCGCCCTGATGGCCGAGAAGCTGAAGGACGAAGGCCGCGAGGTAACGCTGGTGACCACTGCGGCGGTGGTCTCGGCGTGGACCGAGGCCACTCTTGAGCAGCGCTTCAACCAGGCTCGGATCATTGAGGCCGGTATCGGTATCGTGCCGCTGCAGAACCTGGTCTCGTTCGACGGTGAAAGTGTTGAACTGGCCTGTGTCTACACCGACCAGCGTAGCCACCGGACCTCTAACACGGTGGTGCTGGTTACCGCGCGCAATCCCGACGACGCGCTCTATCAGGCGCTCATGGCTGATGCCGCCGGCCTCGAGGCAAGCGGTATCAAGACGGTGAAGGCGATCGGCGACTGTTACGCGCCCAGCACCATCGCGGCGGCGGTCTATGCCGGCCACCTGTATGCCCGCGAACTCGATGCGCCAGCGCCTGATGGCATTGTACGAAACCGTCGTGAGCGTGCACTGGTCTGACGTCAGCTGGCAAATCGTAAAGTTTGAGGAGGAGCGGCATGGCTCGTGATCCGCGTTACGATGTAATGTTCGAGCCGGTCAAAATCGGACCGGTGACGGCGCCTAACCGGTTCTACCAAGTGCCTCATTGCACCGGACTTGGCCATAATTTCCCCCAGATGCTGGCGGCCATGCGGGGCACAAAGGCCGAAGGCGGCTGGGGCGTGGTGTGTACCGAGTATTGCTCGATCCACCCGTCGTCGGACGATTCGCCGTCGGCCCATTGCCGCCTGTGGGATGACGAGGATGTCCGCGCCCTGGCAGTCATGACCGAGGCGGTACATGAGCACGGCAGCCTGGCCGGTTGCGAGCTGTGGTATGGCGGATTTTCCACCGGCAATCGTCAGACCCGGGAGATTTCCCTGGCGCCGTCGAGCCGGCCCGTATGGCATCCTGATCCGTATCAAACCCGAGCCATGGACAAGAGTGATATTCGCCAGCTTCGCCAATGGCACCGGGATGCCGCCGTTCGCGCCAAGCAGGCCGGTTTCGATATCGTCTATGTCTATGCCGCCCACGGCTATGGTCCCATGCAATTTCTGCTCAGCCGCTTTAATGAGCGCACCGACGAATACGGCGGCAGCATGGAGAACCGCACGCGGCTGCTGCGTGAACTTATCGAGGACACCAAGGAGACGGTGGGTGATACCTGTGGTGTCGCCGTGCGTCTCGCCGTCGAGGAACTGCTCGGCGATGCCGGCCTGACCTGCGACGGCGAAGGCCGTGAGGTGGTTGAACTGCTGGCCGAATTACCCGACTTGTGGGACGTCAACATTTCGACCTTTGCCAACGACGCGCGAACCTCTCGTTTTGTCGAGGAGGGGGCCCAGGAGAACTACATCCGTTTCGTCAAGCAGGTCACCACCAAGCCGGTGGTCAGCGTCGGGCGCTACACAAGTCCTGATCGCATGGTCTCGCTGATCAACAACGGCGTGCTCGACATGATCGGCGCGGCGCGGCCGTCCATTGCCGATCCCTTCCTGCCGAAGAAGATCGAGGAAGGCCGCATCGAGGATATCCGCGAGTGCATCGGCTGCAATATCTGCATCACGAATAATGGCGTCAACGCCGCCATGCGCTGCACCCAGAACCCCACCGTGGGCGAGGAGTGGCGCCGCGGTTGGCATCCCGAAATCATCGCGCCCAGGGGCTCGGAGGACAAGGTGCTTATCGTCGGTGCCGGACCGGCCGGGCTTGAGGCGGCGCGGTCCCTGGGCAATCGCGGCTACGAAGTTCACCTGGCCGAGGCCGGCGCCGAGTTGGGCGGTCGGGTCAGTGCCGAGTCGGCGCTTCCCGGCCTCGGCGCCTGGAGCCGGGTTCGCGATTACCGCACCTATCAATTGAGCCAGATGGCCAATGTCTCGGTCTATCGCGAGAGCCAACTGGGCTCTGAAGAGGTGCGCGAGTTCGGCGCCGCTCATGTGGTCGTCGCCACCGGCGCCCGCTGGCGGGCCGACGGCGTCGGGCGGAGTAACGCGACCGCGCTGACCGGTGAATTCCTGACGCCCGACGACGTCATGGCCGGCGTCACGGTCGACGGTCCGGTAGTGGTGTTCGACGACGACCACTACTACATGGGCGGCGTGGTCGCCGAGAAGCTGCGCGCCGACGGCAACGACGTCACCCTGGTAACCACCGCCGGATTGGTCTCCCTATGGACCGAACGCACCCTGGAGCAGCCCTTTATCCAGCGGCGGATACTTGAGGCCGGTATCAATGTGCGGGTATCGACAAACTTTACGGGCTTTGACGGCGCCACGGCGCAATTGGCCTGTGGTTTCACTGGCAAGCCCAGCAGCATTCCCTGCGCCGCAGTGGTCTCGGTGACCGCCCGGCTGTCCGACGACGCGCTTTATCACGAACTGATGGGGGACGGTTCGACGGCTGGTGGAAACGCGACCGTTACCCGGCTTGGTGATTGCCTGGCGCCGGGCACTATCGCCGCCGCGGTTCATTCCGGCCACTGGTACGCCCGCGACCTCGATGGTCCGGACCAGGGGATCGTCACCCACCGGCGCGAACGCGCGCTGGTCTGACTGATGGCGGAGGTACGCTCATGAGCGAAGTGCACGAAGATGAATATGACGACGCCATGGTGGCGATGCTCGAATTAATCTGGGGCGAAGGGTTCATGTCGCCCGGCGGACCTCACTCGGTACGTGATATCATCGATGGTGTCGACTTGTCCGGCAAACTGGTGCTCGACATTGGTTGCGGCCTGGGCGGCGTCGATATCATGTTGGCGCGCGATTACGGCTGCCATATCATCGCTCTCGATATCGAGGCGCCGCTGCTCGAACGCGCGCGGGCCGAGGCCGAGGCGGCGGGCGTCGGCGAACGCATCGACTTTCGCCTGGTCGAGCCCGGCCCCCTGACACTCGACGATGCCTCGGTCGATGTGGTTTTCGGTAAGGATGCCTGGACGCAGATCCCCAACAAGCGGGCGCTGCTTGGCGACATCTACCGCGTCCTCAGGCCGGGTGGGCGGCTGGCGGCCGGCGACTGGTGCCGGGGTCCCGATCCGTTCAGCACCGACATGGTGTATTTCTTCGAGGTCGAGGGCCTGACCTTCAATATGGAAACGCTCGATAACTACGGCGCCCTGCTGGGGGAACTCGGCTTCGTCGATACGGAACTGACCGATCTCACCGCGTGGTACCAGGCCGAGGCCCGCGACGAGTACGAACGCATCAAGGGCCCGCTCAACGCCCGCATGCGCGAGGTTCTGGGCGATGAAAAGGCCGAGCACTTCGTTGAGAACTGGCGCATACTGTGCGTCGTCATCGACAATGGCGAGTTGCGGCCTGGCCGCCTCCGCGCCAGCAAGCCCCAATAAGCAAAACTACCGAGGAGAACCAGACCATGAGCATCACCCGATACGGCACCGCCACCCGCATGAGTCAGGCGGTAGTTCACGGTGACACCGTCTATCTAGCCGGCCAGGTGGCTGACGACAACTCCACCGATGTGGCGGGCCAGACAGAACAAATTCTCGCCAAGATCGACGCCCGCCTGGCCGAAGCCGGGACCGACAAGTCGAAAATCCTGAGCGCTACCTTGTGGATTACCGATATGGGCAAATTCGGTGAGATGAATGCCGTGTGGGATGCCTGGGCGTCGCCCGGCAACGCCCCGGCGCGGGCTTGTGTCGAGGCGAACTTGGCAACGCCGGCGTTCTTGGTCGAGATCATGGTCGTCGCCGCCGCCTAGGTGCCAAGCAGCAATTATGGGGACGCCTTACTTAATTAAGTAAGGCGTCCCCTTATTTATTGAGGGCGTCGAGCAGGGCGTCCGAGGTGGACAGTGTGCCGAAGACGCCGGCTGGGCCGCGGATGATTGCCATGGAGTGGTCGTGGGACTCACGGCTCGGCGCGCCGCAGCAATCCTCCAGGGTCAGGCAGTCGTAGCCCCGGTCCAGCGCCTCGCGCAGGTTCGACTGGATGCAGCAGTCGGAGGTCACCCCGGTGAGCACCAGGTTGGTGATGCCGCGCTCGCGCAGGTAGGCGTCAATGGCGGTGGTGCCGAAGGCACCGTAACCGTTCTTGTCGAAGATCGCCTCGCCCTCGGCCGGCGCCAGTTCCGCGATGATGTCCCAGCATGGCTCGCCCTGGATAAGGCAGCGCCCCAGGGGACCTTCGTCGCCGGGTATGATGCCGCTGCCGTCGGCGCCGCGAAACAGCCGGTGCGGCTGGGCATCGGAGAGGTCGAGTTGGAACGTCTCGCGGGTGTGGACGACGGTGTAGCCGCCCGCGCGCATGGCCGCCATGACCCGGCCGATGGGCTCGATCGGCGCCCGCACCGCCGTGAGGTCGATGCCGAGACGCTCGATGTAGCCGCCGGGACCACAAAAATCGATTTGCATGTCGATGACCAACAACGCGGCGTTTGTGGGATCGATCTCGCCGTTGAGGGGAAATGCGTAGGGCTCGGCGGCAATAGTTCTGACCATGACTGTTTCCTCGGATGCTGGCGTGGTCGCATCGACCAGCCTTTCACAGCACTGGACGGTTGGCTATAGTCCGCGCGCCTTTCAAAACGGAGAAAATGGCATGACTGACAAACCGGCCGTGCTGGTCACCCGCAAGCTGCCCGACGCCGTCGAAGCGCGAGTATCACGGGACTACGACGCCAGGCTCAACCTCGATGACCGTTTCTACGGGCCCGAGGAGATGATCGCCCGGGCCGAGGGTGCGGTGGCAATCATTCCCTGTCATACCGAGACCTTCACCGCCGAGGTTATTGCCGGCCTGCCGGCCAGCGTCAAGGCGATCTGCAATTTCTCCGTGGGTTACAATCATGTGGACTGCGACGCCGCCAAGGAACGCGGCGTCATCGTCACCAATACCCCCGACGTGCTCAGCGACGCCACCGCCGAGATCGCCATGCTGTGCATACTGGGCGCGGCGCG
>CAZYDR010000029.1:0-21810 GCA_964645285.1 uncultured Alphaproteobacteria bacterium
CATAGTGACGAACTCGCCACGTTCGATGTCCAGGTTCAGGTTTTTGACGACCAGCGTCTCACCATCAAACGTCTTCTGAACGTCCGTAAACCGGACCAGTATATCGTCTTGATCGGACATGGCGTACCGAATTTCCCACTTCTTGTTTTTCCGCGGCCGAGAACTCTCCGGCCGACACTCCCTTGAACCGGCGCGCATCCTACAATGCGCGCCAACCTCACTTCAATATTCTACGGAGAATAGTTCCCCCCACCGGGCAATACCGTCTGCCCGGCTCCGATTCAACGGTGATTTGCGCCAGAGTCAACCGCCAATTCGTTAACCATACCGGCGAAAGGTGTGAATTGGGTCGTTTTTTCCGTTATCTGGCGCTGGTTTCGACGGCTCAAAATCAAATCACCTTTCGCGGTTTTCCTAGCGTCGCCTTGGCACCACGGCTCAGGCGACGGCGATACCCTGCCTGGTAAGGTCGTCCAAAATGTTGTCCAAAGTAAGGCCGATGCGGTCGAACATCTCGTCGATCTCGTCTTCCTTGATGATCAGCGGCGGACACAGCGCCAACGCATCGCCTGGCAGGGCGCGTGTAATGAGACCGTTTTCGGCGGCGTAGGCCATGGCCATGGCGCCGACTTTCTGGGCCGGATCGAAGTAGGTCTTGTTTCCCTTGTCCCGGCTCATCTGAACCGCGCCGATCAGACCGACACCTCGGGTTTCACCGATCAGGGGATGGTCGTGGAAGCTATGGAGGCGCTCAAGGAAGCGCGGCGCCATGGCCCGCACATGGCCGAGGATGTCGCGCTCTTCGTAAATCTTGAGAGTCTCCAGCGCCACCGCGGCGGGAACCGGGTGGCCCGAGTAGGTATAGCCGGTGCCGAAGTTGCCGAGCCGGGCGCTCTCCGCCTTGATGACCTGATAGATTTCGTCCGAAATTACCGACGCGGCGATCGGCAGGTAGGCCGACGACAGTGCCTTGGCCACGGTCATCATGTCCGGCTTGATGCCGAAGGTCTCGCTGCCGAACATGTTGCCGGTCCGGCCGAAGCCGCAGATCACCTCGTCGGCGACCATCAGCACGTCGTACTGCTTGAGCACTGCTTGAATTTTTTCGAAATAGGTCTTGGGCGGGATCAGCACGCCGCCGGCGCCCATCACCGGCTCGGCGATAAAGGCGGCGACGGTCTCGGGACCCTCGTTGAGAACCATCTGCTCGAGACTGTCGGCCATGCGGGTGGCGAACTCCTCTTCGCTCTCACCGTCCTCGCCATAGCGCCAATAGTGCGGGCACTCGGTGTGCAGGATGCCGGCCAACGGCAGGTCGAAAGAGTTCTGTACGTAGGGCAGGCCGGTCAGGCTAGCGGCGGCCACGGTGACCCCGTGATAGCCCTGGAGGCGGGAAATGATTTTCTTCTTCTCGGGCCGGCCAAGGGCGTTGTTGTAATACCAGATCATCTTGACCTGGGTGTCGTTGGCCTCGGAACCGGAGTTGGTGAAGAACGCCTTGGACATCGGCACCGGCATCATCTCGACTAGGCGCTCGGCCAGCTCGACCACCACCGGCGTCGTCTTGTGGGCGAAGTTGTGGTAGTAGGGCATCTCGGTCATCTGCCGGGTCGCGGCCTCGACCAGCCGGAGTTCGCTGAACCCGAGCGACGCACACCACAATCCCGCCAGGCCTTCGATATAGCGCTTGCCGCTATCGTCAATGACATAGACGCCGTTGCCGCCCCGCATGATGTGCGGGCCGTTCTGTTCGTGGGCCTCGGCATTGGTATAGGGGTGGAGATGGTAGGCGATGTCTTTGGCGTGCGGCGAATTGGCCCGGATGTTCATGGGGGCTTCCTTGGCATGTAGGGACCTGGAGAGGGCTAGACATACGTCATCACCGATAGCAAAGGCAACCAGCGCGCCCGACTCGTGGATGGTGTCGTTGACTTGGGTCATAGCGGCGCTATTTATGGGACGATAGGATCATAGCTTCCATGGTGGCGAGAGTTGAAAAGACTTGAGCCATATCAGTATGTTCGGGACAGTCTTATGTATCGCCCTCGGGTGCCGGCCGGCTTCACGAAATATTCACTCGCCGGGAACTGACGATATGTTATGTATCGTCTTGCTTGGTAACGAGAGGTGATGCGGGCCAGTGGTTTCCCCGCGATTGACAGTTGAGCGAGCGAACATGTGGCGTATGCCGAGGTCTTCGGCCCGCTCCGAAGGCTTGTCGCCCTTTGTCCAAGTCACAACAGTCATAATGGAGTGATGGGGTGAACGAGCACCCGACCGGTAAGGTCTATCTCAACGAGAACGAAGATTTCTCCGACCGCCAGTCCTATGGCCGCCGGGTGGTCACGCCCATCCGCTACTCGACCGACCCGCGAGACATGGGCTGGGTGCGCCAGAACATTCCCTGTCAAGCGGCCTGTCCCGCCGACACCAATGTACCGGCTTACATTCAGATGATCCTGGATGAGCGCTACGGACGCTCCTATGAGCTTAACCGGATCGCAAATGTGCTGCCGGGCACGCTTGGGCGGGTCTGCAGCCGGCCTTGCGAAGACGTTTGCCGCCACGGCTGGCCGGGCAACGGCGCACCGGTCAATATCTGCCATCTCAAGCGCGTCGCCGCCGACCTCAAGCCGTCGGACCATCGTATTACCGAGAACCTGTTCACGCCCTCGGGCAAACGCATCGCCATTATCGGCGCCGGACCCGGCGGCATCGCCGCCGCCCACGACCTCTCCATGCTGGGCCACGACGTCACCATCTTCGAGCGCGAAGAATTGGCCGGCGGCATGCTGGCCTACGGCATTCCAGCGTTCCGCCTGCCGCGCGATCTGCTGGCCCTCGAATTGCGCAATGCACTCCGCCTCGGTGTCGAACTTAAGGTCGGTGCCGCCGTGGGCAGCGGCGAGGGCGAGGTGCCGTTATCCATACTCATGACCGACTATGACGCGGTGCTCATGGCCACCGGATCCATGGCGGCGACGCCTCTGCCATTGCGCGACGCGGCGTCGGGCGAGGACCTGGCGCGCAACGCGCCCAATGTGGAATACGGTCTCGACTTTCTTATGGAGTACCACCGGGGCGTAAAGAAGACCGTGGGCAAACGGGTGGCCGTGGTCGGCGCCGGTTTTACCGCCTTCGATTGCGCCCGTGTGGCGCGGCGTCTCGGCGCCCGCAAGGTCACCATCCACATTCGCACTACCGAGGAATACATCCCGGTGACCAAGGATGAGGTACTTGAGACCCGCCGCGAGGACGTCAAGATCATGGGTCTGCGCACGCCGGTCGAGGTGGTGACCGACGATGCCGGCAAGATGACCGGGCTGCGGTTCGTCCAGAATCGCCTGGGCGGCTGGCGCGAGAACGGCCGCCGCGAGGCCATCCCCATTGAGGGCTCCGACTTCGAGGAACGCTGCGATACGGTGCTGATCGCCATCGGCCAGAAGACCGTCAACGACTATCTCGACGTCAAGGTCGATACCGACCGCTGGGACAGCGTCAAGATCGACGACAATTTCATGACCTCGGTTCCCGGCCTGTTTGCCGCCGGCGATTTCGTCAAGGGTCCGACTACCGTGGTCGAGGCTGTGGGCCACGGGCGCGAGGCGTCCCTGGCCATGGATACCTGGCTCATGGGGCGTGAGCGGCGCAAGCTGGTGGTCAAAATCGAACCAGTCGAAGAACCCATCCGCAACCGTTCCTGGGATTTCATCCCGCCCCAGGAAATGCCCACCGAGCCTGTCAAGGGCCGCTTCGACCATATCGAACGTGAGGCCGAACACGGCTACGACCAGGACGCTGCCCACGAAGAGGCTAAACGCTGTTACCTGTGTCACCACAAGTACGAGATCGACACGGATAACTGCACCTATTGCCGCGCCTGCATCGAGGTGGCGCCGCGCAATTGCATCAAACTGGTGGATGGCGTCGCCATTGATGAAGCCGGAGCCTATGGCGAACTTCACGAGGCCAATGAATGGGACAAGGTCGGCGCCATCTGGATCGACAACAACGAATGCATCCGGTGCGGCGCCTGCTACCTGGTATGCCCGACCCAATGCATCTCGATCACAAAAAATGAAATTTTCCTTCAGAACGTCTAGAACGGTTTTTCGGACATGGCGTCAGTGAAGCATCATGTGATTATCGGCAACGGCGTGGCGGGCAATCGCGCTGCCGCGGTCCTGCGTGAACGGCGGCCGAAGGACCGAGTCACCATTCTGTCCGCGGGCGCCTTCCTGCTTTATGACCGCTACGAGCTTCCCGAGGTGCTCAACGGTCGCCACGACTGGCGCGATTATCTGGTCAATCCGCCGGCCTATTACGATGACAACGCTATTGCCGTGCGCCGCCGCTGTCTGGTGACCCATGTCGATACAGATCGTCGACTCCTCATGCTCGGTCATCGTGAGGAGGTATCCTACGACACCCTGCTGGTGGCCAGCGGCGGGCGCAGCTATCTGCCAGTAGGATTGCGGGAAAGCGAGAAATTATTCAATTATTTCAACACCTATAGAGCGGCCATGGCAACGTTTCGGTCGCTGACAAAGGGTGGTACCGCGATCTTGCTTGGCGGTGATATTCTCGGTCTTGATGTGGCCCGTGCCCTGGTCTCCAGCGGCCGCCGGGTGGTGTTGGTGCCCAGCGTTCATACCTTCTCGCCCCACAAGGTCGCCGCCGACAAACGCGGGGCTTTTTTCGAAGCGCTTGAGCGCATCGGCATCGAGGTCACCGAGGAAGAGGGCGTCGAGCGGGTCGAGGAAGGCAAGAAGGGTAAATTGCCGCGCCGGGTGGTGCTGACCAATGGTCGCAAGATCGACGGCGATGTTGTCATGCCATTCTATGGTCTGGTGCCAGCGGTGGAATTCATGGTTGGCTCGGGGGTCGACATCGAGCGCGGGCTTCTCGTCAGCCCCGAACTCAACACCACCGACAATCGTATCTGGGCGGCCGGCGACGTCTGCCAGATCTGGTCGGAGGAAGATAAGGCCTACCGCTTTTACTATGGGCGCCGGAACGTCGACGCCATGGGAGAGGTGGCGGCCCGCAATATGAGCGGCGAGCATATGGCTTTCAAGTCGACGGTTGATGAGACTCTTTCGCTCGACAAGAAGGGCCAGATCCAAACCGAATTTTGGGAGCGCAACTGAGGCCATGAACGGAACCGATATCGAAATCGCCATTTGCGGATCGGCCGGCGACGGCACCATCGCCACCGGCGACATCCTCAACAAGGCCATGGCGCGGGCCGGCTACCGGGTCATTACCTTCGACGTCTATCCGGCCGAGATCCGCGGCTTCGGCAAGTGTGTCGCGCGCACCCGCATCACCACGGATACGGTCTACTCCATGAAGGAGAAGACCGACGTGCTGGTGTCGCTCAATGACGGCTACGCCATTGCCCATGTGGGGGAGGTGCGCGACTTCGGCGCCGTGATTTACGATGACGCGCCGATCCTGAATTTGCAGGAAGGCGATCATATTTCCGGCCACGTCAAGGCCGGGCAGCTTCCCTACGGTTTACCCTTGCGGGAAATTTCCGAGCGTGCGACCGGCGGCGCCAAGTCACGCAATATGGTGGTGCTGGGCTATCTCGCCGGGCTCTACGGCATGCCCCACGACGCCTTCGTCGAGACCATCGCGGAGAAATTTCGTACCAAACCCAGGGCGGTCACCGAAGGTAATATCGCGGCGTTTGAATTCGGCCACGACGAGGGTGTCAACGCCTTCAAGCTCGACTTCATCGAATTCGGCAAACCGGCGTCGGTCAATCGCAACATCGTCATGATGGATGGCAATTCAGCGGTGGTGCGCGGCTGTCTTGACGCCGGCATCGATATGGTGTTCGGCTACCCCATCACCCCGGCCACGTCGATTCTTGAATCCCTGGCCGAGGAACTGCCCAGGCGGGGCGGCCGCTTCCTTCAGACCGAGGACGAGATCGCCGCCATTTCGGCGACCATCGGCGCGGCCTACACCGGCGCGCGGACAGCCACCGCCACATCCGGCCCGGGCTTTACCTTGATGACCGAAATGATGGGCCTTGGCGTCATGGCCGAAGTACCCTGCGTGATTTTCGTGTCCCAGCGCGGTGGCCCCTCCACCGGCATGCCGACCAAGACCGAGCAGTCGGATCTCAATCTGGCGGTCTACGGCGCTGCCGGCGATGGCCAGCGCATCGTCCTCGCCCCAACCAACGTCGAGGGCTGTTACCGCTGCGCCGGGCGCGCCTTCGAAATGGCGGAGCGCTACCAGACGCCGGTTGTGGTGCTGCTCGACCTCTACCTGTCGAACCGCTTCGAGACCGTCAATCTGCCGGCCCGAAACCCGTTCAAGCAGGATCTGGTCAAGGGTTTTGCCAAGCGCGCCAAGAACAAGCCCTACCAGCGCTTCGCCCTGACCGCCGACAACGTCAGCCCGCGCGCCCTGCCTGGTCAGGCCGGCGGTGTCCACACGATCACGGGCCTTGAACACAACGAAGGCGGCCGGCCGCGCGACGATTCCGATACCCATGCCAGTATGACCGTAAAGCGCCACGAGAAGCTCAAACCGGCGGTCAATCATCCCGGCATCTCGATCACCAAGCGCTTTGGCGATTTCGGCAAGGTCGATATCGGTCTTATTACCTGGGGCTCGACCTTCGGTGAGTCTCTGGCCGCCATGTTGACCGCCCAGGAGGAAGGCATCAGTTGCGCCGCCATGAAAGTGGTCATGATGTCGCCGCTGCCGGTCGACGCCATCAAGGCCTTTACCGATGATTGCCGGGTGCTGCTGGTGCCCGAACTCAATTACGAGGGCCAGTTCGCCAACATTCTGACCAGCGCCGTACCACGCGAAATTCACCGCATCAATCAGGTGCCGGGAATGCCCATGCGTGTCGAGGACATCCTGGCCGAGGTGCGGCGCCTGGCAAAACCCAAGAAGAAACGCAAAGCGGCATGATGAAACTAGAGGAAACGCCCCATGTCTGACCTTCGGGAACCGGTCTATCTGGAAGAGAAGCTCAGCGAAATTCAGGAAAGTGGGCGACTATCGCACCGCTCCTCGTCGCTGCCCACCTGGTGCCCCGGCTGCGGCTATTTCAGCATTACCGAAGGCGTGGTAAGCGCGCTCACCCGCCTCGAAATTCCCGATAATGACGTGGTCATTGTCTCGGGTATCGGCTGCGCCTCGCGGTTTCCGTTCTTTATGAACACCTACGGCTTCCACACCCTGCACGGCCGCACCTTGCCGGTGGCCACGGGCATCAAAATGGCCAACGACGACTTGTCGGTTCTCGCTATTGGCGGCGACGGCGACGGCTTCGCTATCGGTGGCAACCACATTCCCCATGCCGCCCGGCGCAACGTCAACATCACCTATCTGCTGTTCGACAACGGCATCTACGGCCTGACCAAGGGCCAGACGTCACCGACCACGGTGGTTGGTTTCAAAACCAAAACGACGCCGTTTGAAAATCGCGATCAGCCGCTCAACCCGTTGCTAATGCTGCTGTCCTACGGCGCCAGCTGGGTCGGCCAAGCCTACGCCGGCCACACCCACCACCTGGCCGATATGATCACCGCGGCCATGGCCCACGAAGGGTTCTCGTACCTTCACATCCTGTCGCCCTGCGTGACCTTCGACAAGACCAGCATGACCTACAAGAACCTGGGCATGATGGTGCGCGATCTGCCGGAAGATCACGACAGCACGGACCTGATCGCGGCCATGACGCAAGCACAGGACACCGATACCCCGGGGCTTGGCTTGTTCTATAAGGAGAGCCGCCCGACGCTAAGCGACAATCTGGATGACATCGCCCGCACCGCCGGCGGCCTGGAACCGCAAACGTCCCAGGCCGCGGAGTAGCCGTCCCTAGCCGAGAACCGCCTTCGTCGACTCGGCGAGGATTTCGATGCAACGCTCGATGGTTTCGTCGCTCGACACGATCGGCGGGGCGAGCTGATAGGCATCGACGCGGCTACGGCTGAACAGACCCCGTTTCGCGGTTTCCGCCTGCATGCGCGCGCCCAGCTTGTCGGCCGGGTCGAAGTTCTCCTTGGTGGCGCGGTCCTTGACGTATTCGATACCCAGCATCATGCCGAGGCCACGCACTTCGCCGACGCAGGGGTGATCGCCAATGGCCTCCTGCAAACCGTCTAGCAGGCGCTTGCCCTTGCGTGCCGCCTGGCCGATGAAGTCTTCGCCTTCGACGATATCCATCATCGCCAGAGCCACGGCACAGCCCACCGGATGGGCGCTGTAGGTGTAGGCGTGCATCCAGGCCTGACCGCTGTCGCTCAGGACGTCGAAGACATCGTCGCTCATGCCGATGCCGCCGAGCGGGAAGTAGCCCGAGGTGATGGCCTTGGCGAACTGGATGAGGTCGGGCTTAACGCCCCAGTGCTCGAGACCGAACATGGTGCCGGTGCGGCCGAAGCCGGTAATTACTTCGTCGGAGGCCATGAGCACGTCGTACTGGTTGCAGATTTCGCGGATGCGCGGGAAGTAGTCGTCCGGCGGTACGATGACGCCGCCAGCCCCCTGGACCGGCTCGGCGATGAACATGCCGACGTTCTCGGGACCCTCGGCGAGGATCGCCTTCTCCAACTCGTTGGCCGCCGCGATACCCGGGCTGGTGCCGTCCGCCGGCGCCTCGTAGAAATAGGGGTAATGCGAGGGGATGTGGATGAAACCAGGTACGCGGGGCTCGAACATGGGCCAATAGACGCCCATGCCGGTGGTGCTCATGGCCGCCAGGGTAGTGCCGTGGTAGCCGTAGAGCAGCGAGATCACCTTGGTCTTGTTGGGCTTGCCCATGAGCTTCCAGTAGTGGCGGGCGAGTTTGATATTGGAATCGGTTGATTCGCCGCCGCCTGACGTGAAGAAGAAATGGTTGATGTTGGGGTAGGTCATGGTGGCCAGGCGCTCGGCCAATTCGATGGCGCGTGGGTTGGAACTGCCCGTGTAGCCCGACGCATAAGCTAGATCGAGCATCTGCTTGTGGGCGGCGTCGGCCAGTTCGCGGCGGCCGTTGCCGGCGGTGACGTTCCACAGACCCGACAGGCCGTCAATATAGCGGTCGCCGTTGGCATCGATCAGGAACTCGCCCTCGCCGCCGCTCCACACCTTGGCGTTGCCATGCCCGGCGGCTAGGTGAAGCGGGTGGATGAGATGGGCGGTGTCGCGTTCGAGGAGAACGGATTGGGCATCGTTGAGCATGGTGACTGGTTCCTTACGGTGTCTGGGATCATGTCCCAGTTTGTCGGGAAGGTACTCGATACTTTCCGCTCATGCACCTGTCTTTCGTGGCTCGACTATTGTCGGCTGCGCGAGGTGTCGCTAGCATCGAACGATAAATCAAAAGCGAGGAGGAAGTTATGGCGCAGGTTCAATAGATATCATCGGATACCTCGGCCGACGAGGCAATGGCTATTCTCGATCGTGATGGCGCGGTCATCTACGAACGGGTGCTCGACGACGCGACCATGAGCCGGATCAGATCCGAGCTCGACGGTTACCTCGACCGGTCCTACAAGGGCAAGGGCGAGTTCTGGGGCTATGAGACTAAGCGGATCGGCGCCCTGGTGGCGAAATCCCGCACCTTTGCCGAGGAAGTGGCGCCCAATCCGGTGACCCTGGCGGTCATGGACAAGCTTCTTGGGCCCTATTGCGAGCGTTATCACCTGCACGTCACCCAGGCGGTCAATATCGGCTCCGGCGAATCCGAGCAAATCCTCCATCGCGACGACGGCCTGTTGCCGTTCATCCATCCCGGCCCCCAGGCCCCGTGCAACACCATGTGGGCGCTGACCGATTTTACGCCCGAGAACGGCGCCACGCGGATAATTCTCGGAAGTCACCTGTGGGATGACGAGCGAGTGCCCTGCGAGGAAGACGAAATCATTCAGGCGGCCATGCCGCGCGGTTCAGCCATGATCTACTTGGGCAGCCTCTGGCATAGCGGCGCCAACAATCAGACCACCGACCAATGGCGCGCCGGAATGATCTGCGGCTACAGCCTGGGTTGGCTGCGCCAGGAGGAAAACCAGTACCTTGCCGTGCCGCCGGATGTGGCCAAGCACTTGCCGGAGAATGTCCAGCATCTGATCGGCTACAAGATCCACGGTGATTTTTCCGGCTGGGTCGAGGGCCAAGACCCGCACGTGGTTCTCGAAGACCGCTACAGCGATGTCATGTCGGCGGTCCCCGAGGGCGGTGAAGCAACCGAGGAAACAGAGTTCCTCAAGTTCGTCACCATGGGTGAGCCCAAGTATTTCAGTATCAGCTGACCGTCGACTACCAGCGGCGAACCACCGCGTCGGTCAACAGTTCGGTACCCTCGTCGGTGACTAGGACAGTTTCCTCGAAGTCGCCGTAATAGCCGTTGTGGCGCACGCTACGCTCGACGCAGAGCACCATACTGGGCACCAGCGGTGTGTGGTCATCGGGAATCAGCCAGGGAGCGTCCCAACCCAGGCCGACGCCGTGGCCGAAACCGAGAAAGCCGCCTTCCAACTCGAAGCCGCGCGCCTCCAGGGCCCGGCGGCCGGCGATTGCAACGTCGGACGCCTTGGCGCCGGGAACGATGGCGGCAATACCGGCCTGGACCGCGACAATGGGGGCTTCGTAGGCTTCGATCTGCTGCGGTGTCGGCTCACCGATGGACACCGAACGGGCATGATCGAAATAGTAGCCACCGACAACGCCCGACAGGCCGACGTGAAACCACTGGCCGTCGGACAGGGGTTCTTCGGCGCCGTAGGTGGGAAAGGCGCCCCCCACGGAGGCGGCATTGGCGCCGCCCCGGCCCGAACTCATGAACGAATTGTAGAGCATGCCGCCGGCCGGAACCAACGCGCCGAGCCCGGCGGCCATGACCTCGCCATGGGTGACACCGGGTTTGGCCGCTTCGATCATGGCGTCGGTGGCGCGCGAACCGACCCTCGATGCATGGCGCAACAATTCGACCTCGCCCGGTGACTTGACCATACGCAAGGTTTCGAGAATGTCGCCGGCGTCGCTCAGGTTGAGATCGGGCAGCTCTCGGGCGATGGCCTGATGGGTGCCCCAGGTCAACACGTCGGCGCCGACGATACCAACATCGCCCTCGGCCAGATCGTGGGATTTGAGCTCGGCGACCAGTGATTTGATCATGTCGGGGGCAACAACGATATCGTCGATGGGCACATGCCAATCTTCCTTGACCGCAGTGTCGCAGACCAACACCTCGTCGCCGTCCACCGGCAACAGAACGAAGGCGTGGGCCCGCGCTGTCCAGTCCGGCGCCCGGTCCGGAATGTAGGGGAAGGCGGTATAGAAATTGGTCAAATACATGACGTCGCCGTAGCGATCGGTGGTGCCGCCGCCACGGGAACACACCAGCAGGCCCTTAAGGCCGCGTTCACGGGCTTGCGTCGTCGCCTTGGCTCGCCGCTCGGCGAACTCGGCCCCTGAAATTTCAATTGCCATGGTCAATCCTCCTCCCCGCTGTGGCCACCCAGGCCACGGCTGTCCAGCGTCGCTTGACCCTAGCATAGGGCGCTTCGTGATCAGGTGTTTCATCTTTATCCCGAGGGTTCTTCCTTGTGATACACAAGTTATTCCCAGTTCTATCCCCATGAATCTGCAGGCAAACGAGTGTTTTCCATTGATCGTACAGGAGGTCTGAGGCAACCTTTCGCCGCCTGTAGGACAAGAGGACAAAAAAATGTCAGAAGAAAAAATCGACTTCGACCGGGCGCTTCACGACTAGGAGTATCGACATATGGTTATGGAACGTCTGAACCGTGAAGAGGCCCACGGGCAAACCTCGCCGAAAGAGTCCGCCGCGCCGTCAGAGCGCCCGGAAAGCGACGCCTAAACCACCGAAATCTTAATCTCACCGATGCCCTCGATACCGCCGGTGAGCACATTGCCCGCCTGAATCGACCCAACACCTGCCGGTGTGCCGGTGAACATGAGGTCGCCGGGGCGTAGTTCGTACAAACCGCTGAGGTGGGCCAGGGCGTCGGGCACACTCCAAATCTGCTGGTCGATATTGCCATCCTGGCGAACTTCGCCATCGACGGCGATCCAGATGCGGGCGCTTTGCAGATGGCCGATCTGGGCCACCGGCACGATAGCGCTGCACGGCGCCGAGTGATCGAACGCCTTGCCGATCTCCCAGGGCCGGCGCATCTCTTTGGCCTTGGCCTGCTGATCGCGCCGGGTCATATCGATACCGACGCCGTAGCCGAAGATGTGGTCGAGGGCGTTCTCCGGCGCGATGTTAGCGCCGCCCTTGCCGATGGCGACCACAAGTTCGATCTCGTGATGGGTGTTCTCGGACTGGGGTGGGTAGGGGAATTCGGCGCCATTGGGCAGGATGGCGTCAGCCGGTTTCTGGAAGAAGAATGGTGGCTCCCGTTCATCGGCCCCGGCGGTCTCGCGGATGTGGTCCAGATAGTTCCGACCGACGCAATAAATGCGCCGCACCGGAAAACGATCATCGGTGCCGGCCACAGCCACAGACGGCTGCTCAAGGGAAACCACAAAACCCATCACGAAACTCCTGCTGATCCACGCTGCCTGGATGATTGCAATTGACCATTCATGGGCCGAGAGTACAAGCGGTCTGGTGCAATAATAACCTCGGGGTAGGCAACTATGGATAAACCGGCGTCTGTAGCCGACTTAACGGCGTTGGGGCGGGTCCGCCTGTCGGACCACTTCTTCATGCGCGACATGCTTTACAGCGAAGTCGCCAACTTCCACGGCCTGTCGAACATCCCCGACGATCCAGACCTGGCCATTGCCACCGGCGAGAAGCTCTGTCAATTGGTACTCGAACCCCTGCATCGTGCCTTCGGCAGCATTGCCGTACGTAGTGCCTTCCGCTCGGCTTACGTCAATGACTACTGCCACCAGCGCATGAAACCCGGCCAGAACGACTATTTCTGCAGCGATAACGTCTACGGCGCCGCGCGTCATATCTGGGATCTGCGCGATGCCGACGGCTATAGCGGCGCGACCGCCAGCGTGGTGGTGCCGTGGTATCTCGATCACTTCGAACGCACCGATGATCACCGGCCCCTGGGCTGGTGGATCCGCGACCACATTCCGGACTATGCCGAGTTGCTGTTCTATCCCTGGCTCTGCGCCTTCAATATTCGCTGGTACGAGGGGCCGTCAGAACAGGCTATCCTACGTGACTCAGCCGATGACGACGAAAAAATTCTGACCCGGCGGGGCATGGACAATTTCGACGGCGATCATTCCGAACACTATGGGGGCTTTCCCCAGGAGGCATGACATGGTAGCAGCTATACGGTTCAGCGAGCGCGAGCCCCACGAGCAAGGTTTCGCCGAAGTCTTCGATCGCGACATCGCGCCTCGGCTCGACGATCTCGAAGCCGAACGGGTTGACCGCTTTGCCAAACGCAAGGTCCGCCTGAGGATCACTCTTGCAGCTTGCGCTATCGCCGCCGCCGCCGGAATCATGATCGGCCTGAACATTTGGCACGGCTTGCACGGCGGCGACCTATGGGCGACCGGCTTTTTCCTGGCCTTTCCCACCTTTGTCGCCGGCGGGATTGGCTGGTGGTGGACCGAGAAGCTGCAACATGGCCATCAGGAAGCGTTTCGCGACATACTGATTGGGCCGATGTGCAAGTTTCTTGGTGGCCTCAAGTATGACAGGGAGCCCGGCGACCAATTCGATCACGAGCGGTTCACTAGCCTCGGGGTGATCCCCTCGGGTTCGTTCGACCGCTGTGAGGACTTGTTTGTCGGTCGTCATCGAGATACCGGTTTCAAGATGATCGACGCCAAGGTCGTGCAGCGCAACAAGAACTCCAGCACCACGGTGTTCGACGGGCTCTTGTTCGAGATCGATGTGCCCGTGGACTTTGAGGGCCGTACTCTGATCGGCCGGGATATCGGCGCGGTCGGCAATGCGCTCAAAGGTTTCTTCAAGGACAAGTTCGGCAAGCAGGAGCGAGTCAAGTTCCAGGACCCGGCGTTCGAAGAGCGCTTCGCGGTCTACGCCAGCGATCCCGACGAAGCCTACCGCCTGGTCTCACCGACCTTCTGCAAGACCATGTTGGCCCTGGCCGACGCTCATAACGACAAGACCCTGGGCGCCGGCTTCGTCGATGGCGTATTCGTGCTGGCGGTGCCCGTGGACGGTGATCTGTTCGAACCCGGATCGGTCACCCGTTCGATCTATGATTGCGAGGACGACATCCATACGTTTCTCGAGGAAATCACCATCGCCCACCGGGTCATCGATATTCTCCATAGCGAAACCTAAACCGCCGTTCGGAATTGCTTAACCTGTGGCGTGGTAGAGATTTTGCCATGACCCCTGAAACAGATAACTCAGCCCTGCCGCTTGGCGTGCCAAAGCGCATTTGGATCATCGTCGCCGTGGTCACGGTCATTGCGATCAACGCCGGGTTGACCATGGGCAGCGGCAAGCTGATGCTGGGCACGATCAGGCACTCCGAGGTCGAACTGGCCAACGTGGAGATCGAAAATCCAAGCAAGTTGACGCGCAGCACCACGACCATGGTGCTGACCCTGTCTCTCACCGGCGAGCTGACCAACAATTCGCGCGACAGGATTTGGCAGATCGAATTCGAAGTGCAGCTTTACGCCTGCCCCAAGGGCGGCGGCGAGAGCATTGATGATTGCAGCAAAGCCATGGATGTCAGCGCCCTGGCAAGCGTTGACGTAGCGCCGGGCGAGACCCGGTCCTTCGACGCCACCGGTTATCTGTCGTCCAAGGATTTACCCATCGGTGAGGGCGTGCGCTGGACCACCGAGGTCGAACGCATTCAGGCCCACTAACGGCCCTGCCGTTGACAGTTCTTCGCAACCGGCGTCTACTCATAGTCTGACGGCTGGGGTGCCCCGATATTCGGTTAGACTGGGGCTGAGAACAAACCCATTGTACCTGATCTGGATCATGCCAGCGTAGGAAGCCTGCATTGCCGATACGTCGCAATGCATGGGTCCCGCGTCTGGCAGGGAAGCGAAGAACCCGTGCGGCAATCATTCGATCTATCTCTCTACCTGGTTATCGGGCCGGCCCATTGCGCCGGGCGCGACATGGCCGAGGTCGCCGTGGCGGCGGCCGAGGGCGGTGCCACCATCATCCAGCTTCGTGACAAGGCCGGTGGTACCGGCCGCATGGTCCAGGATGCCCGGCGCCTGAAGGAGTGCCTGACGCCCTTCGGTGTGCCGCTGCTTATCAATGACCGTATCGACGTAGCTCTGGCGGCGGGCGCCGATGGCGCCCACATCGGCCAACAGGATATGAACCCGGCGGACGCCCGGCGCCTGCTCGGCGATGACGCCATCATCGGTTTGACCGTAAAGTTCCACCATGAGGTCAAGGCCATTCCCCCTGGCGTGATCGACTACGCCAGTATCGGCGGCGTCTTTGCTACGGCGAGCAAGCAAAACCCGGACCCGCCCATCGGCCTCGACGGTCTGGCGTCCATTGCCGCGACCATCGATCTGCCCCTGGTCGCCATTGCCGGCATTACCCGGGAGACCACCCCCCAGGTCATCGCCGCTGGGGTTGGCGGCGTGGCGGTGATCTCGGCGGTTTGCGCGGCGCCTGATCCGCGCGCGGCCGCGGCCGAGCTTCGGGCCATTGTCGATGGCGCCAAAGCGGAGCAAGGTTGTTGATCGCTAACGCCTTGACAATCGCCGGCTCGGACTCGGGCGGTGGCGCCGGCATCCAGGCCGACCTCAAGACTTTTTCGGCGTTGGGTGTCTATGGCGCCTCGGTCATCACCGCGTTGACAGCCCAGAACACCCGTGGGGTGAGGGCCATTCACGACTTGCCGGCGGATTTCATCACTGGACAGATTGATGCCGTGTTCGACGACATCCGCATCGATGCAGTGAAGGTCGGCGTGTTGAGCCAGCCGGCGGTTATCGAGGCGGTAGCGGCTGGTATTGAGCAACACGGCACCGAAAATATCGTGATTGACCCGGTCATGGTGGCGACCAGCGGCGATGTGCTGCTGCGGCCCGATGCGGTCGATGCTTTGCGCCAACGTTTGCTGCCCCTGGCTCTGGTGGTCACCCCCAACCTTCCCGAAGCCGGGGTGCTGCTCGACGATGCGACGGCCACGGACGAAGCGTCTATGGAAGTGGCTTGCGAGCGTTTGTTGGCCCTCGGGCCGCGTTGGGTGTTGCTCAAGGGTGGCCATCTGGATGGGCCCGAGAGCGTTGATCTACTGGCCGGCGGCAATGACCTCATACGCCTGGCGGCGCCCCGGGTAGCGACCGCCAACACCCACGGCACCGGCTGCACTCTGTCGAGCGCCGTGGCCGCCGGTCTGGCTCGGGGTCTCGATGTTGTCGAGGCCGTGGATCGGGCGAAGACTTATTTAACGGCTGCACTGGCGGCCGCCGATGCGCTCGATGTCGGCGGCGGTCATGGACCGGTCCATCATTTTCACCAGCTTTGGGGAGACCCCGGCACATGAGTTTTTCCACGGACGCCTGGGCGCGCAACGCGCCGATCTACCAGGCCATTATCGACCATCCCTTCAATGCCGAGCTCGCCGCCGGAACCTTGAACATGGACCGGTTCCGCAATTACATGCTCCAGGACGGCGTCTATCTGATCGCCTACTCACGAGCCTTGTCGGTGGCGGCGGCGCGGGCCGGCGACACTGCCCATATGGTCGCTTTCGCCGAGAGCGCGCGCAACGCCGTGGTCGTCGAGCGGGCACTGCACGAGAACTACTTCGACAAGTTCGGCATTTCGCCCGGCGAAGTGCTGGCTACCGAGCCGTCGCCGACGGCGCTGGGCTACAACAACTTCCTCATGGCCACCGCCTATCACGGACCCTTCGAAGTGGCCGTGGCGGCGATCCTGCCGTGCTTCTGGATCTACTGGGAGGTCGGCACCCACATCAACAAGACCGTCAGCGGCAACAATCCCTTCATGGCCTGGATCGATACCTATGTGGACGAGGTCTACGCAACCACGGTCAAGCAGGCGATCCGCATTGCCGATGACATCGCCGAAGACGCCAGCCCGACGGTGCTCGACCAGATGCATGACGCGTTCCGGCGTGGGATTCAGCTTGAATGGCTGTTCTGGGACGCCGCTTATCGCATGGAAACCTGGCCCGTCTAGACCGCCCCATACGGCGCTGATTTGCGGCGCATGCCGGTAATGGCGTGTCCGATGATAGCCGCGAAAACCACGGCGCCGCCGAGTAACGTCCAAACACGCGGTATTTCGCCGATCCAAAGCCACACCCAGATCGGCGCCAGCACTACCTCGGTCAACGACAGCAGGGCCAGCTCGGCGGCGGGCACAAGGCGCGAGCCTTTGGTGAACAGGACCATGCCGGTGCTCATCTGAACCACGCCCATGGTAGCGCAAAGGCCGATGTCATACTTCGACATGGCGAAGTCCTCGCTCATGAAGGCCGCGACCAGGGCCGTGAACAGGCCGGCCAGGCAGGCCAGCGCCAGCATGTCTGTGTCGCGGCCCCAGCGCAGAGCCACGGCAAAGCCGGCAAAGCCGGCGACGGCGAACAGGGCCATGAGGTTGCCCAACAGGGCCCCCGAGCTGATGCCGCCGCCAACCATGATACCTACGCCGATAACGGCGAACACCATGGCGACCCACGTCTTTTTCCGGACTTTCTCGCCAAGCACCAATCAGGCCAGAGGCGCGGTGAAGAACGGTGACGCGCACAGAATGAAGACCGCATTGGCCACGGTGGTATGGAGCAGCGAAAAAATGAAACTGCTAAACGTGACCCCGAGACAGAGCGCGCCGATAACCGCGGCGACGCCGCATCTGCGAAATTCGGCGAAAACCTTGCCGCGGTGACGAACTACCAGGACAGCGAAAATCGTGACGGAAAGCATGATCGACCGGACCATCAGAATCTGCCATGGCCCGGCATCTTCCACGAGGCGGACCAACAGTCCACCAAGGCTGAAGAAACATCCGGCGACCATGACCATGGCAACGCCTAGGCCATAAAGCGGGTCGCGCTCGACTACGGTACCGGACGCCATAGTCGGCTGTGAAGGCGTTTCATTCATGGTGTCTCAAGCTCATTGAGTCATTCTCGAATAACGCCCATACGATGCCCTGCTTTGATCGGCAAGCACTAACGGATACATCTGTTTCAATCGATGGTGAGGCCTGAAAATGGTTAACCAATCGGGCGCGGACGGTCGCCTCTTTTTGTTGCGGCGATAGGGAATGTCAAACTAAGATCGTCATGCGAACGAGCGTGACGGGTCTTGGCGGGGCCGTAAACGTGAATGGTGTCGTGCATTAGCTAGAATATGTCGTAAACAAGGTAGCAGTAAGAGGCGGCTGAATTTAACTGGTCCCTCGCGACCGCGCGTCCATGATCTATTGGGTTCACTCCTAGCACAGGTGTTGATGCGATGGCTGACGAAGAAGAAATTGTCCTGGCGGAACTGAATGACGAGGAACTCGTGCTGCAGATGCACGAAGACCTTTACGACGGCCTTGCCGAGGAAATCGAAGAGGCTGTCAACATCCTGCTGGGCCGCGACTGGACACCGTATAGGGTCCTTACCGAGGCTTTGGTCGAGGGCATGCGAATTGTCGGCATCGATTTCAGGGATGGCATTCTGTTCGTCCCTGAAGTGTTGCTTGCGGCCAATTCCATGAAGGCGGGAATGTTCATTCTTCGCCCGCTGCTGGCCGAGACCGGCGCGCCCAAGATGGGCAAGGTCGTCATCGGTACGGTCAAGGGCGACATTCACGATATCGGCAAGAACCTGGTTGGCATGATGATGGAGGGCGCCGGTTTCGACGTCGTCAACATCGGCATCAACAACTCTGTGGAGAGCTATCTCGAAGCCATCGAGGAGCACGGGCCCGATATCCTTGGTATGTCGGCGCTGCTGACCACCACCATGCCCTACATGAAGGTCGTCATCGACACCCTGATCGAGAAGGGCATGCGCAACGACTATGTGGTCATGGTTGGCGGCGCGCCGCTGAACGAAGCCTTCGCCGAGAGCATTGGCGCCGACGCCTATTGTCGCGATGCGGCGATGGCGGTGGAAACGGCTAAGGAGTTCATGGCCAAACGTCAGGGTTCGGCCCAGGCGGAAATGGCGGCGGGCGGAAATTAGTGCTCCATGGATGGCGCGCCTGAGACACTGCTGATTGCCTGTGGCGCGCTGGCTTGGGAGATTACCGCCCTCAAGCGGGCTCACGGCTGGGGTGCGTTGTCGGTGACGTGCCTACCGGCGCATTTCCATAACCGACCCGAGAAAATACCCGAAGCCGTGCGCGAGAAGATCCACGCGGCGCGCGGCAAGTACGACAATATCTTCGCGGTCTTTGCTGATTGCGGCACCGGCGGCTTGCTTGACGAGGTTCTGGCGGAGGAGGGGGTCGAGCGCATTGCCGGTCCCCACTGCTATCAGTTCTATGCCGGTGAGCGTGACTTCGAGGCCCTTATGGACGACGAGCCGGGGTCTTTTTTTCTGACCGATTATCTGGTCAAGCATTTCGAGTTGTTGATCATCAAGGGCCTCGGCCTCGACCGTCATCCCGAGCTGTTCGACGCCTATTTCGGCAACTACCAGAAGCTGGTTTATCTGGCGCAAATCGAGGATGCGAACCTGCAATCCCAGGCCGTAGCGGCGGCAACCTATCTCGGTCTGGCCTATGACTACCGCAACACCGGCTACGGCGAGTTGGAGCAGTTCATGGCCGCCGCCGTCGCCGCGATTGAAAATCCCAAAGATGAAAGTTCGCCTCATGGCAAAGCTGACAGTCGTTTACTGGCGTGACATTCCCGCCCAGGTGATTGCCAAGGAGAAGCGCAACGCGGCCAAGCTGGTTTTGACCGAGCGTTTCGAGAAGGCCATTGACCGCGCCGCCATGCGCTCCGGCGCCCGCGACACCGGCGCCTATCTCGCCGAATGGCGCCGGGGCGAGCCGGTCGCTTGCGGTGACGACCTGGATACCGCGGCTACCGCCATGGCGGCGCGGCTGGAAGCAGAATTTGATGATGACAGGCTAGCGGCGCTGGTGGCGTCCGGCGGCCGGGAAGAAGGCTGATTATGAATGCCGTGATGAACAGCGACACAATGCACTCGTCGGGAAATCTGGAAGCGGCCTTGCGCAAAGGCCACTTCGCCGTCACCGCCGAGACCTCACCACCTGACGCCGCCGATCCCACGGTGGTGCTTGAACGGGTCGCGGCGCTCAAGGGTGTTGCCGACGCGGTCAACGTCACCGACGGGGCTGGCGCCCGGGCCCATATGTCGGCCATCGCCTGCGCCGCAATATTGGCCCGCGACGGCATCCAGCCGGTGCTCCAGTTCACCGCCCGCGACCGCAATCGCCTGGCGCTCCAGGGCGATCTGGTGGGCGCCGGCGCCTTGGGCATTCATAATATTCTGTGCCTCTACGGCGATGATCCCAAAAGCGGTGACCAGCCCGACGCCATGCCGGTATTCGATCTTGATACAGCGGGAATTCTCGCCACGGCGAAAGGTCTGCGCGAGGGCGCCTATCCGGGTGGCCGCGAAGTCTCGCCGCCGCCGGCGCTGTTCATTGGCGCCGCCGACGCGCCGCGCCCCCTCGACGACAACTGGAAGCCCGACGGGCTGCGTGCCAAACTCGACGCCGGCGCCGACTTCTTCCAGACCCAGTATTGCTTCGATATGGATGTGTTGCGCGCCTACATGGCGCGACTTGGCGACAAAGGCATCACCGAGCGAGCGTTCTTCCTTATTGGCATCGGTCCCATCGCCTCGGTCCGTTCGGCCCGCTACATGAACGAAAATCTGTTCGGCGTGCATATTCCCGAGCCGCTGATAAAACGCCTTGAAGGCGCCGAGGACCAACGTGCCGAGGGCCGCGTCATCTGCGCCGAGTTGTTGCAGGAGCTGCGCGAGATCGACGGTGTCTCCGGGGCCCATCTGATGGCGCCGCGTCAGGAGAACTCGATCGCCCAGGTCATTGAGGGGTCCGGCGTTCTCGCCACGCGCTAGGGAACGCCAGGAAAACCCACCCATGTACGCCGTGCGACAATGGTCGGTGCGCAATGCACGCGGTCTTGAATGGCTGTACAACAGGTTCGCCGCCACCCTGCTGCGTCTCCACCCGCTGTTCAAGCGAATCGGTTATGGCCGCCTTGAAGCGCCCATGGCGGTGCTTGAGCGCCACATCAAGGGCTTCATGTTCGACTGCCAGATGTGTGGTACATGCACCTTGCGATCGACCGGCATGTCGTGCCCCATGAATTGTCCCAAGATCCTGCGCAATGGCCCTTGTGGTGGCGTGCGGCCGAATGGCTACTGCGAAGTCAAACCCAAGATGCGTTGCGTCTGGGCCGAGGCCTGGAGCGGCTCCCAGCGTATGCGCAATAGCCGGATTATCGCCAATATTCAGGCCCCGGTCGATAATCAGTATCGCGATACGTCGTCGTGGCTGCGCGTCACCCGTGCTGGGAGCCTGGTGGTTGGTTCCGACACCGATGGGGCGGCGTGATGGCTGCCGATTCCACCACACCCGCGAACCCCGAGCGGCCATTGCCCGGCCACTCGTCGGCGGGCCGTCTCGAGCGGGTTTTGCGGGCCGGCCGTTTCGCCGTTACCGCCGAACTCAATCCGCCGGATTCGGCTGACCCGCGCGAGGCCTATGAGCGCGCTCTGGTGCTGGCCGAAGTCTGCGACGCCATCAACGCCACCGATGCCTCGGGCGCCAACACCCATATGTCGAGCCTTGGCATCTGTGCCCTGCTGACCAGCGCCGGCTATGCGCCGGTGATGCAGATTTCCTGCCGCGACCGCAACCGT
>CAZYDR010000029.1:21820-36926 GCA_964645285.1 uncultured Alphaproteobacteria bacterium
ATTCAGGGCGATGTACTGGGGGCCGCGGCCCTGGGCGTCAGCAATATTCTCTGCCTTACCGGCGATGGGGTTCAGGCCGGCGATCAGCCGGGCGCCAAGCCGGTGTTTGATTTCGACAGCATTTCCTTGCTCGAGACCATCCGGACCATGCGCGACGAGAGCAAGTTTTTGTCTGGGCGCAAGTTGACCGTGCCGCCCCAGGTGTTTCTTGGCGCCGCCGCCAATCCTTTCGTGCCGCCCTACGATTATCGACCTCTTCGTCTGGCCAAGAAGATTGCTGCCGGCGCCCAGTTCGTGCAGACCCAGTATTGTTTCGATGTTTCCCGATTGGAGCGCTTCATGGATCAGGTGCGCGACATGGGGCTCCACGAACAATGCTATATCCTGGTCGGTGTCGGCCCGTTGGCATCGGCCCGGGCGGCAAGCTGGATCCGCTCCAACGTGCCTGGTGTTCATATTCCTGATGCCGTGATCGCCCGGCTCGAACATGCGGAAAAGCCGAAACTTGAAGGCAAATGGCTTTGCATCGAACTGCTCCAGCAGATCCGTGAAATAAAAGGCGTTGCCGGGGTCCATCTGATGGCGTATCGCCAAGAGGAACTGGTCTCCGAAATCATCAGCGGGTCGGGCGTGCTCGACGATCGCCATCCCCATTCCCATTCCCATCACAAACGCAGCCACAAAGTGCAGAACATAAGGACCGCGACATGACAAATACCGTTGTCAGCTCAGCCACCAAAGAGGTGGTGATCGGCTTCGATAGCCCATTCGTCATCATTGGTGAACGCATCAATCCCACGGGCCGCAAGCTGCTTGCCGCCGAAATGGCGGAAGGCGATTACAGCCGCGTCGAATCCGATGCCCTGGCCCAGGTCGCCGCCGGCGCCCATATGCTTGACGTCAATGCCGGTATTCCCATGGCCGACGAGCCCAAAATCCTCGCCGAGGTTGTGCGCCTGGTTCAATCCCTGACCGACGTGCCCCTGTCCATCGACTCGTCCATCGTCGCGGCCCTCGAATCCGGCCTCGAGGCTTATGAGGGCAAGGCCCTGGTCAATTCGGTCACCGGCGAGGAAGAGCGCCTTGAGGTGGTACTGCCGCTGATCAAGAAGTACGGCGCCGCGGTGGTCGCCATCTCCAACGACGAGACCGGCATCTCCATGGATCCGGACGTTCGCTTCGAGGTTGCCAAGACCATCGTCGAGCGGGCCGAGGACCACGGCATTCCGCGCGCCGATGTTATCGTCGATCCGTTGATCATGCCGGTGGGCGCCATCAACGACGCCGGCGCCACCGCCTTCAGCATCATTCGGCGGCTGCGCGAGGAGCTTAAGGTCAACACCACATGCGGCGCGTCGAACATCAGCTTCGGCCTGCCGGCGCGCAACGGCCTTAACGCCGCGTTCCTGTCCATGGCCATCGGCGCCGGCATGACCTCGGCGATCACCAGTCCACTCCATGAAGAGACCATCGCCGCGACCATGGGCGCCGACGTGATGATGGGTCACGACAAGGACTGTGCCCGCTGGATCAAACGCTTCCGCCCGGCCGCGCCCGAAGGCGCCGCCGACGGCACCAGCCGTCGCCGTGAAGGACGCCGCCGGCGTGCCTAGCGACGCCACAGCCGGCGACGCCCTCGTCGTCTTCACACCGTCGGGACGGCGTGGCCGTTTCCCCCTGGAGACGCCGTTGTTGCAGGCGGCGCGCGAACTCGGCGTTGATATCGATTCCATCTGTGGTGGCCGGGCCATTTGTGGCCGTTGTCAGGTGACCCTCAGTGAGGGTGAATTCGCCAAGCACGGCATCACCTCCCTGGCGGGCAATCTAACGGCGGTCAACGCCGCCGAAACCCGCTACGACGACAAACGCGGCCTGACACCCGGTTGCCGGCTTAGCTGCCAGGCCAGGGTCGTCGGTGACGTGGTTATCGATGTGCCGGCGGAAAGCCAGGTCCACAAGCAACTGGTACGCAAGCGCGCCGACGCCCGCAAGATCGAGGTCGATCCGGTGGTCACCCTGCATTACGTCGAGGTCGAGCAGCCCGATATGCACGATCCGGCCAGCGACCTGCGCCGGGTGATCCGAGCCCTCAAGGCGCAGTGGGACCTGGATATCGCTGACGCCGATTTGAGGGTTCTGCACAAGCTTCAGATCGCGCTGCGCAAAGGCGAGTGGAAGGTGACCGTGGCGGTGCGCGAGGGCAGCCAGATCATTGGTGTGTGGTCCGGCTTTGTCGATCGTGCTCATGGCCTTGCGGTGGATGTGGGTTCGACTACGGTCGCGGCCCATCTCTGCGATCTCTCCGCCGGCGAGGTAATCGCCGCCGCCGGTGCCATGAACCCGCAGATTCGCTTTGGCGAAGACCTCATGAGCCGGGTCTCATACCTCATGCTCAATCCCGGCGGCGACGGCGAGATGACCAAGGTGGTGCGCGAAACCATCGACAAACTGGCCGCCGAAGTCGCTGCCGAGGCTGGTATCAGTACCGCGGACATTCTCGAAATTACCTTTGTCGGCAATCCGATCATGCATCACCTGCTGCTCGGCATCAGCCCGCTTGAGCTTGGTCTTGCACCTTTCGCCCTGACCACCGACGAAGCGGTGACCATCTGGGCCAGCGAGCTCGACCTCAACATCTACAGCAACGCCCGCACATACATACTGCCGTGTATCGCCGGCCATGTGGGCGCCGACACTGCCGGGGTTATACTGGCCGAGGGACCGCACCTTTCCGACGAGTTGATGCTGATTGTCGATGTCGGCACCAATGCCGAAATCGTGCTGGGCAACAAGAAGCGCCAGCTTGCCGCATCCAGCCCCACCGGCCCGGCTTTTGAGGGCGCCCAGATCAGCTGCGGCCAGCGCGCCGCGCCGGGCGCCATCGAACGGGTGCGCGTCGACCCGGTAACCCTGGAGCCCCGGTTTCGGGTCATCGGCTGCGAGGCGTGGTCCGACGAAGAGGGTTTCGACTCCAACGTTACCGGCATTTGCGGCTCGGGCATTATCGAGGTCATCGCCGAAATGTATCTGGCCGGCATTATCACCAGCGACGGGGTCATCGATGGTTCCCTGGCCGAACGCTCGTCGCGCATTGTCCCTGACGGCCGGACGTTCTCCTACGTGCTTTTCGACGGCACGCCCGAGATGCGCATCATTCAGAACGACGTGCGCGCCATCCAGCTTGCCAAGGCGGCGCTCTACGCCGGGGCGCGTCTGCTCATGGATTGCATGGGGGTCGAGACGGTCGATCGTATCGTGCTGACCGGCGCCTTCGGCAGTCACATCGACGTCAAGCACGCCATGGTTCTCGGCATGATCCCCGATTGCCCGCTCAACAAGGTCGCCGCCGCCGGCAATGCCGCCGGGACCGGCGCCCGCATCGCCTTGCTCAACCGCGCCGCCCGGGCCGAGATCGAGACCGTGGTGCGCGGTGTGGAAAAAATCGAGACCGCGGTGGAACCGCGCTTTCAGGAACGCTTCGTCGAGGCCATGGCGCTGCCACACAAAACTCATCCGTTCCCTAATCTGGCTGAGGCCGTGGCTCTGCCGACGCCGAAACCAGCGGCCGAAACGAGTGCCGATGATGGCGGCCGCCGTCGCCGTCGGCGGCGCGGCTGAATTCCGTGTCCCGCTTCAGCGCCGTGTTTGGCGATGGCAAGGCGGTCATCGGCGTAATCCACCTACCAGCCCTGCCGGGCTACCCGCAGTCGCCGGGACTTGATGCGGTGTTGGCGCGGACGTTGCGTGATGTAGACGCCCTCGAACGGGGCGGTGCCCAGGGTATTCTGGTGGAGAATGACGACGACCGGCCCATGCGCGTCGAGGCGGCGCCGGAAACCACGGCACTCATGACCCGGGCGACCCGCGAGGCGGTTGTCGCCGCCGCCAAATCCGCCGTTGGTATCGAAATCCTGCTCAACGATCCCATGGCGTCCCTGGCGGTAGCTAAGGCGTCCGGCGCCGCGTTCATCAGGACCGACTATTTTGTTGACCCCATGGAGCGGCCTGAACACGGCAGCGCCATGGCCATCGATCCCGAGGGACTGGTTGCCTACCGCCGCCAGATCGGCGCCGAAGATGTGCTGATCCTGGCCGATATTCAGGTCAAATACGCGACCATGGTGGTCGAACGCAGCCTTACGGAATCCGCCGCCTTGGCTGCCGCCCATGGCGCTGACGGCATCATCGTCAGTGGCCTGGTAACGGGCCAGGCGCCGCAAGTCGACGAGGTGGCGGCGGCCAAGCAGGGCGCCGGGTCGGTACCGGTGCTCATCGGCAGCGGTACCGACGCTGACAACGTCGCCGCCCTGCTTAGGGTCGCCGACGGCACCATCGTTGGTACAAGCCTGAAGGACGGCGGCGGCATTGTTGCCGACCGTGTGGCCACCTTGGTGGCGGCGGCCCGGTCATGAGGGTCACGGCCGTTGGTGACTGCGGTGTGGACCGTTACCTGGATCTCAAGGCAGATCGTCCCGGCGGCATCAGCCTGAATTTCGCGGTCAACGCGCGCCGTCTGTTTCCGGCTAATGCGACTGTCGGCGTCATCACGGCTCTGGGCAGCGACCCCGAGGCGGATTTGGTTCGTGCCGCTATCGCTGATCTGGATATCGACGCCTGCCTCGCCGATGCCAAGGGCGCCACGTCGATCCAGTACATCGACCGGGAGCCGTCAGGCGAAAAGATCTTCGTCAACTACGAGGCCGGCGTTTTGGCGAACTATGAGGTGGACGCCGAGGAACGCGCCATCATTGCCGAGACCGATGTGCTAGTCGCCACCGTCTACGCCGGAATTCTGCCGTTCTTCGCATCGGTAATGGCGACGCCGTCGGCCGGCTTGCGGGCGGTCGACTTCGGCGCCCTGGTTCACCTCGACGATCCGGTGGGCCTAGTTGATGATCATGCTGGCCAGTTCGATGTCGGGTTTTTCGGCCTCGATGGCGAGCAGGAAGACCTGGTGAACAGCCTCGAAGCCATCGCGCTGCGGCACAAGCGGCTATTTATCGTCACCCTTGGTGAGCATGGCAGCCTGGCAATCGGCTGTGATCAGCGCTTGTGGTGTCCGGCGACGACGGTGGATGAGGTGGTCGATACCACCGGCGCCGGCGATACCTTCGCAGCCGGCTTTCTTAGCGCCTACCACGGCTCCCGAAACGTCGCCTCCAGTCTCCGTAAAGGCGCCGACGCGGCAGCGGAAACCGTCGCCAGGGTCGGGGCATTCGAGGCCGAAATGACGCCGTGGGCGTAGGCTGGAACGGCCTCACGATGTCGTCGGTACAGGCTTGAGAAGGCGCGACCGCTCCTGGCTGCTCCAAAATGGGTGCGCGTGGATTATGCCTTGAATTGGGTAATGAATTGTCAATGGACGCTAAGCAGTTGCCTGACGAGGGCGGCTCCTACGCCAGCGTGCGGCGCTCTTCGCGGGGAGTCTTGTCGAAATGTTCCCGGTAGCATTTCGAGAAATGGGAGGCGGACACGAAACCACAGGCCAGGGCCACGTCCAGGACAGACATATTGGTCTGTAGCAGCAATTGGCGCGCGCGCCGCAGCCGAAGGTCGAGATAATAATGTTTTGGCGTGCTGCCAAGATACTTACGAAACAAGCGTTCGAGTTGGCGGGTCGATAGGCTGACACTGTCGGCCAACTCACCCCGGAGCAGGGGCTCTTCCAAGTTGCTCTCCATCTGCCCGATAACCGAAAGCAACTTGGTGTCGCGCACGCCGAGCCGCGACTGCAAGGTCATGCGTTGGTGATCGTTGGGCCCGCGAATGCGGTCGTGGATGAACTGATCCGATACCGCCGTGGTAAGCTCATGGCCGTATTGCAGGCCGATCAGATGCAACATCATGTCGAGAGCCGCGGTTCCACCCGAACAGGTGAAGCGTCCCCGGTCAATCTCGAAGACGTCCGAGGTGACCTCGATGTCGGGGAATTCCTCGGTGAAGCCGGGAATGTTCTCCCAGTGGATGGTGCAGCGATGGTTCTCGAGCAGTCCGGCTCGGGCAAGAATGTGGCTACCGGTACATACGGCGCCGATCCGGGTGCCGTTTCGCGCCTGACGGCGTAGCCAGGAAAATATCTCCTTGTCGCGAAACAGGTGGACATCCAAACCGGCGCAAACGATCAAGGTCGGAAAGTGGGGGGCCTCGGCAATGCTGGTTGATGCCATGGTGGCGAGCCCATTGCTGGCATTGACCGGGTTGCCGTCCTTCGTCACCACCTGCCAGTCGTAAAGCGCGTACCCGCTCATGCGGTTGGCTGAACGCAGCGGCTCGATGGAAGCGGTGAAAGCCATCATGGAAAAACTGGGGATGAGCAAGAAACCGATGGTTTCCGGAACTTCGGGCTTGGTGATGTGCAGCATGGCCAAATCCCTGGCGAGCGAGCCGTCGATGGTGTGGCGGGATCAAGCTACTCCATGGCGCAATTAGACAAAAACAAATTCCTTCGTCCGGCCCGAATTCGCGCCTTGCCTCGGTTGCTCGGCTCCCGCAAACTTTGGTTCAATCCGCAATAGCCCAAGTGTAAGGACGTGACAGATGATTGATACCATTCCTCCGGTGTGTAATTTCGGCTGGAAGGCGCCTGATTTCGAACTTCCGGGCGTCGATGGCGTGAACCATCGGTTGGATGACCTGCGTGGCTCCAAGGGCACCATGGTCATGTTCATCTGCAATCATTGCCCTTACGTAAAGGCGATCCTCGGCCGCATGGTGCGTGATGCCCGTGATCTGGCCGGTCATGGCATCAACTTCGTTGCCATCAGTTCCAACGATGTGGACGCCTATCCCGCCGACTCCTTCGAGAACATGATCCGTGTGGCTCACGACAACGATTTTCCGTTTCCCTACCTGTACGATGAGAGCCAGGCCGTGGCCCGAGCCTATGATGCCTAATGTACGCCGGATTTCTTTGGCTTCGACGGTACTCTCGAACTGCAATATCGCGGTCGTCTCGACGAGTTCCGAGACCAGGCGGCGCCCGATGCCCGGCGCGAGTTGTTCGAAGCCATGGTTGGTGTTGCCGAAACCGGCAAGGGTCCGGCGGATCAGGTCGCCAGCATTGGCTGCTCGATCAAATGGCGCGATGGATAACGGTTGGCCATAGCTATGATATCGACCCGTCGCAGAGGTTTGCTATCGCCGCTGTCACGGGATATTGTAGCCGGCTTTTCCAGCTCTCCGGAGAATTCCAGTGTCCGACGTTTTTCGTGAAGTCGACGAAGATGTACGCCGCGATCAGTGGCTCAAATTGTGGAACACCTACGGCTATTACGCCATCGCCGCGGTGGTGTCCGTGGTTCTGGTTGTTGCCGCCAGCGTAGGCTGGAAGGAGTACCAGCTAAGCCGGCATCAGGCAGAGAGTGAACAACTCGCCGCGGCCAGTCGGTCGTTGGCCGAAGGGCAGGCGGAAATTGCCGCGAAACAGTTCGCCGTCCTTGCCGACAGCGCCGGTGACGGCTACGGAGTTCTGGCCCGGCTGCGCGAGGCCGAGGCACTGGTCGCCGCTGGCGATAAGCCGGCCGCGGTTGCCGTCCTTGATCGCATCGCCGGTGACAGTGATGTCGACCCCGCCATGGGACAACTTGCGGCGTTGATGGCGGTTTATCAGTTAATGGATAATAGCTCACGCGATGAGCTTGAGAGGCGATTGACACCTCTCCTGGCCGCCGACTCGCCGTGGCGAACGAGTGCTCGGGAACTGACCGGCCTGATCGCTCATCGCGCTGGTGAAACCAAGGCCGCGCGCCAGATGTTTGCGGATATTGTCGAGGATCCGGCCGCGTCCCAGGCGGCTCGTTTACGCGCCGCCGGGTTGCTCGCAATCCTCGGTACCGCGTTGGGTGACGGCGGTTGATGCGATCACTGTCGCAAGCTTTGGCCGCGGCTCTGGCGCTGACGCTTGGCGCCTGTGACATGATGCCGGACTGGTTCGGCGCGCCGGAAAAACCGCCCTTGCCGGGCGAGCGAATTTCGATACTCGAACTCGATGCCGCGCCCATGGCCGATCCGGAACTTTCCGGCCTTGACGTGCGATTGCCGCGGCCAGTTCTGAATGCGGACTGGCCGCAGTCCGGTGGTGATGCCCATCATGCCATGCAGCATCTCGAAGCGCCGGGACCGTTGGCGCGGGCATGGACGACGAGCATCGGCCAAGGCGTGTCCGACGAGCGGCGAATGCCGGTTGGACCTGTCACCGCCGGTGGCCGGGTTTTCGCCATGGATACGGAAGGCAATGTGGCGGCGGTGCGGGCCGACAATGGCGAGCGCCTGTGGCGGGTTAATGTGATCCCCAAGGACGAAGACGACGAGGCGTTCGGCGGTGGCATCGCCTATGGCGACGGCGTGTTGTTCGTCGCAACCGGGGCCGGCGAGGTTGTCGCTCTGGATCCGGTGAGCAGCGGTGAATACTGGCGTGTCCCCGTGGGGGCGCCAGTTCGTGCCGCGCCGACATATAGCAATGGCCGGGTGTTCGTGGTCTCGTACGATAATAAGCTCCACGCCCTCGATGGCAGCGACGGCAGCGTATTGTGGGTCCACAGTGGCGTTGCCGAGATCGCCCAGCTTCTCCAGGCGGCCAGTCCGGCTGTCGCGAGCGGCCTGGTGGTCGCGGCATTTTCGTCCGGCGAAATCTACGCCCTGCGAGTTGAAAACGGCCGCCAAATCTGGTCTGACAGCTTGTCGTTCGGTGGTCAATACGGCCCGCTCGCGTCGCTTGGCGACATCAACGGGCACCCGGTCATCGATGAAGACCTGGTCTATGCGGTCAGCCATGCGGGGCGCATGGTCGCCATGGCGTTGCGTAGCGGCGAGCGCCTGTGGGAGCAAAACGTCGCCAGTGTACAGACACCATGGGTCGCCGGCGACTTCGTGTACATCCTATCGTCCGATGGCGCCGTGTTGTGTCTGTCACGCATTGATGGGCTGATCCGCTGGGTTCGAACCCTGCCGCGTTACGAGAATGCGGAAGAGCGCGAGGTTCCCATTTTCTGGAGTGGTCCCCTGCTGGTCAGCGACCGTCTTATCATCGTCGGGTCCAACGGCGACGCCTTGTCCATATCGCCCTATTCGGGTCGCTTCCTGGGACGGATTGCTTTGCCCGGCGATGTCGAGTTGTCGCCGATCGCCGCCAATGGGATGGTCTATATCCTTACCAATGACGGCGAACTGGTCGCTTTGCGCTAGCGCCTGTTGGAGCTTCGACCATGACTTTCACCGTGGCAATCGTGGGCCGGCCCAATGTGGGCAAGTCCACGCTGTACAATCGCTTTGTCGGCGACCGCCATGCCCTGGTCGATGACTTGCCCGGTGTTACCCGCGACCGGCGCGAGGGGGATGGATCACTGGGGCCTTTGCGTTTCAAGGTCATTGATACAGCCGGCCTCACGGAGTCGGCGCCAGATAGTCTTGAGCAGCGCATGCAGGAACAAACTGCCCTGGCCGCGGATTCCGCCGACGTCACTTTGTTGGTAGTCGATGGGCGCACCGGCATCACTCCAGACGACAGGCATTTCGCCCGTGAACTGCGACGTCACGGCGGCGCCGTCGTGGTTATCGTCAACAAGTGCGAGGGCCGTGCCGGCGACTCTGGCTTCTACGATGCCCATTCCCTGGGCATGGGCGAGCCAATTGCGATCTCGGCGGAACATGGCGAGGGTTTGAGCGAACTTTACGACGCCATAGCGGCCTTTAAGCCCAGCGAATTGGATGGCGAAGACGACGACAGCGACAAACCGCTGCAACTTGCCATCGTCGGCCGCCCCAACGCCGGCAAATCCACATTGCTCAACCGCCTGGTGGGCGAAGAGCGCACGATTACCGGGCCCGAACCCGGCATTACCCGTGACGCCATCGCCGTGGCGTGGAACTACAAGGGCCGAGCGGTCAATCTGGTAGACACGGCGGGAATGCGCCGCCGCTCCAAGGTTGTTCAGCGCCTTGAGAAGCTGTCCGTCGATGACAGCCTGCGGGTTATTCGCTTGGCTGAGGTGGTAGTTCTGATGGTCGATGCGGAGATGGCGCTGGAGCGTCAGGACCTGATCATCGCCAAGCTGGTCGCTGATGAAGGCCGCGCCCTGGTCATCGCGGTGAATAAGTGGGATCTGGTCGGTGACCGTAGCGCCGCCCGTGAAGAACTAATCTATCGGCTTGAGAAATCTCTGCCCCAGATCAAGGGCGTTCCCGTGATCGCCATTTCCGCTCTCCGTGGCGACGGCGTCGACAAGCTTATGCCGGCGGTATTCAAGACGCACAGGCTATGGAATGAGCGGATTGCCACGGGCCGGCTCAATCGTTGGTTCGATGACGTGGTCACCGCCCATCCACCGCCCATGTCCCAGGGTCGCAGGATCAAGCTGCGCTACATTACCCAGGTCAAGGCGCGGCCGCCGACCTTCGCAATTTTCGTCAGTAAACCCAACGCCTTGCCGGATGCCTATCAGCGTTATCTGGTTAACCAGTTGCGCGAGACATTCAAGTTGGTGGGCGTGCCCATCCGCCTGCTTCTGCGCGCCGGTAAAAACCCCTACGCACCGGGTGATAAGCGCTAGTAGGTCCTGACGACTTCGCCGTTCTTCTGGCAGTCGGGCGACGCTAAATCGACGAATGTGCCGGCGATGTCATCCGGGTGGGGCAGGGTCATGGAGTCTTCGCCGGGCATGGCCTCGGCGCGCATGCGGGTTCGGACGCTGCCGGGATCGAGCAGATTGACCCGCAGATTGGTCTTGGTAACCTCGGCGGCATAAATACGAACCATGGACTCAAGAGCCGCCTTGCTGGTCGAATAGGCGCCCCAATAGGGAATCGTCATGGTCGCCGCCCCGGAGCTGACGAAGATGGCGCGGCCCGCATCGGAAGCACGTAGAAGAGCATCGAAGCAGCGGATCAGGCGCCAGTTTGCGGTGACGTTGACCGCCATGACCCGCTCCCATTCGTCGGGCGGGAAATGGCCGGTGGGGCGCAAGCCGCCGAGAATTCCCGCGTTGCCGACCAGGATATCGAGGCGCCCGTGGCGCTCGGCAATCACCCCGCCGAGGCGGTCGATTGCCGGATAATCCACCATGTCGAGGGGCACTAGCGTCGCCGGCTTGTCACCCTCGGCGCGGATCGCGTCATCGACTTCCTCGAGACCGCCCACCGTGCGCGCCACCAGTACGACCTCGGCGCCTTCACGGGCAAACCGTTTTGCCACGGCGGCGCCGATGCCCCGTGAAGCGCCGGTAATGACCGCGATGCGGCCTTCAAGCCGGCCCGTCATCAATCGGTCTCCGACAACAGGGAGAACTGGCGCTGGTCACCGCCGCCTTCATGATCGACCAACTCAATGGGATATTCACCGGAGAAGCAGGCGTCGCAATATTGCGGGCTCGGGTTGTAGCGTGCGTCTTCGCCGACCGCGCGGTAGAGCCCGTCGATGGAGACGAACGCCAAGCTGTCGACACCGATATGCTTGGCCATGGCGTCGATGTCCATGGTCGCCGCCATCAGTTTGTTCCGGCTTGGGGTATCGACGCCGTAGAAGCACGAATGGGTGGTCGGTGGGCTGGCGATACGCATATGCACCTTGGTGGCGCCGGCGGCGCGCACCATCTCGACGATTTTTACCGACGTGGTGCCGCGCACGATGCTGTCGTCGACCAGAACTACCCGCTTACCCTTGATGCCGGCGGCGTTGGCATTGTGCTTGAGCTTTACGCCCAGGTGGCGGATCTGGTCGGTGGGTTCGATAAACGTGCGGCCCACATAGTGGTTGCGGATAATGCCAAGTTCGAAGGTCTGACCGGCCTGGTCGGCATAACCGATAGCCGCGGGCACGCCGGAGTCGGGCACCGGCACCACCACATCGGCATCGATCATTGATTCATTCGCCAGCTCGGCGCCAATACGCTTGCGCGTTTCGTATATACTTTGGCCTTCGACCCGGCTGTCCGGGCGGGCGAAATAGACGTGTTCGAAGATGCAGAACCGCTGGCGCACGGGCGGGAACGGCTTGATGCTTTCGATCCCGCGATCAGTGATCACCACTACCTCGCCAGACTCGATGTCGCGGACAAACTCGGCGCCAAGAATGTCGAGGGCGCAGGATTCCGATGTCAGAACCGGTGCGCCTTCCATATCACCAAGGATCAACGGCCGTACGCCCATGGGGTCGCGAACGCCGATCAGGGCGTCGTCGGTCATGGCGACTACGGAATAGGCGCCCTTGATCTGGTTCAGGGCGTCGACCAGACGGTCGATGACCGCAGTCAGTTCGCTGGTGGCGATGAGGTGGACGATGACTTCCGTATCGCTGGTCGACTGGAACAGGCAACCGCGCTGGACAAGCTGGCTGCGCACCGCAATGGCGTTGGTCAGGTTTCCATTGTGGGCGATAGCCAGGCCGCCGAAGGCAAGTTCGGCGAACAGCGGCTGGACGTTGCGCAACACGGTCTCGCCGCTGGTGGCATAGCGGTTGTGGCCGATTGCCGCGTGACCGCGTAGGCGGCTGATGACCGACGCGGAACTGAAGTTGTCGCCGACCAGGCCAAGATCCCGGTGACTGTGGAACTGTTCGCCATCATAGGAAACGATGCCCGCTGATTCCTGGCCCCGGTGCTGCAGGGCATGAAGTCCCAGCGCCGTGTGAGCCGCCGAGTCCACGTGGCCGAATATGCCGAACACACCGCATTCTTCGTGAAACTTGTCGTCGCCTTGGCGGAGCACGGTCATTCTCGATTCCTTGGCGTCACTGGTTCGATTCAATGAGACGGTCCATATCGGTCCGCTCGGCGTTACTGTAGCCATCGGCACCTTCGGCGCCGGCTACGGGCGGCGCGTTCGTGAGGACGTCGTACGCGTCCTTCTTCTCCATTACGTCGGCGAAGATGGCCTTCGTGTTCTTAATGGATTCTATTATCTCTTCGCGCTCCTCTTCGGGTACCGCCATGATCAGCCAGCCGGTGCCGACCTCAATCAGGGGCAGGGCGCGGGCTTCGTGAACCGTGATCGGCTGCTCTTCCGGCGGTACAAATTTCACCATGACCAAATAGGCGATACAGATGATCAGGGCGCCCCGGGCGAGACCGAAGAGAAAACCGAGAGAGCTGTCCAGGGTGTCCAGGCTGCTCATCTTGACGCGCCGCGAAATGGCACCGTTGACCAACGACATGACCACCATGGTGACGACGAACAGCCCGACGATGGTAACCGGTTTGGCGACCATGGGCACGGTGATCAACATGAGAGTGTAAGGTAAAACGTACTCGAAGCCGTAATAGGCCGCCGCTACCGCCACTACCCAGCCGCCAATCGCCAGCACCTCACGCACGGCGCCGCGAAAAAAGGCGAGAATTCCCGAAAGCACCAGGATGACGGTAAACGTCAGGTCCGCGCCGTTTATTGGAAAGCTGCTGAAGTCAAACGACACGTGGCTTGCGCCCCTTACGCCGGTGCATCGAACAGGGCGACGAGATCGGTCAGCTGTCCGATTTCCCGGACTGCCAGCGGCGCGGTTCGACTGTCGTCGTCAGTTTCGGACCGTTTGCGCCGCGGTATGATGGCGTGGGTGAACCCCAGTTTAGCGGCCTCCTTAAGCCGGGCGTCGATTTGACTGACCTGCCGGACTTCGCCGGACAGGCCGATTTCACCGAACACCACCGTGTTGGCGGGCACCGGATCGCCGGTCTGTGATGAGACCAGCGCCGCCGCGAACGCCAGATCCGCTGCCGGCTCGGCAATACGCAACCCGCCGGCGACGTTCAAGTAGACGTCATTGCCGCCCAGGGCAAGACCGCAGCGGGCGTCGAGCACCGCCATGATCATGGCCAGGCGACCGGAATCCCAGCCGACCACGGCGCGGCGCGGTGTGGCTAGGGGCGACGGTGTGACCAGGGCCTGAATTTCCACCAGCACCGGGCGGCTGCCTTCGATGCCGGCGAATACGGCGGCGCCGCTAATGTCTCGGTCGTGTTCCGAGAGAAACAGCGCTGACGGATTGGCGACCTCATGGAGGCCGCCGTCGGTCATTTCGAAGACACCGATTTCGTCGGTGGCGCCATAGCGGTTCTTGACGGCCCGCAGGATGCGGAACTGATGGCTGCGCTCGCCCTCGAAATAGAGTACCGTATCGACCATGTGCTCGAGCACCCGGGGGCCGGCGATCTGGCCTTCCTTGGTAACATGACCGACCAGGATCATGACAGAGCCCCGGCGCTTGGCGAAGCGAATCAGCTCCTGGGCGCTGCTGCGCACCTGGGCAACGCTGCCGGGGGCCGAATTCAGGGTGTCGACAAACATGGTCTGGATCGAATCGATAATCACCACGTCGGGGCGGTCAGGGGAATCGATGCTGGTTAGCACGTCGCGAACGCTGGTCGCCGAGGCCAGTTGAACTGGCGCGTCGGCCAGGCCAAGCCGGTTGGCGCGAAGCCGCACCTGACCGGTGGCTTCCTCGCCGGACACATAAAGGCAGGAGCCGCCGCCGCGCGCCAAGGATGCCGCCGCCTGGAGCAGGATGGTCGACTTGCCGATGCCCGGATCGCCGGCCACCAGCACTGCCGAGCCACCGACTAGGCCACCACCCAACACACGGTCGAGCTCGTTGATGCCGGAGGGCCGGCGCGGTGCTTCAGCCTCGCCGCCCTGGAGGGGCACCAGCTCGATCTTGCGCCCGGCGTCCTGGCCCAGACCCCTGGGCGCCGACTCCCGCGACAATTCCTCGACAACGCTGTTCCAGCCGCCGCAGGATTCACAGCGCCCGGCCCACTTGCCGTGGGTGGCGCCGCATTCCTGGCAGACATAGCGCTGAGCGGGCACGGCCACTTAAGCAGCGCCTTGACCGAATGGCTTCCACAGCAAAATCAACTTTGGCAGCACCGTCAGCGCCGCCAGTAGGGCGATGAACATTGCCGAGGCGATCAATACACCAAAATAGATCGTCGGAATGAAATTGGATAACACCAATATAGAGAAGCCGAAGATGATGGTCATGGTCGTGTAGAACACCGCCTTGCCGATGCTGGAATGGCAAATATGCAGGGTCTGCAAATAATCGTGAGTGATCGCGTACTCTTCTCGGAAGCGGTAGATGTAGTGAATTCCATTGTCGACGGCGATACCGATGGTGATGGCG